>NC_011060.1:2105369-2409658 GCF_000020645.1 Pelodictyon phaeoclathratiforme BU-1
GCGTTCAACAACAAATTATTCCGTAATATAAGGGCAAGAAGGTAAACACAAACACCTGCCCTTGTAAATCATGAAGTTAAGTTACTTTGAATTATCTGCCATCGATCGTGCAAAGCTACAACAAATTGTGGCAAAAGGAAGAGATTGGCAAGCACGTCATCGGGCTCAAACACTGTTATATTTCAAGGACGGGTTGAGTGCAAAGGCCATCGTGGCATTGCAAGACCTGAATATCGATACGGTTTATGACCGACGTAAGAACTGGTTATCAAAGGGGTTTGCCGCTTTATATGACAGGCATCGAAGCGGCGCACCTCCGAAACTAAACGCCATTCACCTTGAACAGATCACGATTTGGGCGGAAAAGGAAGCACTGACAGCTCCAGCGATAGTGGCTCGGTTAAAGGAAGAGTGCAATGTAAACGTGAGCGTTGGTACCGTAACTAATGCGTTGATAGCACTTGGTTTTGTCTGGAAACGTACACGCCTGTGGTTAAAAAAAAACGAGATGAAGTCCGGTTTCGACAAGCACAGTTAGAAATAGAATTGATGAAAGATGAAGTCGAACGCGATGAGAGGATCTTAGCCTTTGTAGATGAGACTGGTTTCGCACTGGCCCAGCCAAACCGCAGCGCCTGGACTCCGATAGGCAAATGTCACAAGATTGACGCCAACCGGGGAAAACGCCTGAATGTCATCGGAGCCATGCTCTCAACGGGTGATTTGTTCTCAGTTGCGCTGTGGCAAACAACAGATTCACTTATATTTACCGGCTTTCTTGGTCTGCTGATGAACTACGTGGGTAAACCTTTAACGGTCATTCTGGACAATGCGTCATTCCATAAAGCGAAAGCGGTTCAACCGATGTTAAAGGTGCTGGCTCAAAAGGGGCTGACTCTTTATTTCTTGCCATTTTACAGTCCAGAACTCAATCGAATTGAAAAGTATTTGCACAAGGTGAAGTATGAATTGATGGAATTCAAGACGCGAAATGAAAAAACCCTTGAAGAAGATGTTCGAAAAATCTTAGCTGGTTTTGGTACTGATTACGTAATGACTTTTTGATGAGCGCTTATTACTTTGTTCTTCTATCATCAATTATTATTTTAAATCACTAT
Source organism: Pelodictyon phaeoclathratiforme BU-1 (assembly GCF_000020645.1). Lineage (GTDB taxonomy): Bacteria > Bacteroidota > Chlorobiia > Chlorobiales > Chlorobiaceae > Chlorobium > Chlorobium phaeoclathratiforme. The sequence goes on from NC_011060.1 coordinate 2,106,488, forward strand.
AGGACTTATTCCTCGAAGCTCTGCTTAGTGATAGAATTCTTAAACATAAACTTATACCCCGTAGCTCTGCTGCGGGGTAGTTGATTTAAAAATTACTAAAATCAAAATAATACCATAAATTATCTGTCTAAGATTTGCTGCAATATTATTTGGCAACCCAACAAAACGAAGTGCTTCAGGCAATAATACCAAAAATGCAGCAGCAAATATAATCCCCCAAAGGTTACGCATCCCTCCAATAATGACAATTGATAAAATAAATATGGACTCATTAACTGTAAAGCTTGACGGATCAACAAACGATGTGTAATGTGCGTACAATGCGCCAGGAATAGCTGCAATCATTGAACTTATAGTGAACGCAATTACTTTAGATAAATAGACATTCTTTCCTACTGATTGAGTATATATTTCATCTTCGCTCAATGCTTTTAATACTCTACCAAAACTTGACTTAACAATTAACTTGATAAAAATGAAGATAACTACTGAAAAAATAATACTTAAAATTAAAAATGATAATTTATTACTAAAATCAATTTGAAAAACAGAAATTGAGGGGATGCCCATTATGCCCATTGGGCCATTTGTTAAACTCATCCAATTATTTAAAATTGTGAAAATGACAATTTGTATCCCTAATGTACAAATAATAAAATAATCGTCAATAGTTCTTAGTGCAATTATTGAAACTAGCATTGCTATTATCCCACAAATAAGGATCCCAAAAAAAAGAGTGTAAATGAATGGCATCTGATAATTGATTGATAATAATGCAGTTGTATAAGCCCCAATGCCATAAAATCCTGCATGAGCCAAAGAAATCATACCAGCAAAGCCAGCTGTAAGACTTAAGCTTTGAGATAGCATAACGTAAATAGAAACAATAATTAGAAGGTGTAAAATATATTCCATTATATCTCTGTTTTTTTGAGGCGTTTACCACTAAAACCAAGAGGTTTCCAAATTAAAAATAATATTAAAATAGAATAGGTGATTGCATCTATCCATTTGCCATCGAGAAAAAATGCAGTTAGATGCTGTATAGTGGCCAATAATAAGGCACCACCGATTAGCCCCCAATTACTGCCAATGCCGCTAATAATCATTACAACAACACCATAAAGCAACAAACTAAATCCCATTGTTGGTGTCAAACCAGTATCCGCAGCAACCAAAACTCCAATAATTGAAGCTATACCACTCCCTATCGCAAAAGACCATAAAATTATTCTATTGGAATTAATACCCATGATATTAGCCAATTCAGTATTTGTCGAGATTGCTCTAATATTTCGTCCTATTTTATGGAATTGGAGGAATAACATTTTAATAAGAAATATGATACAACTTAACCCTATGGTTACAATTTGTATATTAGTTATGTGAGCCCCGAATATTTCTGTTCCTGTTTCTATTTCATTTTTGACTATGCTCTTAACACCGTCACTCCAAATTAATGATATGACATTTTGTAATACTATATAAATCCCAAGCGAAACTATAAGTAATGAAAGTGATGAGACTTTTCTTCTCTTTAACGGTCTGTAAATTAATAATTCTATTAACAATGACACAAAAATTGATAAAAATACTGTAAAAGGAATTGCAATAAATAAAGGCAAATTAAGCTGTAGATAAAAAAAGTAACTAAAATATGCTCCTAAACTTATAATAGCTCCATGTGCAAAATGGAAAAACTTAACTGAATTATATATTATTGAAAACGAAGTCGATATAAGCAAATATATAGAAAATGAAACTAAAATATTAAAACATATTTGTGCTAGCATATTCATAAGATTAATTTCGAATAAAATACTTTCTTGTTATCTGAAAGAATTGCCCACATCTGATCACCCCATGAATAATGCCACCATTTCAAATGGATAATTTACTATCCCTTCTTCTTTCATTGAATGATATAATAATCTTCTGTTTTTTAAAGCTTCTTCTTCAGATATTGTCAGTTGTTCTTTTAAGCTTTTATGCTTTTAAGTTCTAAATAGTCTGTATGTACAAAATTGGTAATTTCATCAAATATAGTACCCATAAATAATAGCTCCTTTGTGGGATATTCGCGGAATTTAATGGGTTGAAGTGAAACATTAATACGTCGTCAGACGATAAGAAGGTTCCGTTTTCTAAGGTAAACGAATATTTTGGTTTGGTAGTTTTCAAAGCTTTCTTAGCAGATCGCCGAGGCATTTCTAAGGTAGATTTAGCTGTATAGGCCTATTCCTAAGCGCTCATCAAAAAGTCATTACGTAATCAGTACCAAAACCAGCTAAGATTTTTCGAACATCTTCTTCAAGGGTTTTTTCATTTCGCGTCTTGAATTCCATCAATTCATACTTCACCTTGTGCCAATACTTTTCAATTCGATTGAGTTCTGGACTGTAAGGTGGCAAGAAATAAAGAGTCAGCCCCTTTTGAGCCAGCACCTTTAACATCGGTTGAACCGCTTTCGCTTTATGGAATGACGCATTGTCCAGAATGACCGTTAAAGGTTTACCCACGTAGTTCATCAGCAGACCAAGAAAGCCGGTAAATATAAGTGAATCTGTTGTTTGCCACAGCGCAACTGAGAACAAATCACCCGTTGAGAGCATGGCTCCGATGACATTCAGGCGTTTTCCCCGGTTGGCGTCAATCTTGTGACATTTGCCTATCGGAGTCCAGGCGCTGCGGTTTGGCTGGGCCAGTGCGAAACCAGTCTCATCTACAAAGGCTAAGATCCTCTCATCGCGTTCGACTTCATCTTTCATCAATTCTATTTCTAACTGTGCTTGTCGAAACCGGACTTCATCTCGTTTTTTTTTAACCACAGGCGTGTACGTTTCCAGACAAAACCAAGTGCTTTCAACGCATTAGTTGCGGTACCAACGCTCACGTTTACATTGCACTCTTCCTTTAACCGAGCCACTATCGCTGGAGCTGTCAGTGCTTCCTTTTCCGCCCAAATCGTGATCTGTTCAAGGTGAATGGCGTTTAGTTTCGGAGGTGCGCCGCTTCGATGCCTGTCATATAAAGCAGCAAACCCCTTTGATAACCAGTTCTTACGTCGGTCATAAACCGTATCGATATTCAGGTCTTGCAATGCCACGATGGTCTTTGCACTCAACCCGTCGTTGAAATATAACAGTGTTTGAGCCCGATGACGTGCTTGCCAATCTCTTCCTTTTGCCACAATTTGTTGTAGCTTTGCACGATCGATGGCAGATAATTCAAAGTAACTTAACTTCATGATTTACAAGGGCAGGTGTTTGTGTTTACCTTCTTGCCCTTATATTACGGAATAATTTATTGTTGAGCGCTTAATGCCTTGGCTGTGTTGTGCTTGCATAGTTGAAGATGTTGTCTCTATGGGTTATCGGCATGGTCATCACCTTTATCATAGGTGTATGTTCTGACTCATTCTATGAATTGAGATTACGCTAAGCTAAGCCATTATTACTCTGTTTCCATTAAATGCCGCGAAGAGCCCCTTTGTGTCTTTAAATCTTAGTGTAACATCCATCGCTGCACCAGTTGTGTGAGGGGGAGGTGCATTCCTGTCAAACTCATCTTCTGATATTGGAGGTTTAGCTGAATAAAAGTTTAATTCCATAGTAATGTCACCCTGAGTGTAATGGGGATGAATTTTTTTTAAATACGCTGGTAGCCAAACATTATAAAGAAATTGTTGGACTTTAATAGGTCTATAGAAATCAAATAAATAGAGTTCAATTCCATTTTTATTTAGTTTCTTATTTATTTTGATAAGTTTAAGAACAACAATTTTTCTGAGTAATAGTTTTTCCGTTGAACCTTTGATTGAAGTATAATATGGAGGGTTATTTGTTATGAAGTAATGATTATTACCAGATAACCCCATCGCTCTAACATCAACATAATCTTCATTTGAAAGTTTATGATAAAAATTAATAGGCACAGTTCTTAAGTCAACAATTTTTGTTCGTTGCATTTCCAAAATAGGAATTTTTTTTCTCTTAGGTTAATTATCATAGTTTAAATATTTATTGCCATGCTGTGTACATTCTGTATATTGGATGTGTCCATTGGGGCTTGGTTTGAATCACTATACTTTCAAGTCCATTAGCCAAAATTTGTGCTTCTTTTGAGTTAATATAAGAACTGTTTTCAGCAATAAAATCATATTCAATAGCCCAATCTTTACTTGTTTCAATTAATGGCGTTACTCCATTTATTTGCGTATGTTTAGAATAAACAAAATGAGAAACATCTATTGTGTCAATCAAATCTGAATTATCAAATAAAAACTTAACCGTGTCTATCGCATCTAGTTCATTTGTACCGGGGAACCCAAACATTGTAAACAAATGCACTTTAATTCCATACTTTTTAAATTTTTTTAAAAATTCAACTATCTGATTAGCATTATCATTTTTATTTAAATTGTTTCTATTTTTATTTGAAATCAACTCCATCCCAATAAACACTTTTTTTAATCCAGAATTTGAAAGTAATAACAATAAAGAATCATTAAGCCAAATACTCTCAAACCGAATGTAGCCCTCAAAATTTATATTAATGTTTGACTCCGCAACAAGTTTAGCAATTTCTTTAATGGTTTTTGGGTGCATAGTTTCTTCAACGAAACTAAAATTATGAATATTATATTTTTGAATAGATTCATTAATACTATTAAATACATGTGTTGGATTATCTAAACCAACAAATCCATCATTGCCCCAAGCATAGGGGATAGAACAAAAGTTACATTTCCCATAATAACATCCTCTTGCACCAATTATTGGCAAATAATTAATACCCCAATATTCGCCAATTGGATAACCTTCAAAATTTGGCATTGAAAATTGTGATTTTTCAATATGTTTATATCCGTTATAAATAATTTTACCATTCTTTCGCCATAATAGATTAGGGATGTTGTCGAATTTTCCATTGTTTTGTAGAGAGTCAAATATTAATTTTAATGATTCTTCTCCTTGATTTAAAACAATACAATCGACAACATCATAAATCCAATCTAAAAATAATTCCTCTTTTAATCTTGTTATTGTATTGCCCCCCAAAACTATTATTCCTTTATAACCGCTCTTTCTAATTATTCGTGATATTTCGAAGGCAGATAGTAATTGACTTGGTACAGTAACAGAAATCCCAATAATAGAATAACTATGGTTACTAATCTTTGAAATGATATTGTCTTCGTAAAATTTAGTAAATGGTGATTCGATTTTGGAAAAATATTCAATATCTTTTGATGAACTTAGGTCACACCCATCGTAAACAAAACCACTTTTTATTCTCCATTGTCCTTTATATTTTTCTGCAATTTTTTGTAGTTTATCAGAAAAACTAAAGTAGAATTTGTATGCGTTTTCCGAATCAAAATCTGTCATTAATGATAATAACTTTTGTTCCGAAAGGGTTACACCAAAAAAACGTGAAGACTCAATATTTAAATCTTGAATGTCACAGCTAATATTATATTTACTAAGATAACCTTTGATTATGGGCAAACCAATATGAGGAGCACCATAATTTAATGACCAACCTGGAGGGAAAAACAACAATACTGAAGGCTTATCTTTAAATCTGCTTTGCACTTTCAGATATTTTTTTATCGATTATGACCTGTTTAGAAAATATCTCTTCAATTTTCTTATAAACAGATTCCTTAAACGCATTGATGTCTTTGCCATTAAATTCAGTTTTGATAATTATTTTTTTTATTTCTTCCATAAGGTTTTCCGCTTTATTTTTCTGTTTCATTGATTAAATAATTGGATACAAATAATATTCCATTCTATTTAAAATCCTTGATGGGTATTATTTTAAAATTCTTGATTTTAGGATAAGTACAATTTAATGGATCGTTACAACTACAATATTCATTTTCATTATTTTGAATGTTTTTTACACATTTTGTTAAGTTAGATTCATTGCTTTTATTAAGAAAGAAAATTTCATTTAATTGTTCTTTAGTTTTTTCCCAATTTTTATTTTGTGTTTTATCTCCGTCTTTTTTAAACAAGAACTCAACCTTTGCGGTATCTATATCTTCATCATAAATACTTTTAACGCAAAATAACCATTCCTCATCTTTAGTAGTAGTATTTTCTATGCGAATAGCTAAATAATCAATCAATTTGTTTGTGGGTTTTTCACGAGTAGTAGTATTATCGTTTGTATCAGTTAACAACTTGTTTAACTCAATTTTGTTAAAATTACGAATCATACAAGAACCTGTCTTATGAATTACATCATTCAATAAATCTTTCAGCTTTATTTCTTTCCTGTTTGCAGCACTATTTTGAAATAGTAATTTGTCGCCGTACTTCTTAGGGTTACTTTGTAACGACTTTATTTGTTGCTCGTCGTAGAAGAATATATCATCAAGATTCTTACTTACATTTGTTGCGTTGATTGATTCTACCTCTCTTAGATAAGGAGTGTTTTTGAAAATTGTAAAATTTCCATTCCCACATTTTAAATTGTCATAAAATTCTTTGTTCAAATCCTTCATAACTGTTTCATCTATAACAGCAAAATACCTGTTTACATGATTATTTGCAATGTTGAAATTGATAAACTCCATCCATTCCTTATTGTTTGGCTCAAAATATTTTTGAATAAACTGATAAGGAGATTTTAACTGCAAGGCATAAAATGAAATTTCATAACCATTAAAAATTTTAGGATTACTTAAAGTTGTTTCAACAAGATTTTTTGAAATAGTACCTAAATTGTTCCATGTAGTTAATATTGAATCTCCATCAGAAACTCTTCTACTTTGGTTACCAAGCATACTATTGTAACTATTAATTAAAGAGATAAGTACTTTTTCTTCATCATGAGCAATCTTACTTGTCATACCTTCCGTTAAACTTGCAATTCCGGCAACAAACTTAAAAGCCTCGGATGATATTCCTGTCCCTTTATTTTTTGTGTCGTTTAGAAATTTAGTAATCGAGTTCGAGGTATCAACATACTTTAGCGCAACTTTTGATTGTTCCAAAAGATGATGCATTTCAGTATTTGCAATTTCGATACTTTCTTTTAATGATTTCATTTCATCTTTTCCTTCAACATATTGTTCTCTTAGTTGAAGTAATTCGTGTATGACATTTGTCGCAATGTAGGCTATAATTGAAATGATAATTGCTTTAAGTAGTCCGCTTGACAATATATTAAAAGCATTAATATCAACTTGAGAGTTAAAATCAATTTTAATATTCTCAGTCGTAAAAACAGTTGCAATACCGAATATCAAAGTCCATATCCAAATAGTGCGAAATGTCAATGGGATAATAGTATATAAATATTTTATTAATGATTTGAGTGCATTTTTAAATTTGCTATTTTCAATACTTAATAAGTATTTTGAATATTCATCTACAGATTTATTTTTTAGTTTTCGGGTCAAAAACAAAAAAAACCAACAAATTAGAATAGGTATTAGATAAAGCCATACCGCAACTGAAAAAGGATGAAAAAAGATTTTGCTAAAATTTGTATTGAGAAAACTCTCCCCCCTACACAGCCAAAAGAAATTTAATGAAATTTGAGCAATCATTAAAACAACAAGGAAATAAATTGTATTTCTTGTTATTTCACGAATTGCTTTTTTTCCAAAATGTTTATATTCAGTTTCTATGCCAGATATTGAAAAAGGGTTTTCAATAAAATGAGATAGTATAATAACTATTTCATTTTTTTGACTTTCCTCTTTTGTATTATTATATTTAATCGAATTAAAAATACTCATTTGAAAAGACTGAATTTATTATTACTAACTACATATATTGAAAATGATTTGTCCACCTCTCCATAAGTATCAAAACTTGTTAAACCAGTTATTCCATTATAGGCATTTTCCCCATTTATTGAATAAAGAATTTCTTTTATTTGACCAATGTTGCCATTAGCTTTTTTTAGAGCATGTGCTAAGATATAAGTTACTTCATAGTAGTATGCTGCATAAACATCAGGCTCTTTATTGTATTTCTTTTTAAAATTTGTGTTAAAACTGTTTATTAGGCTATCATTCATACCATAAGCTAATGCTAAGGAGGTATAATATGTACCTTCTGCCGCATTTCCTGCAAGCTTAAGAAGGTCATCTACCATAGCTCCATCACAACTAATAAATTTTACATTCAATCCAAGTTCTTTGGATTGTTTAAGAAAATTTCCAGATTCTGCAACATGAAGGGGAAAGAAAACAACATCAACCTGCTTAGATTTAATTTTTAAAATCTGAGTTTTAAAATCTTTGTTTCCTAAATCAACTCCTTCAACAATGAGAACTTCGCCGCCAAGTTTAAGATATTCTGATTCAAAAGCAGTTTTTAGGGTAGTACCATAATCATTTGTTTGATAAATAATTGCTGCTTTTTTTGAATTAAGTGAATTGAAACAGAAACTTGCAACATCATTACCTTGCTTCGAGTTAGGAGGAGTGATTCTGAAAATATAATCGCCTGCATCTTTAATATTATCAGCAGTGGCACTAGCTCCCAGTAAAACAACTTTGTTTTTGTTTGCTATTGGAGCAACAGCTAATGTTATTGAAGACCCAAAAGGACCAATTATTATTGGTACATTGTCCGCAGTGATAAGCTTATTAATCGCATTTACACCTTCCCTTGGATCCATTTTATCATCTTCATAAATAACTTTCAAAGGCAAATCAAACATTTCACTTTGATTTATTTCTTCAATAGCTAAATCAACTCCTTCTTTTACAGATCTTCCATAATTGGCTCCTTCACCAGTTAGGGGCAATGAACATCCAATGTTAATAGTTTCTTTCTTACTATTTCCACAAGCAAATAAATAAGCGGAAATAATGATAATGATAGCTAATACTTTAAACTTTCTCATATTTTTTGTTTTAAATTATTTTTCCTAAATACATACTTAACTCTTTTGTTGCATAAGCATTAAGATTTTTTTTGTGCTCAACAATCAACATACTTATTTTCTTTTCTTTCAGACTCAATAACTCTTCAACCATTATTTTAGTATTCGCTTCATCTAAACCTGCAAATGGTTCGTCAAACAATATTAGCTTTGGTTGGTGCATCAGCGCATTCCCTAAAGCAAGCATCTGCCTTTCGCCACCACTAAGACTAAACGGTGTGCGATCTCGGAATTCGTATAGATTTGGCAATTTATAAACGTCTTTAACTCTTTGCTTAATATCAACATTTGAATATGTTGAACCACTAACGACAAGATTTTCATGTATCGTTAATGATTCAAAATAGTTGTTTTTTTGAGGTATATAAACAATACCCTTTTTAACCATTTTTGAAGAAGGAAGTCTTGAAATATCGTCACCATTAAAAATAACTTTTCCATTTTTATTCCAAATAGGAAGCAATCCATAAATACATTTTAAAACCGTACTTTTCCCGCTACCGTTACCACCGGTTAATAAGATAATTTCGTTGTCACCAACTGTGAAAGATACATCGAAAAGAACCTGTTTTTTTTCGTAACCTGTAGATATATTTTTAACTTCTAGCATTTTGAAATTTTAAATAGCAAAATTAACAATTATTGTTTATTTCCAATATTTTTAATCCCTTATCTTCTAATTGAAAAACCAAATCGCTTGTTTCTTCAATAAATTCCATATCGTGTTCTATTTGAAGTATGGTTATCTCTTCATTCTTAAGTTTTAAAATGATATCTTTAATAATCTTTTTATTATCCTTGTCGATGCCTGCAATTGGCTCATCTAGAAGCAGAAGTACTGGTTTATTGGCAAGACAACAACCCAAGGTTAGAAGTTTTTGCTGACCAAAAGACAAGTTACTACCCAAATGGTCAGCATATTCAAGAAGAGAGACCTTTTTAAGAATCTCATTTACTTTATTAAATTCTTCAAATGTAGCAATATGAAACATTTTCTTTTCCATCACCATTAGTACATTTTCCCTAACCGTAAGACCATGTATTATTCTTAAATCTTGAAATGTTCTGGCAATACCAAGCCTATTGATTTCTGTAGGTGATTTAGAACTTATGCTATTATTATTGAATTGGATTTTACCACTGTCAACTTTTACAAACCCAGTTAAAATATTAAATAAAGTTGTCTTGCCCGAACCATTTGAACCCATTAGAGAATATATCTTTCCTTTCTCAAGATATAAAGAGAGATTTTCAAAAAGTCGCCTTTCGCCAAATGATTTGTTTATATTTTCTACTGATAAAATCATTTTCATTTTTCTGCTAAATTAATGAATTTGTGCGGTTGTAAAAGCAAACTCTTTTTTTTAGGCAAGAAGGCTGGGCTTGTGGGAAAAACAAAATGTGTTTGCTGTGGGGCGGCATTAAAAACAAAAAATGCGGGTCGGCAAAAAAATAAAACTTTTTCGGATCGGCTGGTGTGGTCGGCAGTCATTCCGATTTGTTTTTCTTTTCTGTCTTTGTATGTCATCTTATCAATTTTCATGTCGCTGTCTTTTTTTTAGGCTTGCTTGTAACGTTTTATGGTATGGTGTCGTGTGGGATTACGAAGCGATTTCCTATCAGTTTACACCGGCTTTTTTTACGAGCCAACTGCCTTCGAAAACCTCTGAAACCCACATGCACTATACCATGTGTTAGCAAGCGTTATTCATGTAATTCATTAATTTTGCATATTCTTTCATGTATTTCCCTTTATGAAACTTCCAATTTTGATTTTCATTAAATATCTGTTCAAACAAATCAGCACTCATAGAAGGTCCAAAACTATGAAATACCATTACTAAAATCATATCATATGCTCTGAAAACGATTTTATTTATGTCATAGAACATTTTAGCCGATTCAAAACCTATGGTATGACCATTACCGTAATTCAACATTTGTTCATCTATTTGCTTTTTTGACGGATGAACATAAGCACAGGCTTTATAGAAGAAATCTTAAATTTCACTTCTAAAATCTTCTTTAACTGGACTTAAGAAAGGTGTAGAATATTCTTCAACAATTTCAATTGACGAATTAGGAATTTCATTTTTCAAATATTCAGTTTTAGTTTCAAAAGATTCGCCCATTTTTGCATAATCTACAATCACGTATTTGGTTATCATTTCAATCAAATATCTAAGTTCTCTCCTTGCAGTATTATGAATTCCATTTTGAATCATAACTAAAACACCAATTGAAGATTGAATCATATCATCAATTGCTCTAATGCATAAAAACTTATCGTAAATATCACCCGCACGAGAAGAATAAATGGATACAGCTCTTATACTATCAAGAAAATCTTTTGTAATATCATTCAGATATTTGATTTCTTGTTGATACTGTTGGCTATTATATATCTTTTCTTCCCAATCAGTTTTTTTGTTAGAAAGGGATTCTATAACTTGTTTTCTTAATTCTTCAATTGGGTCTTCCATGTATTTTCTACTGTCAATCTTATTTTGTAATAAGGGTCGTTTATTTAATGCTTGCTAACTTCTTTATCTATGCACCATATCCCACCAAAAGGTGTATAAAACCAGCTATTCTGGCATGCTTTATACACCTTTGAGGTGCATAATATTTTTTACAAATTGTCAAAGGGACTGGAAATTTTCAGTAAACTCTGTTCGCATACGTGGGTATAGATAGTTCTTGTATGTAACGTAGGCCCGTTCATGCTTCCAGTAAATGAGTTACATAAGAGTGCCGCAAACAATAAAGCGTTACTGGTTTTTTGATTTTGGCATGATCGAGTGCATGTTTTAAAACTTTTTGCAAGCTGATGCCAACCTCTTAAGCTACAAAGTACAGATATATTTCAAAATATTTATGCTGAATTATTCGCCATAAAAGTTGCTCTAGATTTTGATGGTGGCATCAGCAGCTTGCTGACCAAGGTCGTTTACCTGAGACCGGCCTTGATTTAGCCAGTCAACTGACGTTCAGCAGGTTGGAAAACATGATTACCCGTCGTGATCTCTATCGGATTGCAGAGGGTTTTGTGGATCATTTTCTCGCTTCGTATGTCGAACCTCCCGAGGTCATTGTCCTGGATTTTGACGATACGGAAGATGTTGTGCACGGCCATCAGCAATTGGCTCTGTTCAGCGGTTTTCTTGCAAACCAGATTGATCGGAAAACCGGCACACCGGGGTTTACAACGGAAGTTCCAGCAATAAAAGAACGAAAAATCCCTATAACACCTTATTTCAATTTTATTTACGCTTCGGGGCCAGTTTTTTCCTTGTGACTACATCAACATTTTTGGCATCAATGACCGAAGGAAGGGTAATCCCGGCAGCGGCAAGCAACTCAGCAGCCAATCCTTTCGACTGGGGAATTTTCTGACAGCTTGACCCTTTGAGGGTGACGATTGTGCTGCGTATTGCGCCAAGTTCATCAATTCCTTCCGGTACCGTGCATTCACATTTTTTCCAGAGTTCTGATAACTGCCTCTCGATTTTATAGGCAAGCATAACGGCAAAGACATTGCCACGAGTGCTCGCTTCGGTTCGCACATGAACCGGTCTGATTTCAAGATGACTTTGCTTGAACGTCCGGAATGCATGCTCCACTTTGGCCAGATCTTTGTACCGATCATGGACTTGTTCGGTCGAAAGCAGCTCTTTCTTGACATCGGTTTTGATCACATAACAGCCGTCCAGCAGAGCGACTCCTTTCAGGATTTCTTCATTGACCGTTACCGTGAACACCCTCTCCTGATGGGTCAGTTCCAGCACATCATTGAGCTTATACTGGCTGATCTTTTTCTGAAGAGAGCGTTGTGCAACATCCTTGTCACGCTTGAGGGAACCGGCGAGGTAACTGTTTTTCTCCTCAACAAGACGCTGGATTTTTTTCACCCGTTCCTGGCGATTCTTTGCCATCTCGGCCTCTCGAACCGGATTTCTTCTCAGCACATATCGAACGCCATCGGTTTTATTTTCAACCTCATACAGCTCTGAATCGAAAAAATCCATTTGCAGTACCTCTGCCTTCAGCAGGGTTCTGATTTCGGGTTTCGAGAGTGAGGTGATGTAATAAAATCCCGCATCGGTCAACTCTTTGGCCTGCGGCGTTTTGATCATACCCTTGTCGCCAACCATCGTTACCTCTTCAATGCCAAAAGTGTTGGCAACGGTGCGAATCTGCTCTGCAACGGTTGACTTGTCGCCGGTATTGCCTGCAAAGACCCGGACAGCAACCGGATCGCCATCTGCGGTACACAACAAACCAATAACGATTTGCTTTTTCCCCTTTTTGCCATCCCGGTTGTAGCCAAAGGCAGCAAGCACATTCTCCATCCCTTCAAGATATGATGAGGTAACATCATAGAGCAACAATTCCGGGCCAGCACCCGCTGAATTGTGCTTGAATAACTGCTGCTCAATGCGCTCCTGATGCTCCGTCAACCAAGCCAGGTTGGCATAGAGGTCATCTTCTGTAAAGCGTTCTAATTCAAGGACATCACAGGCGCCATAACTTGCTGCCATCCTGACCGCACCGAGTCGTGAACCCTGCCCGATCAATCGAGCCATAATCTGCCACAATGCAAGCTTTCCCTGGCGGGTATTACCAAGCGTCTTGCTGATACCAAGCCTCTCGGCAAGAGTTTTGAGTGCATATACCACACCAACACGAAGCCCCTCATGTAGTTCAACATCCTCAATATGCAACAGGGCTGCCAAATTGTCTTTGTACTTCAGGGCAAGTTTAATGGCGGCAATCTCTCCTTCCGAACATTTTGAGATCTTGCCCAACGTGCGATTTTTCACCTTCCCATCTTCACGATAGGATTCACGAAAAAGATGGCGCTGGTAGGTTTTGCCATTAATGGTGGTCTTGCTGGAATCGACGTACATTGTGACTATATCATAGGTTTGCTAAACGCTTAAATATATGATATAAAAAATAATGTTCCAAATATTTTAGTGACTACAATTTTCACATCTTTTCCTTGTAAAAATACTGCCTATAAAGAGTTAATGAAAAATAGACCTGGAACTTCCGTTACAACATGGAGTTGTCCACCGAATCTACCGATGAATTCTGACGTCATGCAATGCCTCACGGGCTATTTCTCGTTTGACTATCTCAGGATTTTGTGTAATTTGGAACAAAATAGCATGATAGCCGTGTTAACATGATACACTCTTTTAAGAATCAGGCAACTGAGGATATTCTTAACGGAAATCCGACCAAAAAAACGGCGAGAATCTGTCCTTCAGTATTATGGAAACAGGCGTACAGAAAACTTGATCAGCTTGATTCTGTTCTTACCCTTGACGAGTTGCGCATTCCCCCGGGAAACCGTTTGGAATCCTTGTCCGTCGATCGTAAAGGACAATTCAGTATTCGGTTAAATGACCAGTACAGAATATGCTTCCAATGGTCTTCTATTGGGCCGGAGGATGTTGAAATCGCTGATTACCATTAAAAGCCAACAAGAAGTGACTATGATACGCATACCAACGCATCGGGCACCGACTCATCCCGGAGAAATGCTGCTGGAGGAATTTTTGAACCCTATGAAAATCACTCAGCGTCAGTTAGCTGACGCTATCCATGTTCCTTATCAGCGGGTCAATGAAATCATTAATGGCCGACGGGGTGTGACACCGGCAACAGCCTTACGGTTAGCCAAATTTTTTGGCATGTCGGCTGACTACTGGATGAATCTCCAACAGCGATGGGATCTCTATCATGCAAAAAAATCAGAGGATAAGCTGTTAAACACGATTAAGACTGTAACACCAAAGGTGGCGTCTGTACTTTAAAGATCAGTGTTCATGAACTATCAACAGTTACTTGCCCTCTTCAAAGAGACCCACCTTGAGTTACAGGATCTGCCGCCTTCAGTGCTCGGAGCAACGGATGTGCCGTTTTACAGCAATAACCAGATGCTGATGCAGAAGGTGATTTTGGGGGAGTGAGGAGGTGAAATGAAGCACGAAGTATTATTGTTGAATAATTGTTTGAGGATCTTTTGCTACCTTTACCTTTAGTTTATTGCGGATCTGTACAAGCCAAGGGAGCAGAAACAGCGAGTTTTTCTTGTATATGATTTTAAATAAATGAGATAAGACGATTAGTAAGACGCGTTTCGAAACAGCATCTTTAGTGAACAGCAGAGAAATGAAATTATGACTTTGACAGATATTCTTCCGTTTGTTCAGCAGTTACGGATAGTTGACAAACTCAGACTGATTCGGATTATAGCGGAACAGCTTGATGCTGAGGGAAATGTTTTTCCGCTTGAACAGGGCAAAATTTACGAAATGCCAACACCGTACAATACGTTCGGAGTGGCAGAGATATTGATGAATAAACTCGAAATAACGAATACGAATAGTCAAACATTTTGAAATTCAGATACTCTGTCAGCAATCCGTCGCAAAATGAATATGACAGTCTTCCCCGTCTGACATTTCCTCTCTTTTGTAACAATCAGCAGGTTGAGGTTGTCGGCCTGGTTGACAGCGGCGCAACGGTCAACGTGCTTCCGTATGAGGCAGGTCTTCAGCTTGGAGAAATCTGGGATGATCAAAAAGCAAACATCCGGCTGTCAGGCAACTTGGGGAATTTGCCAGCAATACCGTTGAGTGCCATAGCAAAAATAGGAGATTTTGAACCTGTACGTCTCGTTTTTGCATGGGTTAAAAGTGATGTGCCGCTGATTCTCGGGCAAACGAATTTTTTTATGGAATTCGATGTCTGCTTTTACCGCTCGAAGTCAGAGTTTGAAATCATGCCGAAATCATCATAATTTAGACATCGCAAGCGAACATCACCTCTCGGAGTTACTGTACAAGCTCCCCTCGAAAGGACATTTCTGGTAGATGAAAAAGTAATGGAAGTATATAACGCAGACATCAATGTCATTGGCAGCATTCCGGATTTCCGGCTGATTGAGGTTGCGCTGGCAGAGTTTGCCAAAGGAAAGGGGCGGGTTGATCTCAGGGAGTTACTGGTGACCAACAACGCCTTCGATTTTCGGACGGAAAGCACCCGAAAGCGCTTTCTTGCCGCAGTGGAGCGTACCATTCTGGTTTTTGCCAGTGAACGGCACCGGCAGTTAATGGTGGCACTTTTTAATGCCCCCGGTCTGGAAACTCTGAAACGGTGGGCTATTTTTTTGCAGTTACTTGCCGGGAACGATCTTTTCCGGATTCTTACCAAAGAGGTTTATCTGAAGGTCTACTTTTCCGGTCGGACAACAATTGCCGGGGATGAAATCTTTGCCTACCTGAAAGATCGCCAGAGTCACTCTCTGCCGTTGAAAAAATTCTCGGATTCGACTCTGGAAAAAATTGGTTCAAAGTATCTCACGATTCTCAAGAAGCTGGGAATGGTTGAGGGTGCAGTAAAAAAACGGTTGCTCAATATCAGGCTTTCTGAGGATGAACTTCTTTTCTTTTTGTATGTTATCCTCAGTGTGGATGATGCTGCCACCGATATTCTGAAATCGCCATATCGGGAGTTCTTGTTTCTTGAACGAGAGCAGTTGATTCTGTCGCTGAAAAACATCAGCTTCATGCCATTTATCAATATAGCCTCTACCGGTGAGGCCTTGACTGTGCAGTTAAAATTGTCACCACAGGAGCTTGTTGATGCCATTTCTCACTGAACAAAAGCAGAAATTCGATGATCTTCGTGTGGTTTTACATGAAGACAACCGGACGCAACTAAAGCGAACGGCAAACGGTGGAAACACCGTTTTATTTGTCTATCCCCCGGCAGAAGAGGAGGAGTATATCGCTAAGGCGAGAGAACTCTATCCGGACGGTTATTTTATTGATATCGCGGAGCTGTTTGTCAAAAGCATTGACCTGCTTGGTGATGAATACAACAGCGTCAACGGAACAGACAAGGAGCGTAAGGCGCTGGAGGGTTTCAAGGCATTTTACCGCGAGAACAGCAGCACCTCATTCAAGGTGTTCACAAACGAATACCCAAACTGCCTCTTCTCCTTGATTGTCACGGAGATATGCCAGGCAAGCCGTGTTGAAAAAACAGCCTTTCTCATTCACACCGGCGCTCTTGAAGGTACCGGCATTGAGAATGTCAACATTATGGAACACAAAACCGTGATGATGCAGGGTATACCGCTTGTCATCTTCTATCCTGCCAGCTACATGAACAACGAACTGCTCTTCCTCAACCATAAACAGGCATCAAACTACCGATGCCATCTTGTCAAATAGTGGAGTGCCCTATGCCCAAAATCAAAGAGCTGTTGAGTCTCAACCTCGATATTGATATCAAGAATGTCATTGACCTTGAAGAGCAGGTTGAAGAGGAGATTCGTTACGAGATCGACAACTACATTATCACCGAAAATATTGGCCGTCACCTCTCCACCTTTGCCTCAAAATATAACTCCAGCATCAAGGAGACTGGCGTCTGGCTCTCAGGTTTTTACGGCTCCGGCAAATCCTATTTTGGCAAGATGCTTGGCTACCTGCTCGACAACAGGGTAATTATGGGAACCCAAGCCATAGAGCGCATCATCCCGCGACTCTCCGGGCTCAATGATGCCGCCCTTATCGAAAACGACCTGCGCAAATTCGCCAGTAGCAACAACCGGGTTATCTCTCTCGACATCGCCAAACAGAACACCGACAAGGGGCTGACCTTTACCCTCTTCCGCAATTTTTTGAAAAGCCTCGGATTTCTTGACTCTGTGTACGGCTATATTGAGTATCAGCTCTTTCTTGACGGCCACTATCCAGCCTTTGTAGAGAAGGTAAAGCTGCTCACGGGTGAAGAGTGGCAGAGCATTCGGGCAAGCTCCATGCGCGTCCCCTCAACCATTCGCAAAGTCTTGACCGCATGGAAATATACCGAACAGGAGTACGACGAAACCGTCATCCATCTGAACTCGATCATTGACAGCTTCAGCGCATCGAAGCTCAAGGATGAACTGAGCCGCTACCTCGAAAAGCAGCAAGGCGAAACAATCGTCTTTATTTTTGACGAAGCAAGCGAAGCCATCAGCCAGAAAAAGTTTACTCTGCTTGACCTTGAAGGGCTAAGCGAATCACTCTCCGCCATCGCCTCCAGAGTCTGGACCATCGCCATTGCCCAGGAGAAGCTCGACGATGTGATCAACAACAACAGTATCAGCAAGAGTCAGCTCACCAAAGTGACTGATCGCTTTAAAACCAAGATTCACCTTGAATCAACTGAAGTCGATGTCATTATCCGCAGCCGCCTGCTCCAGAAAAGTGACGAAGGGCAACAGTTGCTCAACACCTTTTTCGACCAGAACGCAGGGAAAATTGCCGACATCACCAACCTCAAAGCCTCCATCCCGACCAAGTCAGAGAACAGGGAGCTGTTCACCATCTACTACCCTTTCCACCACTACCAGTTCCAGTTGCTGCAGAATTTTCTCTTTGCCTCCAACGCCCTGACGGCCTCGCAGGTGGCTGCCCGAGGGATGATTATCACCACCTTCGACGTTCTTCGCAACAAGCTTGGCAAGCTCAATGCATACAATTTTGCCACCGCCTTTGACATCTGTGACGAAGCGCAGACGGCCCCAACCGCTGCCCTGGTCAACAAGTACGACCTTGCCCGCCAGATGCTCAAAGAGTCAGCCATTGACGGCATCCGGCTGCTCAAGGCCATCCACTTTCTCTCGGTATCAGAGCTTGTTGCAACTACGGCTGAGAACATCACCAAAGTCTACATCTCTACAGTTGACGACTACTACAGCGTAAAGCCCCTGATTGAAGAGGCGCTTACAACCTTGACCACGGCAAAAGTACTTCTTGAGAGCAACAACTCCTTCAAAATCACTTCTGATCTGGAGACAAAGCTCCTCGATGAAATGA
The DNA here is from genome assembly GCF_000020645.1 of Pelodictyon phaeoclathratiforme BU-1. Taxonomy (GTDB): domain Bacteria; phylum Bacteroidota; class Chlorobiia; order Chlorobiales; family Chlorobiaceae; genus Chlorobium; species Chlorobium phaeoclathratiforme. The sequence continues at coordinate 2,125,291 of NC_011060.1, forward strand.
AGGATTTTACGGTTGAGCACTTCAAACGCAAAAATGAGCTGGTCGCCCGATTGCAGAAAAACAGCTCCATCCGCTCAATCGGAACCATCAGCGACAAGAGCGTCACCTACAATTTTCATGTTACCACTGACCTTGGCGATGAACTTATGGGCTCATCAAACAAGGATCTCCAGATAGAGGTGTGCAGCCTCTACAGCATCACCGAAAACCGGCTCGACTTCATGGAGAGCATCAAACAGCAGACCCGCGACATCAAGCACAAAATCACACTTCTCCCCGACAACGCACAATTCAGCACCATCAGCCACCTGATTGAGGAGATCCTGCGATTCGCCTACATGGACGACAAGTACAAAAACGACAGCGATGCAACCATCAAGCAAATCATCCGCTCATTCTCGGTCATCCGGGACGAACGGGAAAAGGATCTCCTTAACCTGATCAACAGCGCCTATACCAACGCCAAAGCGATCTACCTCTTCAATACGGTGCAGCTCAGTGAAGCCAGTTTCAAGAGTGAAATAAACACCCTTCAAAAAAAGGTGCTCGATAATGTTTTTTACAAACGCCCCTCCAGGCAGCTCTCCGAAGCGCTGGCTACCTCAATTATAAAGGAGCGGCAGAACGACAAGCTGCCAAAGTTCAATTTCAGTGAAAACGGCGGCAACGACTTTACCTTTTTCGACTCCAACGGCAACTTCGTGGGCGACACTCTTGAGTGCATTGAGTCGGTAACCGCCAAAATCAAAAGCCAATACCTCAGTGGCAAAGATCTTGAACTGGAGTTAAAGAGCGCCCCCACCGGCTACGAATATGGCACGGTAGCTACCCTTGTGGCTGTACTCTTTCGTACCGGTCGCCTCACCGCCAGGTTCAACGCCAAAGATATTTTTTCGTACCGCGACGATGTTGTCGAAAGCATCTTCAGCTCCAGCCGGAACTTCCAGAAAGCCTCCTTCAAGTCACTCTCCAAATCGCTGACGACCGCCCAGAAATCCGATATGGTCACCCTGCTTCGAGCCCTCAAGATCGAAGAGGTGACCAAAGAGCGGGTTGACTGGAACAGCAATGACTTTGCGCTCATTGAGGCCATCCGTGCCCTCTCGGAGTACTACATCAACGCCGTCCGGACGCTGAAAAAGACCGTAACGGACTTTGAACCGCTCTTTGGCAGCGAAACCACCCTTATTGGCAAACTGCACCAGTTTTCCGGCAAGGTGACTGAGGGCAACTTTCTTGACACGGCTGACAACTTCCTACTCAATCAGGCGGTGTTTGAGGCAACGGTCAAAAAAATCGAGAAGATTGAAAAATTCATCAAGTCGAACCTGCAAAAAGCCAGATTCATCAAGCGCTTTGTTGATGAGCTGAAAATCGAGCTTGAAAAGGCCAACGTCACCAGCCGCGAAATTCAGGAGACCATTACACGCTTTGATGAAATCTACTCATCATCCGTGGTTGAAGGGTATAGGGAGATTCTTGTTGAAGGGCAGAAGCTCAAGGACTTTTACCACACCCTGATGGTTGATGCCAATACAACGGCCAGCGACGCAAACCGGGAGCTGCTTGCCGTCGCAACCGCACTCATCACAGAGATCAACAGCTATCCCGAAACACAGAACCGTGACCTGTTGCGGCAGGTTCAGTTCGTCAAAGAGTATGCTGAAAAGCGCATCAATCAAGAGGTCAAGCTCGACTACACCATCAAGTGCGCCAGTTCCCACTTTTCACTCTCGGAGATGATCACCTGCACCGCGCTTGCTCCGCAGAAGCTTGCCGAGCTGGAGGTTGCCGCAATGAGTATTGTCAAGGAAGCTCCTCCTGCCCCCGTACCGGTGGAAGAGAGCAATAGCGGAGAAGTCATCCCCATACCACCACCGAAAGCATTAAAACGGATCTCGCTCAAAATTGCCCGCACCACAACGGTCGGGGCATTCAAGCAGATGCTTCAGCTCCAGTTACAACAGGTTGCCGGAATGCAGGAGAGTGACCAAATTGAAATAGACCTCTAAAAAGGCAAAGGCCCCGAACAATGAAACTTTCCGACCACGTCAAGAGTATCCGTGAGCTGATTTCGTCAGCCTTTGCGAACCAGTTTGCCCGGCTCGGTATCACAGCAGAGCGCCAGAGTGAACCTGCCACCCTCGACCAGCCACAGCAAGAGCTTCGGGCAACGCTTGATGCCATCCTTGAAAGCCACAACAAAGAGACCGGCACACCTGCCGCAGCCTACCAGAAAGCGCTTGACGACTACACCTTTACCCTCTTCAACCGGCTTGCCGCGCTCAAGGTGATGGAGGCACACCGGATGTTCCCCGAAGTGCTCACCAAACGGGCTGAAAATGGCGGTCACTCTTTTGGCCACCGTGCATGGCTGGAACAAAACCCGTTCATGTCTTCCGAAGAGCTTGAGGGATTGCTCTTCTATATCCGCTTTGCCTTCGACACCCTCAGCGACAAAATCCGACTCTACTCCCGTGAGAGCACCTACGACATGCTTCCCTACGTGCTCGACCTGAACGCCATTATCGGCGCATTCAATGCCGTTGAGGAGGACAGTGATGTTGGCTCTGAAATCTGGCTCTCGGACGACATTATGGGGTGGCTTTACGAAAGCTACAACCTCTCCAAAAAACAAGCATTTAAGGAGTCTGGCGACAAGATCGAGTTCGACAAGGTTGCCCTCTCCTCCCAGGTCTATACGCCGCGCTGGGTTGTTGAGTTTCTGGTGAACAACTCCCTCGGCAAACTCTATCTGGAGATGTACCCAGATTCAGAGATTGGGCGAAAGTACAAAATTGCCAACATCCCCGCCACACGGGTGCGCGAGCCGAAACCCTTGACTGAAATTCGGCTGATTGACCCGGCAACAGGCTCCGCAAACTTTCTGCTCTACGCCTTCGACCTCTTTTATGACCTCTACCTCGACCAGATTGAGAACTATGGCGCTGAGTATGACGAAGAGGAGATCGGGAAGCTCATTATTGAGCACAACCTCTACGGTGTTGACCTCGATGACAGGGCAATCCAGATTGCGCAGTTGGGTCTCTACATTAAGGCATTGCGACGGAACAGCCGCATCCATATCGAGCGCTTCAATGTGGTCTCCTCCGATTTTTACCTGCCCGATTTTGATGTGGTGGCAAGCTCCTTCTCCGGCAGTCTGGCTACCGACTCCCAGCAGATGAGTTTGATCAAGGCAATCTGGGCCGACCTGCAGCGAGCATACCAGTTTGGCTCACTCATCAGGATTGAAGAACGCTTCAATGCCAATTTTGCATCACTCTTTGAAAAGGCAAAAGCTGACCAGCAGGATCTTTTTGCCACGGCTGAATTTGAGAGCCAGGAAAAGTTCAAAGCGGAGCTGTTCCGTGATTTGCACAACGCCGTATCGGCATACAGCCAAAGCAGCGGCAACAGCTTTTTGCGGAGCAAGAGTAATGATGCCATCACCTTTCTGGAGATCATGACCCGGAAGTACGATGTAGCGGTGGCGAATCCGCCCTATACCGATTCAAGTGATTTCGGGAAGGAGTTGAAAGCTTTTATTGAAGGGAATTACAAGAAGCCTTATGGATTTCACTCAAACCTCTATGCGACTTTTATAAAACGATGTGCGGAGATTATCACTGATACCGGCAAGATTGCGATGATTCATCCGCTCACCTTCATGTATATCAAAACCTTTGAGGGGGTTCGGGAATATATCCTTAACAATTTGCATATCAATATTTTTGTCGATTATGGCTTGAGCAACCTCTTTGGCTCCATAATGGTTGACCCTGCGTTTTATGTTCTGGAAAAAGGGATAACGACCAATGACAAATCACTCTTTATTTCACTGGATCAGTATACCCGTACTCCACAGGAGAAATTCAAGAAAGATTATGCTCTCACAGCTCTGGAGAATTTTGTTTCAGGAAAGACGGATAAACATAATATTCTCATTAATCAAGACAAGCTGAAAATCATCAAGTCATGGCCATTTATTTACTGGATTAGTGATGCTTTTCGGGAGAAGTTTGGAAGTAATGCTCTTCAAGATTCATTTTATGTCGCTCAAGGTTTAGTTACTTCAAACAATGAGAGATTCTTGAGGTACACATGGGAGGTTTTTAATGATTATGCAGAAGAAAATATTTTAGCGAATCAAAAATGGTTCTTTTATCCTAAAGGAGGTATATACTGTAAATGGCTTGGAAATAATTGGTTATTGGTAAATTGGGAGGACAATGGGTATGAGATTAAAAATTTTTGTGATGATCAAGGCAAACAAAAATCACGGCCTCAGAATGAATCCTTGTATTTTAAGGCAGGGATAACATATGGAAGCAGTGGCTCGAAAGGCATATGTTTTAGGTATATGCAAACAGGGCAAATATTTTCAGGCGGCGGCCCCGGAATTATTCCTAAAGCTTTTAACAACATTCCTTATGTGATTGCTTTTTTAAATTCAAAGCTTTCCGCATACCTTCTTGGGTCTCTTAATCCTACAGTAAATACTACACAAGGGGATTTAAATAGGGTTCCTTTTTGTCTTCCAACAAAAAAGCTTGAGGACTCTATTACGTATTTTTCAAATACGGCGATTGACGTAAAAAAACGGTTATATTCATTTTCTTTGGTGGAATCAAACTATGAAGCTAATCCTTTTTTGATTGGCATTTCAAATATAGACCTTCGAGAAAAGATCAAATCTTTTTTCACCTACGAAAACCACCTCCTCACCCAAGTCCTGCTCAACGAAGCCATCATCAACGAAAAGATCTTCGAAGTCTACGAACTCACCCCTGAAGACAAGGCAATGGTGCTTGCCAAAGAGGGCGAATCCATCGGTGGTCTCCCTGTATTTCCCGAAGCCCGCGCAGCATATCTGACTGAAACAGAGGTCACGGCAGAGTTCCCGCTTGATAAAATCTTTACTTTCATTGAATCCCTGCCCACCATGACCATGAGCGGGCAGGAGATTGCCGACCTCACTGCAAAGTTCGAGACGCTCTACCAGAGCAACAACGACCTCGAAGAGTTCTGCATCAGGAACAAGATCAACCCGATTAACGTCTGGTACCTCTTCAAGAAAAGTGGAGTGCTGCCGCAGCAGCGGGCCAAAACCATTGCGATGGAGTTCCTCGCCGACCTGATCCGCGAAATTCTCAATGAGGACGACGACGGTATTGTCCCTCTGGTACGTAACACCGGCGAAGAGATATTGATTGACCGCATTGAAAAGAAGTTTGAGGAGAAGGGGCTCACTTCCGCGCAGTTTGCCGCTTTCCCGACCGTTCTTGGCAAGGAGATCAACGACTACATCAACAACAAAAACTTTTTTAGCGACCTCTCCGATCACCTCAACCTCTTCATGTACCTGCCAAAGACACCATTTATCTGGCATATCACCTCCGGGCCACGTCAGGGATTTGATGCCTTCATCATCATCTACAAATGGAGTCGCGACAAGCTCTTTACCCTGAAGTCGGTCTATATTGAAAAGCGTGAGACGGCGCTGCGCAACCGCCAGTCAGACCTGCTTGGCGAGAAAAGCGCACAGGCAGAAGAGGAGAAGGATACCATTTTCCATCAGCTCAAGGAGATTGAGAGCCTCCGGAAAAAGATTGACGAACTGCTCTCCGAAGGCTACGACCCCAAGCTCGACGACGGTGTCGGCAAAAACATCGCTCCCTTGCAGAAGAGGGGTATCATCGCTTATGAGGTGCTGAATCCGGGACAGCTCAAAAAGTATCTGAATGCAGAGTGGTAAATCGCAAAACCTATGAACTATAAACAGTTACTTGCCCTCTTCAAAGAGACCCATCAGGAGTTACAGCAAAGAGCCGCCCGCTCGGTCGATACCTCCCTGGTGATCCGGAACTGGCTGTTCGGGTGGTACATTGTAGAGTTTGAGCAGGGCGGCTCAGACAGAGCGGAGTATGGCGCCAATTTGCTAAAAAAAATCGCGGCTCAGTTGACGATCAAAGGCTGTTCAGAACGAAGCCTCGCGCTCTGCTGTAAGTTCTATCTCACCTATTCTGGAATTTTGCAGGCACTGCCTGCAAAATCTGAAAGCAGGCAGAATGAGTTCCAAAAGATTGGGCAGACACTGCCTGACCAATCTTTTCGTGAGCAAAGTGAACTACCGGAGATTCAACAGGCACTGCCTGTTACATCTTTTGATGCCATAGCCAGTGCTCCCAAAATGGTTCAGGAACTCTCCGAAACATTGGCTGGCTGCTTTTCTCTCGGATGGACACATTACGTTGCTTTGCTGACCATATCGAACACTGATGAGCGCCGATTCTACGAAATTGAAGCCAGCGAAAACAGTTGGGGTGCCCGAGAGCTTGAGCGGCAGATAGCGGCCTCGCTGTATGAGCGGCTGGCACTCAGTCGTGACAAGGAGGGAATCCGGCAGCTCTCAGAGAAGGGGCTGATTATTGAAAAACCGGCGGATGTGATCAAAAGCCCCTTTGTGCTTGAGTTTCTGGATCTGGAAGAAAAAACCGCTTATTCGGAACATGCACTTGAAACGGCCATTATCGACCACCTCGAACACTTTCTGCTTGAACTGGGCAAAGGGTTTCTCTTTGAGGCTCGCCAGAAACGGTTCACCTTCGATAACGACCACTTTTATGTTGATCTGGTTTTTTATAATCGGCTCTTGCGCTGCTATGTGCTTATTGACCTCAAGCGCGACAAGCTGACGCATCAGGATCTTGGGCAGATGCAGATGTATGTGAACTACTTTGACCGCTATGTCAAAACGGAGGATGAACTGCCGACCATTGGCATTCTGTTGTGCCATCGCAAGCATGATGCGCTGGTTGAACTGACACTCCCCAAGGATTCAAATATTTTTGCATCAAAGTATCAGCTCTATCTGCCCTCAAAAGAGGAGCTGAAAAGGCAACTGGAAGAGGCTGCAGGCATTGGGCACTGCGAAAATCCCGATCAGGAGGGAATGAACGATGTTCGATAAATGGCTCAATCAGGATATCAGGAAAGTCCTTGACCGGCGAAACAGAGTAGTTGTGGGGGCTGAAGCCTCTCTTCTGGATCTTTTGCGCAAGGTATTGACGAAGGAGCTGACAATTTTTGTGGTTCATGGCTCCCTTGAGGAGCTGGAGTGCAAGTACACTGTAGAAAAATTCCACAAGGGTGATAAAGTTGTAATAATAGCGACATCACAAAAAAACAAGCTGACCTTTATTCGCGACTACGCTGAAACCTGTGGGTATGTGGATATCCGCATGGTGGAAAATTATGTGGCGGCGAGGGTTTTTCAGGAGCTTGGCTTGAACATTTCGCTTACACCGGAAGAACTCAAAGTTGCTGCGTACAACAGCATTGGTAAAGGACGTGAGTATTGGGAGGAGCTTTGCCGCAAGGGTGGAGAGCGGCTTTTTGATATCGGCAGTGATATCCTCCCCTTTCTCCATGACCCAGTGGGTTTCTGCGCTACCCGTGATGCAGTGGTGGTTGCGGCCTTTTTTGAAAAAATCAATACCTGGCTTGGGCGCGGCAACATCAGCCAACCCCCCGAAATCCTTGCGAAAGAGGTGGCTGAGCAGATTCTGGGGTCGCTGCTGACAGGTAAACCGAAGAAGAAGTACCTCGATGTGTACAAGAAGTGGGGCGATTCCAAAGCGATGGAGGGTTCGTTGCTGGGCTATTGCCAAGAGCATCCGGTCCGGTTGGAGCTGCCGGAACTTTGGAAAGTTTATGCCGCCCATCCGTTCGATTTGGTGGATCTCCAGTGGCTGAAAGACCTGGTAGCGCACTTATCGGACAGAGTCTCCATTAAGGATAAACTCCCGCTCATACACGCCCGTTTCAGGAGCAGCCACGGCAGGCAATGGCGCAAGGGGTTGTGGGGCCATCTGCTGCAACTGCTGGAGTTTGATACTTCCAGAATCAAGGGGATTGCGTCGCTTGAGGAGGCGACAACCTTTTACACGACCGAACTCTACCGGGTTGACACGGCTATACGCAGCATCTACGAGGAGTTCTGGGGTGACGAAAAGGTTATTCGCCCATTCCAGGAGTATTACAACCAGTTGGTTTCACCCTTTCTCCATAAGTGGTTTCAGTACTTCGACGACTACCGGGAGAACCAGAAGGGGCTTTTGATAGAGAGAATCCGTTCCGCTCAAGGACGGATAGCAATTATTGTGGGTGATGGTATCTCTTATGAAATTTCACAGAGAGTCACTGCGAAAATAAGTGATACGATCAAGGTTGATAACCAATATCGCTGCTGCGGCATTCCGTCGATTACCGAAAACAATATGAGCCTGCTTTATCGTGACGATGGAGTTGTTGAGCCATTGCAGTCCCGGCGAGAGGCATATCTTGCCGCACAAGTCGCAATGCGGATTGAGTTTGTTCAGTTGGAGGAGGTCAACTTTCAACATGCTGAAGTGGATGTGCTTCTCTGCTCCTGCAAGGATATTGACGACATAGCCGAGAAGATGCAGCACAAAGCGCTGAAATTCATCGGTGAAATTGAGAATATGCTTGCCGAAAAGGTAGGGTTTCTGCTCAATAACGGTTTTCAGGAGGTTGTGCTGACCTCCGACCACGGATTTGTGCTTACCGGTATTCTTGATGAGTCCGACAAGGCCGAAGTGCAGTTTCAAGGAATTGTGTCAAAGGCAGAGCGATACATTCGTACCACCGGCAGGCAGAGTCCATCACCTGAATTGATCGAATACAGGCAACAGTATAAGGAGTTCAACTACGTGTACTTTGCCAAACATATGAAACCATTCAAAACCCCTGGGAAGTACGGATATGCTCATGGCGGGTTGTCGCCTCAGGAGTTGATTATTCCTTTTATAACCTTCAGCCACACAATCTCTTCCCTTCAGGAACTGAACATCAGTGTGGCGAACGAAAGGCAGTTGAGCGGTGTTGTGGGCGACTATTTTTCACTCCACCTTAAAGCTGATGATGGAGCGGGTGATATCTTTACCCAGGAACGGAAGGTGCAGCTCCTCTTTATCGACAACGGGAAGGAGTTCAACAAGAGTGACATCGTGGCCATTAAAGCGGGTGAACTCATCAAGAAGGAGTTCTCATTTGACAACCATCTCAATATTGAGGTGATTGTGGTGGATGCCCTGTCGCGGCTGACCCTGACGAAGGTGGCTGTATCGCAAACCGTTGCTCGTGACCTTGGCGGTCTTTAAAAATCGTTCGTTGAAACCAGAGAGTAACCTATGAGTATCGTTTTAGACCAACTGGATGAAAAGCTTCTCGAACATTTTCGAGGCTTTGTTGTCAAGAAAGACCTGGTGCAGATGCTCAAAGTCGGCGAAAATGTCCCTGTGTTCGTACTGGAATATCTGATTGCTAATTCATGTTCTACGAATGACGAAGAGGCTATCAAAAAGGGGCTTGATAATGTCAAGCGCATCCTCAGCGACCACTATGTCAACCCCGAAGAGAGCGCCCTTATCCATTCCAAAATCAAAAATGAGGGCCGCTACAAAATCATCGACAAAATCAGCGTTGAACTTGATACCGGCAAAGATGTCTACTGGGCAAAATTGCAGAACAGCAATATCAAGCACGCCAACATCAGCGAAAGCCTGGTAAACCAGCACGAAAAGATGATGCTTGGCGGTATCTGGGCAATCATCGAAATGCGATACGATCCCGGCATCATGATTGGCTCAACCATCTATCCCTTCGTGGTGGAAGAGATCAAACCGATTCAGCTCTCCAATTTTGAGAACGGCCACTTTGTGCGCAACCGCTCACACTTCACTACGGAAGAGTGGATCGACATCCTTTTGCGCAGCTCAGGGATTGAACCCTCGGCGGAAGGAATCACCCGCCGCATCAAGTTGCTCCTGATATCGCGCCTCATTCCGCTGGTGGAGGCGAACTTCAATTTTCTGGAAATAGGGCCACGATCTACAGGAAAAACCTATGTGTTCAAGGAGCTTACCCCTTATGCTGTTGTCATTTCTGGCGGGCAGGGAACCGTTGCCAAGCTCTTTGTACACGGTTCCACCGGCAAGGTTGGCGCTGTCGGGCAGTGGGATGCTATTACCTTTGATGAAGCAACCGACAAGCTCTTCAAGGAGCGGGATGCCATCCCGCTGATGAAAGATTATATGGAATCCGGCTCCTTCTCCCGTGCAGGTGCCGGTGGCGAAATTACAGGCAGCGCTTCAATTGTGCTGAACGGCAACATCAACCAGCCGATTGAAACCGTGTTGCAGAACTCAAACCTCTTAAGCCCGCTTTCCCCTGAAATCAACACCGATACCGCCTTTCTTGACCGTATACACTACTATTTGCCCGGCTGGGAAATGCCTAAGTTCGCGCCAAAGCATTTCACTAAAAACTTCGGCTTCAGCACGGACTTCTTTTCGGAATGCCTCAAGTCACAACGCAAGATAAACCATACCGACGTTGTCGAGGAGTTCTTCGCGCTCGGCTCTCACCTTAAGCAGCGTGACACCAAACCTGTGAAGAAAACAGTTTCAGGATTTATCAAGCTGATCCATCCTGACGGCAAATACACACGGGAGGAGGTGCAGGAATATTTGACCATTGCTCTCGAAATGAGGCGTCGTGTGAAGGAACAGCTCAAACGTATCGGAGGCATGGAATTCTGGGACACTAACTTTTCCTACATCGACAAAAACACTCAGGAAGAAACCTTTGTCTCCCTGCCCGAAGAGCGAAGCTCTCACCTCATCGAAAACTCGCCCCTTCAGCCGGGCGTCTGCTACACAGCAACAAGCGATGGAGAGAACCTGACTCTGGTTAGGATCGAGACCGCCGTTGTTACCGGAAGCGGAAAACTGAACATCTCCGGCACCAACAGCACCACACCAAAGGAAGACATTAAAAACACCTATCAATACATCAAGGCCAACGAGAAAACCATCCTCAACGAGCAGCACTCCCTCAAGAACTACGATATCTCCATTCAGGTGACATCACTCCTCGGCTCAACGATTGCGTCAGGGATAGGGGCCGCCGCCTACGTCGCCATCATCTCCGCTATCTACAAAAGAAACCTCAAGCCAGCCCTGTCGATTCTGGGGAACATCTCCATCGGCGGCGCCATCGAGCGGGCAATGAACTTCTCTGACAAAGTATCAATGCTCTCCGAAAATGGAGCCAAGCTCGTGCTGGTACCCATGAGCAACCTCAACGAGTTGCAGGATCTGCCGCCTTCTGTGCTCGGGGCTACCGATGTGCCCTTTTATGGCAATAACCAGATGCTTATGCAAAAGGTGATTTTGGGGGAATAGGAGGGTACGGAGCCAAAAGTATTATTGTTGCATGATTATTAATTTATGTTTCGTAAAATCATGCATAATGAGAACAAACAATAACCTTCAGCGAAAAAAGTGGAGAACGTATGACGATTCGAGTATCGGAAACAACTCGAAACATTGTCTGTAAAAGCCTTGGTATTGACAGGTTATCAGCGGTTATAGATATGAGTTATGGAGGCTTTTCAACAGCAGCCGATGTTGATCGGGAGACAACAAAGCTTTACTCCGACAGCAACAGAGGTTCTGTCGGGCTCAATGCCGGACGATTCTACACAGCCAGAGAATATGAAGAGCGTATCAACCGCATAAAAAACTTGAGACTTCCTTATTAGAGATGAAAAGATAATAGAAATTGCGCCTGGCAAACAAAATGAGAATGGATTTTCACCAAAAAAGATTGCTCAATTAGAAAATCTCGCATCTCTTTATATGCAGGCGAAGTCACTGATATTATCCTCTGAGGAGGTGGACCCTGATTACCGCTCAAATTTACAGACAATAAAGGAATTACGAGACGCTTTTGACCATCTCATGCGGATCATCGTTGAGCGGTTTAGCGATGATAAATCCGCCCTTGGAGACACTTCTGGGAGTGAATATTTCCAAAAAAACATCCAGAAGTCTATTGGCCACGTCTATCGCGCCGCATTCGACGCTTTAGATGGGGCTGTAATGTCTTTGAGAGAAAAAATCATATCCAAAAAACAAACGCACCTGACAAACAGGCGCCCCCTCAAATGTCTTCTCCGGCTACAAAATAAGTTCACAAGAATTCTGACTATCTGCTGACATGAAACTGCAGGCATATTGATAACGCGGAGATGAAGCCTGTAAGAAAATGACACAAAGAGCTGAAGACTCCGGATTTGGCAGGGAAAGCCTATACCAAAACCTTAAGGATTAGTGCTCATGAACTATCAACAGTTACTTGCCCTCTTCAAAGAGACCCACCACGTGTTGAACTAGAGAGCTGACTGGTCGGTCGATACCTCTCTCGTGCTCCGGAACTGGCACTGCAAAAATCCCGATCAGGAGGGCACTGACGATGTTCGATAAATGGATCAATCAGGATGTCGGGAAGGTTCTTTAACGCTGCTGTAGATGGTTAACGTTTTGAACTGTGACCTCATAACTCTGTGGTTTGGTTGGCACCTTCAAACTAATATTTTAAAAGAGGTTGCGGATAGCTTTTGTAACAAGAGGGGAAAATAAAATCTGCTTCTGCTTTTGTTTTTAAAAGGATTTAACATATTCTGATGTTTATGGAATAGCTGTGAACGTAACAGTCCGATAGGAAATGAAAATCCTGAATTGAGCGATTAGTAATGAAAAAGCGCTTTATGTAATAATATTTATAAAGCATTATTATGAAAATAAGCGTCGATTTCCCATTTCAAAATAGCCAAACCCAATGGGTTAAGAGCACCATAGCATATAACACAATCTATAACGATTAGAGAAATAAATAGTTAAAACCTGTAAAGCTTGAACCAATTGCGGATGAATCGCTCAATTCAGGAAAATAGTAACTATTTTTGCAGTGACAATAACTTGTTACGCTCGTAGCCGAATTTTTGACATAAGGATAATGTAAAATGAATATTGCGAAATCATATATAACTGACGAGTCAGGAAATATACAAAGTGTTATTCTTGATTATCAGATATATCAGAAAATTGAGGAACTTCTTCTTGATGACGGATTGCTGAAAGCTATGGAAGAAGTTCAGGATGAAGAAACTGTGGAATATGAGGAGGTAAGAGAACTGATTAAGCAATTATGAAAATTATCCTCAGAAAAACATTTTTAAAAGATATTCAGAAAGTCAGCGAACCGCAAAGAGTCAGGTAAAACTTTTTCTTGAAGAACTTTATGCCAGCCCTTCGATTTCAGAAAGCTCTCATAGCATTAAGAAGTTAAAAGGAGAAAAGAAAAAGGGTGACTTTTTCAGAATCCGCTTCGGAGAATACAGATTGGGATATGAAAAAAGAGAAGACGGAATAATCATATATCGTATTCTGCACAGAAAGGAAATTTATAGGTATTTTCCATAAGGTAATCATAAACTTAAAGCCACTTCCGCATCCATATCGGAGCCGTCAACTATTTTGCCCGATAGCCGTCAGCCCTTCATTCCACTCTCTGAGCATGGCCTCACCAACAGGCTTAAAGTCCGAAAAATCGAGGGTATGCTGGCGCAAGCCTGCAACGGTTTCAGCAACGGCATCGGCAACCTCTTCGATAATGAGTTTTGCTTTTGCTGGCTGAAGATTACAGTGCATTTTTGCGAAAGCAATGAGTTTCTTTGCTGTCGGAAAGCGCTTGCTGCCGTCCAGAGTAAGCGCCAGAGTGTCCTTTTTGATATACGCTGTTGTTGAAACGATATCGTAGGTGGGAGCAAGGCGCACTGGTTTGTTTGATGCCGTGTAGAGTACTCCGAAATTTTTGAGATGGGCATCGCCGTTCCTCACGATACAAGAAAGAGATAGTGAGCGGAAGTAAGCCTCCAGGGCAGAGGCCTGAAGTTCAGGAGAGACAAACTGGCGAATCCGTTTGGCCAGCTTTTCATAGCTCCCGTCATACTTTTCTGCCGTACCAATACCATTCAGGGAACAGAAATCCTCAAACCCAAGATATTGCCCCTCTTCTGTCAAGTCAAACCTCTTGACTATCAGAAACTGGTTGTTTTCCGAAAGAGTAAACTCCGGCACTTCCAACCCGCTTCGGCGGGCAGCATTCATGCAGAAAAACTCGTTAGCTGCCAAATGGGGATATTCATTGTTGTTCCAACCCTTGACAATATGAGTAGCTCCTTTTACCGTTCCAGTGAGCCAACAACATGAGGAGTAACCCATACATCCAGCATACTAATTCTCCCGTTCGTTTATCAGCTCCTGCAAGGTTGGGCGCGGTGAAGCATCTTTTACGGTGAGTTCAAGCCCAAGTGTTGCGCAGATGGCCATAACCTTTCGTATACCGATTTCCGGCAGTTTGCCATTTTCAAAACGGCTTAGCGTAACGCGGCTTATTCCATTTGCGCTGGCTACCTGCTGCTGCGATAATCCTAACGTTTTCCTCCGACGATAGAGAAGCTCTCCGATTTCCTGAATATCGCTCATATCTGTATCATATGTACTACATTTGAACGCTTTTTCTTTTGAAATGTAGCGTATACTATACACTTCAACAAATTATTTATTCCAATGTGGAATGCTTCATAACGGAGAATAAACCATTTTGAAATTCAGATACTCTGTGTTACCCATCGCCCCCTTCAGCAAATACGGGGCAATTGTTCGCCAAGGGGAAGGTCGATAATGCGACGGCTGCCGAATGCGGTGCGCATGACCACCATACCGGGGTGCTCGTTTGTCACTGATCCGATGATGACGGCATCGCGCCCCTCTTCAAAGGAGTGCATCACCTCAAGAACTTGTGCGGCATCGGCGGCGGCAACGGCCACAACGAGTTTGCCTTCGTTGGCCACATGCAGGGGATCGATGCCAAGCAGTTCGCAGGCGCCGCGCACCTCTGCTTTTACGGGAATGGTTGTTTCATTGATTTCAATACCAACACCGGAGGATACGGCAAGTTCATTCAGGGTTGCAGCCACACCTCCCCTTGTCGGGTCGCGCATGGCTTGAATTGCGGGCACAGCGTCGAGCATGGCAGCAATCATACCATTAAGTGCGGCGCAATCGCTCGTAATGCGTGACTGGAATGAGAGCCCTTCACGCGAGGTCATGATGGCCATGCCATGATCGCCCACGGTTCCTGAAAGAATGAGGCTTGTCCCTTGTTGCAGATTACGGCATGAGAGATTGGCTCCCTCCCTGATCACACCGATTCCCGAGGTGTTGATGAAGAGTTTGTCGCACTGCCCTTTGCCAACCACCTTGGTGTCTCCGGTAACAATCACCACCCCTGCTTTCCGGGCTGCTTCGGCCATGCTTTGAACAATGGTTTCAAGTTCGACAAGCAAAAAACCCTCCTCAAGCACAAACCCGGCGCTGAGATAGAGCGGCCTTGCACCACCTACTGCCAGATCATTAACCGTACCGTTCACAGAAAGCTCTCCGATACTGCCGCCAGGGAAAAAAACCGGACTCACTACATAGCTGTCGGTGGTAAAGGCCACTCTTCCGGGCGGAAGATCAAGCTTCGCCTGATCGTCGAGAAGATCGAGAAAAGGATTATGAAGATGCGGCATAAAAACCCGCTGCATGAGTGCCTGGGAGAGACGCCCTCCGGCGCCATGTGCCATTTGAACGGTTTCATGCTGCATGATCGGGGATGGGCAGAGAGGAGCTATGGTCATAGTGCGAAATTTCGGTGATAGTTGTAATAGGCAGCACAGGCCCCTTCGGAGGAGACCATGGTGGCGCCGAGGGGGTGTTCCGGGGTGCACTCACGGGCAAATGCAGGGCAGCCGTCGGGCTTGAGAACACCCTGCAGCACACTCCCGCTCATGCAGAGGGGCGACTCGGCGGCACAGAGGTGTGCAACATCAAACTTTTTTTCAGCATCATAGCGGCGGTATGATTCCCTGAGGCCAAGTCCGCTTGCGGGGATAAGGCCAATCCCCCGCCACTGCCGGTCGGTTACTTCAAAGACCTGGCTGATAATCCCTTGCGCCACACGGTTCCCTTCACGACTCACCACCCGTCCGTAGCGGTTCACAACCTCTGCACGCCCCTCTTCAAGCAGTTCGACCGTTTTCAGTATTCCGGCAAGGAGGTCAACCGGCTCAAAACCGGTCGGCACTATCGGCACATGAAACTCACGGGCGACTGGCTCATATTCCTCGTAGCCCATGACTGCGCAAACGTGCCCTGCTGCAAGAAAGCCCTGAACCCTGTTTTCGGGAGATGAAAGAATGGCTCGCATGGCTGGCGGCACCATGACCTGGCTGACCAGCACGCTGAAATTTTCAATTCCTTCTCGCGCTGCCTGCCAGACTGCCATGGCGTTGGCTGGCGCAGTAGTTTCAAATCCAACGGCAAAGAAGACCACCTCTTTTGAGGGATTGTCACGAGCAATCTGGAGGGCATCAAGCGGGGAAAAGAGAATGCGCACATCGCCCCCTTCACTGCGCACCATAAAGAGATCTTTTGAACTGCCAGGCACGCGCAGCATATCGCCGAAACTGGTGAAGATCACCTCTTTTCTTGCCGCTATAAGAAGAGCCCGCTCAATCGATTCAAGCGGTGTTACACAGACCGGGCAACCGGGGCCATGCACCAGTTCGATGGTATCTGGCAGCAGTTGATCGATGCCGTTGCGGATAATCGAATGGGTTTGTCCACCGCAGATCTCCATGATGGTCCAGTGGCGGGTGGTTTTTCTGCGAATCTCGTCAAGCAGCTTCCGGGCAAGCTGTGGATCGCGATATTCATCGATATATTTCATGGGAGTCGGCTTCACAGCAATTCGGGTGAAGGGGGCTCTTCATCAGGCTGAAACGCCCCGCTTTCAATAAGCTCCTGCCACAGTTTCAGACTTTCGGCAGCCTCCGCATCATCAATGATTTTCAGGGCAAAACCGGCATGAATAATGGTGTACTGGCCAACCTGTATATCGGGCACATATTCAAGACATGCTCTTGTTTTTGAACCGTTCACATCAATAATGCCCATTTTCAGGCCGTTTTCAATGGAGAGTTCAAGGAGTTTTCCGGGAATGGCAAGGCACATTGGCTTGGTGGTTTTTTTGACTGGTAGTGATCAGGTAAAGATAATAAATATGGGATATATGAGACTTATAGGACTTATAATAAAGAGGAACTATTGGATTCCTTGATAGTTGCCGTTGAGGTAAGTTCTGCCAATGAGGGCCTGGCCAAGGGAGAGGCCTCCGTCGTTGGAGGGCACAAGGGCTTGGGTAAGCACCTTGTAGCCTGCACGTTGCAGTTCAGTCACGAGGGCTTCAAAGAGGAGGGCGTTCTGAAAAACTCCTCCACTGAGCGCTACGGTGGTTATGCCTGTCGCTTTGGATGCCTTCCCGATAATTTCATAAAAACAGTTTACAAGCGTACGGTGAAAGCGCCGGCTGATTTCACCGGCAGCCATCCCTGTTTGCAGGGCAGTGACAACATCACGGATAATTGGCGAAACCAGCATCGTCCAGCGCCCTTTTTCCTCATGCAACAGATCGTGCTTGTTCGCGATAGTTCCTCGCGGGGTATTGATCAGCCTCTCTGTAACTGCCGGTATATCGTTCGTGCCTATGGTACCTCCTGCGGATTGCACTGGCGCAAGTGCAGGCTTTTGCTCATAATGCAGCCCGTAGCGGAACGACTTGCTGCCCATACTCCCCCCTGCCTCATGCATCAGTGCAATGGCGGCCTCTCCCTCATAGCTGATCTCACCCCGCAGAGCGCAGAGTGCGGCAACGGCGTCAAAAAGTCGGCCACAGCTTGAGGTTTCAACAATAGTAACCCTCTTTTGAAGTAACTCAAGAACCGGCTCAATGCTCCGTCCTTTCATGAAGGGAAGGTCGGGCAGGTCGGGACAACTTCGGTGAAGATAGCCAAGCGCAGCCCGCCAGGGGTGCATGACTGCGGCCTCCCCTCCCGGCAATGGCATAAGCTCAAGTGAAGCAAAGCGTGCTGCTCCGGCAGCATCCCCAATCAGTACCTCTCCACCCCAGATCGTGCCATCAGTTCCATATCCTGTACCATCAAGTATGAGCCCAATCGCTGGCCCCTCCTCCCTGTTTTCAGCGAGGCATGACACCAGATGAGCATGATGATGCTGGACACCAAGCAAGGGAATATTCTGCATCATCGCCCACTGTGTTGTCATGTAGGCAGGATGCAGATCGTGCACCAGAAGCTTGGGTACAGCCTGAAAAAGATGCTGAAGATGGGCAACAACCTGCACAAAATGGCGGTATGCTTCATAGTTTTTCATGTCACCAATATGCTGGCTCATCAGTGCATGACTACCCTTCAGAATCGTAATGGTATTTTTCAGCTCACCTCCGGCAGCAAGAACAACCGGACCATCTTCGCGAAGATATATTGGCGCCGGAACATATCCCCTGCTCCGCCTGAGCTGCCGCAACGTTCCCGATAAAGCGATGGTGACCGAATCATCGCATTTCAGGTAGATGGGGCGGTTATGCACGAGAAAAGCATCGGCAATACCCTTGAGACGCAGAAGCGCTTCCTCATTCTCACTTGCAATTGGCTCCTCGCTGAAATTGGCACTGGTCATCACCAGAATGTCGAGAGTTTCATCGAAAAGCAGGGTGTGCAGTGGCGTGTAGGGCAGCATGACGCCAAGGCGCTCATTGCCTGGCGCTATGGATGGCGCAAGGTTGCTGCTCTTTTTCTTTTTCAGAAGCACAATGGGGGCTTGCGCAGCGCTCAGTGCGGCCATTTCCGTTTCACTGACCTCACAATAGCCGTGAACAAGCGACCTGTCGCGTATCATCACTGCAAAAGGTTTTGCCTCTCGACCTTTCCGCTCCCGAAGTCGCCGTACCGCAGCTTCATTTCGTGCGTCTACGGCAAGATGAAAACCGCCAAGCCCTTTCAGCGCAACAATCATCCCTCTCCTGAGAAAAGCAACGGCTTCGGCGACGACATCACCGGACAGGGTGTGAGCACAGGACAAAGCGGTTTTTGGCTGTGCATGAGAAGTGCCATCGACCGGGTTGTGCTCCACGACACTCTCCCCCAAAAGGAGCGTACCTGAAGCATCAAACAAGGAAAGAGTGGGGCCGCAAACCGGACAGGCATTGGGCTGTGCGTGAAACCGACGATCAAGCGGGTCATGATACTCGCGCTCACACGCTTCACACATGGTAAACCCATGCATGGAGGTAAATGGACGGTCGTAGGGCAACCGATCGACAATGGTATAGCGGGGACCGCAATTGGTACAGTTGATGAAAGGATAACGAAACCGGCGATTGGCAGGATCCAGAAGCTCTCGTCGGCAATCACTGCAAAGCGCAATATCGGGCGGAATGAGTGTTTCGACCCCAACGCCGGAACCCGAATTCCCGATCAGAAAAGCCTCTTCTGAAACACAGGGAAGAGACATCTCTTCGATGGTTTCGATGAACGCAAGCGGCGGGCGCTCCCCCAGCAAACGACGCGAAAACTCATTGAGAAGCGAGAGTTGACCCTGCACCTCAATCAGCACACCAGAGGCTGTATTGCAGATAAACCCTTTCAGGTCACAAGCAACAGCCAGACGGTAAACAAAAGGGCGGAACCCCACACCCTGTACCATACCGTTGACCCGAAGACGCCTCCGCTCTTCAGCGCTGCTCTCCTTGATGCTCAGTGCTGTAACAGTTTCTTTTCGAGCCACTCCTGCCATACAGTCAGCCCCTCTCCTGTTTTTGCTGAAAGTTCAAACCATTCGAGATGGTGGTTGACCCGCATGGCATTTTCACGGCATCTGGCAACATCAAATTCCACATAGGGAAGAAGATCGATCTTGTTGAGAATGCAGAGATCGGCCTCATGAAACATGGTTGGATACTTCAACGGCTTGTCGTCTCCCTCCGTCACACTGATAATGACAACCTTGAGTGCTTCACCGAGATCAAAGAGCGCCGGACAGACAAGATTTCCGACATTTTCAATACAAAGCAGCGAATTATCCTGCAGGTCAAGCTCCTTTACAGCACGGTTGACCATCAAGGCATCAAGATGACATCCCGAACCGGTGTTGATCTGGATTACCGGCACACCGAGAGCCTGAATTCGCTCGGCATCATTGGTAGTTTGCTGGTCGCCCTCTATGACTGCAACCGGAAAGCGCTGTTGCAGTACCGGAATAATTTTTTCAAGCAGTGACGTTTTGCCTGAACCAGGGGAACTCAAAAAATTAAGCGCAAAAATCTTTTTTGCCTCAAAATATCCCCGGTTTCTTTCAGCGAGAAGATTGTTTTTCTGAAGCACATCCTGTTCAAGAACAACCTTCCGGCTTGTGCCTTCATGATGATGATGGCCATGATCATGGCTGTGATGCTCCTCATGCGTGTGGCTATGATCGTGGTCACTGACATGAACATGATAATCACTCTGGCCGGGTTTACGGAGCACAGCCCCTTCGTCAGTTGAACATCCGCAGGTATCGCACATGTGTTTACTCCCCCTCCTCTTCTATGGTCATTGATTGAATCAAAAATTCCTCACCCGAGACGATCTTCACCCGTAATGAACGACATCGGGGACACTCTGCATAATAAAAGTTGACGGGAAAGCTCATGCCGCACTCCCCGCACTCGCCAACACCTTCCGGCTCTTCAATGTTGAGTAGCGCTTCTGCAGCAAGCGTCTCCCTGGCTGCCGCTGAAAAACAGAATTTCAGTGATTCAGGCTCAATACCAGCCAATTTGCCGATCAGCAGGTCAATAGCCGAAATCCTGACACCGCCCTCTTGCCTGGCTTTTGCCACAACTGCATCCACAATGGAGAGTGCAATACTCATTTCATGCATAACATTCAGAAGGAGAACCAATTGAAGGACAGTTTACAAAAAAAAGAGGAACTGCCATTTCTCATAGCAGCATTTTTACTTTGACCTGTCCACCATGCAGGCGACAGCATTGCCCGTCTCTTCATCGGTCAAAAAAGAGGTAATCTTTCCTGAAGGTGCTCTGCATCATAATTTCCCCGGAGATTTCATGAAGCGGCTCCGAAGCAACCTCAGCCATACGGCCATCAAGCATTTCTTTCGGCTCGCAGGCAACCTGACTCTCTTGTACCAGCCATCTCTTCATCATAACTCATGCAAGGTTGTTTTTGATCATGATTTTTTTTGTACCTTTGAGAAATTTTTTTCCTGAAAAGACACAAAAGATATGTCGGATTTGAAGCACCTTACTGGATTATGCAATATTCCGGCCAGCAACATCACCAGCATCCTTGATATGGCTGCCGGTTATAAAAAGAAGTTGATCACCCCCTGCCCCTCTTTTGAACCATCCCTTCAGAATAAACGCATTGCACTGGTTTTTTTTGAAAACTCAACCCGTACCCGATTTTCTTTTGAGATAGCAGCACGACACCTTGGCGCAGGCACGCTGAACTTCAGTGCATCGTCAAGCAGTGTCAGCAAGGGGGAAAGCCTGAGTGATACC
Source organism: Pelodictyon phaeoclathratiforme BU-1 (assembly GCF_000020645.1). GTDB lineage: Bacteria > Bacteroidota > Chlorobiia > Chlorobiales > Chlorobiaceae > Chlorobium > Chlorobium phaeoclathratiforme. Next base: position 2,146,693 of record NC_011060.1, read on the forward strand.
ATCAAAAATCTTGAGGCCATGCAGGTGGATGCCTTTGTTCTTCGTCATCCCTCTTCCGGAGCTGCAGATCTCATAACCAGAATAACCTCAAAAAACGTGATCAATGCCGGAGACGGATCGCATGAGCATCCGACACAGGCGTTGCTCGACATGTTTACGCTCCGCGAATATTTTGGAACAATTGATGGGCTCAAAGTGATCATTATTGGCGATGTGCTGCATAGCAGGGTCGCCCGTTCAAACATTTACGGCCTCATCACTGCCGGCGCCGAGGTTGGTATCTGCTGCCCGGTCACCCTCATGCCTCCCGATGCTGACCAGCTTGGCATCACTCTCTTTACCGACCTTGACCGTGCCATTGCCTGGGCCGATACAGCAATCGTGCTTCGACTGCAACTTGAACGAGCTACGGGAGGATACCTGCCCTCGCTGGAAGAGTATTCTGTCCATTATGGTCTGACCGATGAGCGCCTTGAACGGGTACAGAAACATCTGCTGGTACTTCATCCCGGCCCGATAAACCGGGAAATTGAAATAGCAAACAATGTGGCCGACCGCATACAGCCTCCGGGCTATTCAAAAAGCATGCTGCTTGAACAGGTAACTAACGGAGTCGCTGTCCGCATGGCAGTGCTGAACACCCTGCTAACCCTGTAAAACATGATTCTGTACCATGATTTTCCGCCCGCTAACACATCAACTCTTCGCCATGAAAAGTACACGTTACCTCTGCAGAGCACTCTTCATCATCACTGCGGTACTCCTGATACCGGTGAAAAAAGGGGCTGCCGAACCGATCCTGAACCCGACCACCAAAACCCTCTTCAAGCCGCTCCTTGCTGACCCTTCGGAACCGAAAATTGCCGTTATGCCCTGGCTTGGCGACCGTTATCTGCAGCTCGATATCGGCGCCTCGGCTGACCTTTACCAGAGCAAAAACAAGAAATTTGCCGCTGGTGTTGATTTTGCCACCTACTCTCTCCTGCAACGGGGCGACAATTTCAAGTTTCCGGTTGATGCTATCGATTATCTCTTTGGTGTCAACGCAAGCTGGAAAAAACCGATCAGTAATGATGCGCTTCCTTTTGATGAATTCAGCGGAAAAGTGAGAATCAGCCACATTTCGGCCCATTTTGAAGATGGCCACTATGATGCAGATACGCACCAATGGATTCAGCAGAGCGACTGGCTGGGCACCATTCCCTTTACCTACAGCCGGGAGTTTGTCAATCTCGTTGTAGCGCTCAGTTCACCAAATCATCGTATCTATGCCGGATACCAGTACCTCTACCACACTCTTCCTGACGGTATCAATCCACACTCTTTCCAGGCTGGTGTTGAACTTTCCACTCCTGGAAATACCTATCTTGCCGCAGACTTCAAACTGCTTCCAATCTGGCAACCATCGCTTGAGGAGACGAAAGGACACCGGGGAACATGGAACGTGCAGGCAGGCAGGCGTCTTGATGACATAGGGCTGAAGAATGTCAGGGTAGCCTGTAACTATTTTTCAGGCATGAGCCGCCAGGGCATGTACTTCTATCGCCCCGAAAGCTTCAGCACCATAGGAGTCATTGTCGATCTCTGAGGAAAGAACAAAGAGCGTAGCCGCAAAGAATAAAAAGAGTTCCCGGCATGAGTGAAAACGTCAGCAGATGCCATGCCGGGATAAATAAGCTTTCGCCTTACTGCAGGGAGTTTAAAAACTCGGGCACGGCATCCTGTAATCCTTCAGGGTGGTGCGCAAGAATGTAGTTGACAAGGAATGGGGGATAAAGATTATAATGCTCAAGATCGGCGAGCGGAATCCAGCTCACCTTGAGAATCATCTGTTCATCATCGGGATATTCCGGATCTTTACCGGTTATCATCTCACCTCCGGTAACCGTACAATAAAAGCCAAGAGAGACCGAGTGATGAAGAGCACCCTGATCGAACGCACCAGGATAGGGATAGAGCAGCTCCTTGATGAAAAGCAGACTACCGACCGTACACTCAAGAGCGGTCTCTTCCATCATTTCACGTTTCACCGCCTCGTCAAGGGTTTCACCCCGTTCGACCGCCCCTCCAGGAAGAATCCAGTAACTTTCAGGAAGGTTTGGATCCTGAGGAGCAAAACTTTTATGTTCGACAAGGAGTACCTGATCCTCCCTGATACACAACGCGCTGACGCGGAGTCTGACTTGTGACATGAAACAATTCCGGTAGAGATGAAAATAGTACGTATTTTTAAAGGAGAAGAGAGTCGTCAATGCCGTTAAATGAATCAATGCAAGAAACAAAAAATCACCACTGTTTGTTTCATAGTATTTTTATTACATTTAACCATGAAATGGCAGGTACCGTTCTTTTTTATACCCTTCAGCTTCAGTTCACAAGGGTATTTAGCTTTTTTTTTCTTTCTCGCACACACACAACAACACACAAACACACACAACCTAACGGAGAAAACACATGAAAAAAATGCTATCACTTGCTGCAATGTTTGCAGTACTGTCTTATGCATCACCGGCATCAGCCGAACTGAAAATTGGTGGCGACGCTGCTGTACGTCTGAGAAGCGAGTTCACCGATACAGAAACAAACAATGTCAAGACATCGAACACTGATGAACTCAAGCTCCAGTACAGAATCCGCCTGAAAGCATCTGCTGACCTCGGTAGCGGCTACTTCTTTAAAACAATGATTCAGAACGAGTCGAATCCTGGCAGTTGGGTAACCGTAGCCGGTAATCCTGGTAATAATGATGAACATTATGCTCTTGAAGTATCCAACTTCTACTTCGGACGTGTGATGGAATGCAGCCACTACCAGATTGGCCGTCTTCCGCTGAACAGTGTCAACAACCCAATTTTTGACCTGACCCTTGTACCAATCCCTGCTGGTAACATCTATGCTGTGGATATCCCGGTAGCTACTTATAGTTTTGATCGCGTTTTTGGTCTTAACTATGGCACGAAAGTAGGAAATGGTGACCTGAATGCCACACTCGTTGTGCTTGATAATGACATCACTTTAGGTGACACTGCAGCAGAAGGCGATGGCATCTTCAATGATGGTTATGCATTGCATCTTGCATACAAGACTTCCATTGGAGATGTTACTCTGGAACCACAGGCTCTCATTGCCTTGACCGATGTCGATGGCGGAGCTTATCAGAATGTATCACCGAACACCTTTGGTGCAAATGTGACCATTCCTGCAGGCAAATCAAAAATAGGCATGAGTGGCTTCTACACGGTCTGCGATGACACAAACCCGAACACAAATGCCAAAGTTGACTACAACGGCTACCTTCTCAGACTCAAAGGTGAGTCTGGACCAGTTATGGCCTGGGTTGACTACAACCACACCAACGACAACTCACCAGTTACTGATGTTGACTACGACAACCTCTTCGTCTGGGCACAGTACAACTTCAAGGTACACGAATCAGCGATGGGCTCTTTCAGCCTGACACCGACTATCCGCTACCGTGCTTCAGGTAAGGATAACGGCTTAACAGAGACTGACAACAACCAGCTTCGTGGTGAACTCTATGCAACAGTGACCTTCTAACTTGCACGTTTGTTATCTGAAAAGCCGCAGGCAACTGCGGCTTTTTTTTACCTGACTGACCGTTTATATTCAGTTTCCACTCTTTACTGATATTATTTCCTGTTACTAACAATTGTTACTTAAGGAAATTTAACGATATTAGGGAAGGTCATCATGTACAGCACGAGCAACCTTTTTCCCTTTCGTTTTCATTTTATTTCGACATACAGAAACCGCCAAATCAACGTCCGGTTTCTCTTGTCTTTCAGGTAAATCGCTTTTTTGCTGTTCTTTTTTATTTTTCTATTAAAATATTTTATTATAACAACTTAAACACAACAGCGGTACTATGATTACCATTAAAAAAATCATCTGCCCGGTTGATTTCTCTGGTTTGTCGCGCAAAGCGCTGCAATACGCCAACGAATTTGCAAGACTCTCAAGCGGAAAAGTCTTTCTTGTCGGCGTTATTGAGAACGACCCCACAATCACCTACTCTCACGGACTGGAAACAGAACGCGCTGAGGCTGAATCGAAGCTGACATCGCTGATCGACGAAGAGAATATGGCTGGTATTGTCGCCGATTACGTGATCTATGAAGGATTTGCCGAAGAGTGTATTCTCGACTATGCAAAACGGCAGGAAGCGGATATCATTATCATGGGTTCACACGGTCGCCGCGGCCTGAAACGGATGATCCTCGGCAGCGTTGCTGAGCATGTGATTCGGCGTGCTCCTTGCCCGGTACTTGTTGTCAAGGAGAACGAGCATGAGTTTATCAAGTAGGATGCCGTTTTATGCCTGAAACGGTGGCACGAATGAGTTAAGGAATTACATTTTTTTTCAAACAATCAAAGAAAACTTTTATGGCACGAAATGTCACAAACGTTTCCCAAACCGAAGAGGTGTCCAGCACCCGGCGGGTTATCGCTGCTTCCTCGGTCGGGACGCTCATCGAATGGTATGACTTTTATATTTTCGGTACTCTTGCAAAAATCATTTCCGAGCAGTTTTTCCCGAAAGACAACCCGACGGCGGCCCTGCTTGCCACACTGGCAACCTTTGCCGCCGGTTTTGTTATCAGGCCGTTCGGCGCACTCTTCTTTGGACGCCTGGGCGATCTTATCGGACGGAAGTACACCTTCCTTGTCACTCTGGTGATCATGGGTGGTTCAACGTTTGCTATCGGTCTTGTTCCCGGCTATAAAACCATCGGATTTTTTGCTCCGGCGATTGTCTTTATTTTACGACTGTTGCAGGGTCTTGCTCTTGGAGGTGAGTATGGCGGTGCAGCAACCTATGTCGCTGAACACTCTCCTGCAGGTAAGCGTGGATTCTGGACAAGCTTTATCCAGACAACGGCAACTCTGGGACTCTTTCTTGCGCTCGGCGTTATTCTTATTGTACGCCAGACTCTCAGCGTTCCTGTCTTTGAGGACTGGGGATGGCGCATACCGTTCATTGTTTCAGCATTCCTTGTTGGAGTTTCAATCTTCATCCGTTTGAAGATGTCAGAGTCTCCAATGTTTGTAAAAATGAAAAAAGAGGGTAAAACATCAACAAACCCTCTTGCCGAAAGCTTCAAGCAAAAGGATAACCTGAAAATGGTGCTGATTGCTCTTCTTGGTGCAACCGCTGGTCAGGGTGTTGTATGGTATACTGGTCAGTTCTATGCGCTCTCCTTCTTGCAGAATGCGTGCAACATTGAATTTGAGCAGAGCAACATGATCATTTTGATTGCCCTCGTTATCGGAACTCCTTTCTTTATCATCTTTGGTGCCCTCTCTGATAAAATCGGGCGCAAGTACATCATGATGGCCGGTATGTTTATCGCTGTGGTCGCATACAGACCTATCTATACCATGATGTATAATGATGCAGACCTTAAGCAGAAAACCGAGATCGTAGAACAAACAACTGTCTCTGAACCAAAAGTTGAGGTAAAAGGTACTGATACGATTACCACAATCGTGACGAAAAAAACCTTTACTGATGGAACTTCCTACAAGGAGACGAAAAAAGAGACCATCCCGCTGGACGCAGCCAAAAAAGCTGAACTTGCTGCGGCAGGCAAACTGAAGCCAGAGATAAAAAAGGCTGTCATTCTTCCTCAGAACCTGTTCTACAAAATGATTGCCTTTGTCTTCATCCAGGTGATCTTCGTCACCATGGTATACGGCCCGATTGCTGCATTCCTCGTTGAAATTTTCCCAACCCGTATCCGCTACACCTCAATGTCTTTGCCGTACCATATCGGCAACGGTGTTTTTGGCGGTCTGGTTCCGCTTATTTCAACCCGTCTTGTTGAAGCAACCCGTCCGGCGCCAGGCCTTCCGCCTGCCGATCCTCTTGCTGGTCTCTGGTACCCTATCTTGATTGCCAGTGTCAGCTTCGTGATTGGAATGCTCTACATCTCCAACAAAACCAACAACATGGACGTTGAATAAACAAGAACCTTTTAATTTCATCCATTATGTCAGCAATAAAAAAACTTTTTGGAATTCTCTGGTCTGTCATGGGGATAGGAATCATCCCGCTGGTGATCATGCAGGCGATGAAAGAGATCGCAGCCAAGCCCAGTGAAGAGAACTGGATTTTCTGGTCGATCGTGATTGTCGTGCTTATGCCAATTATCTCTTTCAGCCTGATTACCTTTGGAGTGTTTGCGCTTAAAGGTGAGTACGATGTGATTGAGTGAGCAGTAGAGGCCATACCTGTTCTTTTTTCTCAAGGAAAAGCCGCATCTTTCGTGCGGCTTTTCCTTTTTTTGGAAAAACAAGAAACAAACCCCTGTTGACCAATGGATATCGAGGATGAACTCCCGGCCCGTACCGATAGAAAAAAAGCTCTTGTTGAAAAGCTCGGCACACTGCCTCCATCACCAGGCGTCTACCAGTTCAGGAATTCGAGTGGCCGGGTAATCTATGTTGGCAAGGCAAAAAATCTCCGCAACAGGGTTCGCTCCTATTTCAGAAATCAACAGCAACTTTACGGCAAAACGCTGGTACTGGTCACTCATATTGCTGATTTCGAGGTCATTATCACCTCTTCTGAAGTCGAGGCGCTGATTCTTGAGAACAATATGATCAAGGAGCTGAAACCGCGCTACAATGTGAACCTGAAGGACGACAAAACCTACCCCTACCTGGTGATCACCAATGAACCTTTCCCTCGGATCCTCATCAGTCGCCAACGAAGAAAGGATGGCTCCACCTGGTTTGGACCCTATACAGAGTCCCGTCAGCTCCACTCCATTCTTGATCTTATCGGCTCAATTTTTCCGGTACGAAGCTGCAAATTCCGTCTGAGTGAGGAAAATATTGCTACCAAAAAATACAAAGTCTGCCTCGATTACCACATCCATAAATGCAAGGGACCATGTGAAGGGCGGCAGTCAGAGGAGGAGTACCTCCTGATGATTGCTGAAATTACCCGTCTGCTGAAAGGAAAGACCTCCACCATGATACGCTCGCTCACCAGCGCCATGCAACTCTTTGCCCGCGAGCTGAAATTCGAGCGAGCAGCAGAGATAAAAATGCAGCTTGAGAGCCTGAAACGGTATGCCGAGCGCCAGAAGGTAGTTGCGGGAGATGGGCTCGACAGGGATGTTTTTGCTGTCGCTACCGGTGAAGAGGATGGTTGCGGCGTCGTCTTCAAAATCCGGGAAGGGAAACTGCTTGGCTCGCAACGCATCTACATGAACAATGTCACAGGGGAAACCGACTCCGGGCTGCAGGCAAGAGTTATGGAAAAATATTATCTCGAGACCCTTGAGCTTCTGCCTGATGAAATTCTTCTTCAGGAATCCCTTGGCGCCGATGAAGAGGAGACCTTGAGAGCACTCTTTTCGGAAAAAGAGAGAGAGGAGGCGCAGGAGAAAAAAAATATTCGCTTTTTGGTGCCGCAAATCGGCGAAAAAGCTCACCTGGTTGAGATGTGTCGTCAGAATGCACGGCATCATCTTGAGGAATATCTGATCCAGAAACAGAAACGGGGCGAGGCTGCCCGAGAGCACTACGGCCTTACTGCTCTTAAGGAGCTGCTGCATCTGCCAAAACTCCCCCAGCGAATCGAATGTTTTGACAATTCTCATCTTCAGGGTACCGATTATGTCAGTTCAATGATCTGTTTTGAGAAGGGCAAACCCAAAAAAGCGGATTACCGCAAGTTTAAAATAAACAGTTTTGAAGGATCAGATGACTACGCGGCAATGGAAGAGGTGATCAGGAGACGTTACAGCGGATCGCTTTCGTCGAAACTCCCCTGGCCTGACCTTATCGTCGTCGATGGCGGAAAAGGGCAGGTCAATATCGCTTTTCAAACCCTGAATGCCCTCGGACTCTCTATCCCGATTATCGGTCTGGCCAAGCGCATTGAAGAGATTTTTACCCCGCAGGCCCGAGACCCATTCAACCTGCCAAAAACCTCTCCCGCACTCAAACTGCTCCAGCAAATGCGCGATGAGGCTCACCGTTTTGCCATTACCTATCACCGCAAACTGCGATCGGAAAGAATGTTGCAGACAGAACTCACCACCATTGCGGGAATTGGAGAGAAAACAGCATTCAAACTGCTTGAACGGTTTGGCTCGGTTGACGCTGTTGCGCAGGCAACTCTGGAGGAGCTGACGGCAGCAGCAGGAGCAAAAACAGCAACGGCTATCTACCGTTTTTACCGACCATAAATGTTCTCCTTCTCTACCATGCCAAACCGTCAGAATGTTTTTGTTAAGAAAATTCTGTTATATTTGGCTTATGTGTACTCTGCCCTGAGAATGGACAACCTCTTTACGATTGCTTATGAATGTGCCTGATTTTTTTGACGATAATCGCCATAACCCTGCGGGAGCATCAGGAAGAGAACAGCCCGACCTTGATGGTCTTGATTCCATGTTTGATTCGGAGGATCTTCTTGACCGAATCAGTCAATATAATGAAGAGGGGTTTCAGCTTGAAGCACTTGCTGTAGCCCGTCGTCTTGAAGAGATAGCGCCTTTTAATACGGAAACCTGGTTCCATCTGGGTAATTGCCTGACGCTGAACGGTTTTTTTGATGATGCACTTGAAGCGTTTCAGCGGGCGGCCGTCTTCAGTCCCATGGACAGCGAAATGCGGCTGAATCTCGCTCTTGCCTGGTTCAACACCGGTAATCATGATGAAGCGCTCAGAGAACTCGAAGATATTCTTGTTGACTCCTCCATTGAAAAGGAGTTCCATTACTATCGCGGAATTATCCTGCAGCGTCTTGAACGGTTTGTGGAGGCCGAATCGGACTTTGAATATGCATTGCAACTTGATGACGAGTTTGCTGATGCATGGTATGAACTTGCCTACTGCAAAGATGTTCTTGGCAAACTTGAGGAGAGCACCTCATGTTACCGCAAAACACACGATTATGATCCATACAATATCAATGCCTGGTACAATAATGGCCTGGTACTGAGCAAAATGAAAAGCTATGACGAGGCGCTTGACTGTTACGATATGGCCATCGCCATCTCCGATGATTTCAGTTCGGCTTGGTATAACCGTGCAAACGTTCTTGCCATCACCGGACGTATTGAGGAGGCTGCTGAAAGCTATCTGAAAACGCTGGAATATGAGCCCGATGACATTAATGCGCTCTATAATCTCGGCATAGCCTATGAAGAGCTGGAGGAGTATACCGAAGGCATCATCTGTTATCGGCGCTGTATCGAGATCAGCAGTGATTTTGGTGAAGCATGGTTTGCACTTGCCTGCTGCCATGAAGCGCTTGAAGAGTACGAAGAGGCATTTACAGCAACTCTGGAAGCGCTGAAATCAATACCCGACAGCATTGAGTTTCTGCTGCTGAAAGCGGAGATCGAGTACAATCTCAACGATCTTGAAAATTCCATGGCAACTTACCGGCAGGTCATAGCGCTTGATCCGGAAAGTCCCCAGATTTGGGTTGATTTTGCCATCGTTCTCAGGGAAGGTGGCCAGATCAATGCATCAATCGATGCACTGCAGCAATCATTGAAGCTACAGCCACTTTCGGCTGATGCTCACTTTGAAATTGCCGCTGCCTATTTTGCCATGGGCGACAAACTCAGTACCCTGAAGGCACTAAGCAAGGCATTCAAAATTGACCCCGAGAAAAAAGAGCTTTTTCAGAGCACTTTTCCGGAACTGTACCAGCAGGATTCTGTCAGACGGATGCTCGGGATTGCATGACGAAATCAACAAAAATTCTCGGTCTTATCGGCCGTGCCGTTGATTATTCCTACTCTCCGCTTATCCATAATACGGCATGTCGGCTGCTTGGGCTTTCATACCATTATACGGTTTTTAACATTGCGGATCCCTCCATGATCCCTGATGCCCTTCGCGGGGCAAAAGCACTCGGGATTGCAGGATTCAATGTCACCATACCATACAAGAAGAGCGTTGTCCCCTTTCTTGACGCGCTCTCCGCAGAGGCAGCTTCCATACAGGCGGTCAATACCATTGTCAATGAGGGAGGAAAACTCACCGGGCACAACACGGATATTGCCGGATTTGCCGCACCCCTTCTGCCATACCGGGAGAGTATCCGAGGCAAAACACTCTCTATTTTCGGCGCAGGCGGAGCAGCGCTGGCTGCCATAGAGGCATTCATCCGTTTTTTTTCTCCAAAAGAGATTCTGCTCTTTGTCCGTAACCCCGAAAAAGCCTCTTTGCTGCTTGAGGAGAGTGGCCATGACAAAAGTGCTCCTGTCAGGATTCTTTGTTCTGATAATCCGGAAATAATCAGGGAGTGCCGCGTTATCGTCAACGCCACTCCAATCGGCACCAGAGGCAATAACGACTCACCTCTCCCTCTTGACCGGGAGTTGCTCCACCCTGGCCAAATTGTCTATGACATGGTTTACAACCCTCTCGATACGCCACTTCTTCTGGCTGCACAGAAGGCTGGCGCTGCAACCATATCAGGTATTGAGATGCTGATCGGCCAGGCTGAACACTCGTTTACGCTCTGGACTGGTATGCAGATGCCCGTTAAAGCGGTAAAAGAGAGCCTTCTGCAAGAAATTCAACAATAATAACCCTGTTCCCCGGGCATCCGACTCATGAAACTCTTTTTCTCCATTGTCCTGCTGGTCATCACCCTTGACCAGTTCACAAAAAAACTTGCCCTAACCTTTCTCCGCGATGGAGTCCAAAGTATCACCATTATTGCAGACCTCTTCTCGCTCACCTATGCGGAAAACAGAGGAGTCGCCTTTGGCCTTGAATTTGCCCCACCAACCGTCCTCCTCCTTCTGACTGGAGTGATTACGATCATGGTACTCGCATATGTCATCTGGTCAAAAAACCGGACGACTCTCTTTCTTCTCCCCTTTGCCCTCATTACTGGTGGTGGTATTGGCAATATGATTGACCGGGTTATGTACGGCAAAGTTGTTGACTTTATCTATTTTGATCTTTATCAAGGGCATATTTTCGGTAGATGGGTTTCATTGTGGCCTATTTTTAATATCGCAGATTCAGCCATCACCATCGGAGCCTGCATGTTGATGATCTTTCATAACAAGCTCTTTCCCGCAGAGAGCCCGACAGGAACAACCGATGTTCGTTGATATTCACTGTCACCTCTCCTTTCCGGAGTTTGACGAGGATCGGGATGAGGTCATCAAACGCCTGAAAGAAGAGGGTATCGGACTGCTCATCGATCCTGGCGTTGATGTACCAACAAGCAAAAAATCCATTGACCTGGCTCACAATGTTGACTTTATCTATGCCAACGTCGGTCTTCATCCTCATGAGGCCGCGCTTCCAGTCGATGAAAGCATTTTCGGGGAACTGCTCACTCTTGCCCGGTCGCCAAAAGTTGTTGCCATTGGTGAGATAGGGCTTGACTATCACTATCCCGATTTTAACCGCACGGCACAGCAGGATGCATTCCGCGAGATGCTGAGAGTTGCCCGCACCCTCGATATGCCGGTCGTTATCCATTGCCGGGACGCATGGGATGATATGCTCGACATCCTCTCCGAAGAGAGTCACTCAGCCATGCGCGGCGTGATGCACTGCTTTTCAGGAGACAAGGCAATTGCTGACGAGTGTATCCGAAAAGGATTCAAGCTCTCTATTCCCGGAACGGTCACCTACAAACGCTCCCTCCTGCCTGAGGTTATCAGGAGTGTTTCGCTTGATGATCTGCTCACAGAGACTGATGCTCCGTATCTCTCTCCGGTACCTTACAGGGGAAAACGAAATGAACCGGCTTACGTTCGTCTGGTCACGGAAGCCATCGCCCGTATCAGGGAGATCCCGCTGGAAGAGGCCGCAGAAGGCATTGCGAAGAATAGCGTTGAATTGTTTAGATTGCCAGCGTTATAGAAATGCATTGGGGTGGCGGGTTTACCTGTTGCAGTTCTGCACTTATTTTGAAAATCATGCAAACTTGCTTAGGTTGAGGGCCAACCGTAACCGATGCAGCAACCATAACAACGAGCTATGAACGACATACAATCCAGCACTCCCGTCCAGCAGGGCGTCAAACCATCTACAGAAGACAATCTTCTTTACATTGCCATCAAATATAAAGTTGCAATTATCAGTACACTGGTACTCCTCGCAGCTCTCGGAGCCGGAGCCTTCTTCTGGGTGCGCTACCAGCAAAGCAATGAACTGGATGCTGCACTGCAACTCTCAAGAATAGCTCCACTTCTTGACCGTGGAGAGTTCAAGGCTGCCATCAACGGTACCGATAAAACTGCCGGATTGAAGAAAATTGCTGATGACTATGCCGGAAAATATATGGGGACTCCAAGTGGAAATATGGCCAATCTGCTGCTCGCTAATGCGCTCTACTCCATGGGAAATTTTGACGCAGCTCTTGAGGTCTTTAAGAGCGTATCCATCAATAATGATGATCTTGCTGCCGCTGCCCTTGCTGGCGCCGGGGACTGCTACGTCAATAAAAATCAGTTAGCATTGGCCGCAGAGAGCTATCAGGATGCATCATCCAAGGCTGAAAGCAAACCGCTTAAAGCGCAATACCTCGCACATGCAGCCAACAGTTTCCAGCAGATAAACCAGCTTAAAAAAGCATCAGAGCTGTATACAAAAATCATAGCAGACTATCCAGGAACAACCGCAGCAGCCGTAGCTCAACGGTCGCTCTGGCAGCTTCCCTCAAATCTTTAATAACGAACAATAGTTCCCTAAAATACATTGTACATGCCTGAACAGTTTCTTATCAAGACAAGCCTTGGTGACATTACCATCAGTCTTTACGACGACACCCCTCTGCATCGCGATAACTTTATCAAACTCGCCACAGAGAACTATTACGACGGTATCCGCTTTCACCGGGTTATCGAAGGGTTCATGATCCAGACCGGAGATCCGTTATCACGCCATGAGGATAAACGCTCCATGCACGGCACCGGAGGCCCTTCTACCCGTATCCCTGCTGAAATCAAACATCCCAACAAGAAAGGAACACTTGCTGCAGCAAGGGACAACAATCCCCAGAAAGCATCATCCGGCAGCCAGTTTTATATCAATCATTCTGACAATGGATTTCTTGACGGACAATATACCGTCTTCGGTGTGGTTGAGGCTGGTATGGATGTGGTAGAAAAAATTGCTGTTGTCAAAACCGATCCCAACGACAATCCTCTTGTACCGGTCACTATCGACACTATCGTTCCACTGGCAAAGTCCTGAGAAGATAAAATCACATGGATAGCATTGCGGCTAACATAGAAACAATACGGGAGCAGATTCATGCGGCCTGCATCGAGGCAGGCCGCGATCCGGCTGGAGTACGTCTGATCGCTGTTTCAAAAACCCACCCGGCATCACTGATAAAAGAGGCCTTTGATGCCGGTCATATTGTTTTCGGAGAAAGCTATGTCCAGGAGTTTCTGGAAAAGTGTGAAGATCCCCTGCTTGCACAGCTCGGAATCGAATGGCACTTTATCGGACACCTGCAGTCAAACAAGATACGCTCGATTATCGGCAAGGTGAGCCTTATTCATGGCATCGACAAGCTCTCAACAGCCGAAGAGCTCTCAAAACGAGCCCTCCGGAACAACCTGCAGGTCGATTATCTTCTTGAAGTCAATACCTCCGGCGAAGCATCCAAATATGGCATGTCGCCAGAAGAGCTGCTTTCACTGGCTGAATCGCTCTTCACGCTCCCGAACATCACCCTTCGCGGCCTGATGACCATCGCGTCACCAGACAGGGTTCTTGCACAACAGGAGTTTCGCCTGCTGCGCACCCTTCTGGACGCGCTGAAACCCATTTCTCCGGATCCATCAAAACTTACCGAACTCTCCATGGGCATGAGCGGCGATTTCAGGGAAGCCATTCATGAGGGAGCAACCATGATCCGTGTCGGAACGGCAATCTTCGGCTGGCGCTGATATGGTTTGCATTTCGGTTCATACTCGCTTTGTAACACTTGTCAATTAACCTGTAAACAACCCTATCATGATCTCACAGCAGGCAAAAATCCAGGAAGCAGTCGCCTTTATCAGAACAAAGACAGGTGCTGATTATCCGGTTGGTATCGTTCTTGGAACAGGCCTCGGCGCTCTGGTCAAGGAGATTGATATTGACTTTTCCCTCGACTACAGCGACATCCCGAACTTCCCTGTCTCCACGGTTGAAACCCACCACGGCAAACTGATTTTCGGAACCCTTTCGGGAAAAAATGTTGTCGCCATGCAGGGGCGCTTCCATTTTTACGAAGGCTACTCCATGCACCAGATTGTCTTTCCAATCAGGGTCATGAAGTACCTCGGCGTCAAAACCCTCGGCATCACCAACGCCTGTGGCGGCCTGAACCCTGCCTACAGAAAAGGGGAGATCATGCTGATCGATGACCACATCAACCTGCTCGGCACCAATCCGCTCATCGGGCCAAACGACCCTGAAATCGGCTCTCGCTTTCCTGACCTCTGCGCACCCTACTCTCCCCGGATACTGGAACTTGCTGAAGAGGTCGCATTAAATCAGAGAATCAAGGTTCAGCGCGGAGTTTATGTAGCCCTCTCAGGCCCTTGTCTTGAAACCCGTGCCGAATACCGCATGTTACGTACCCTTGGCGCCGATGTTGTCGGCATGTCAACCGTGCCAGAAGTGATCGCTGCCGTACATCAGGGCACAGAGGTCTTCGGCATGTCCATCATCACCGATGAATGCTTCCCGGACAACCTCAAGGCGGTCAGCATCGAAGAGATCATTGAGGTCTCCAACCATGCCGAACCCAAAATGACCTCTATCTTCAAGGCTATTGTCGCAAACCTTTAATTATCACCATACCAGTATGATAGACGCCATTTCTTTCAACGACAGCACCCTTCGCTACCTCGACCAGCGCTATCTGCCGCTGAGGGAGGAGTATGTTTCCACCAGAAATTACGAGGAAGCCATAGAGGCGATCAAAACCCTTGCAGTACGCGGCGCTCCCCTGATTGGCGTTGCTGCAGCCTACACCATTATTCTCGGCATAAACAGCTTCCAGGGCACAAAAGAGGAGTTTCCTTCTTTTTTCAAATCGCTTGTGGCTGAAGTTGAAGCTTCACGCCCGACAGCGGTCAACCTCTTTTTTGCAGCGGCACGACTCAAGAAGGTCTATGCTGAAAACTATGAAACTGACACAATCGAGGCGCTCTTTGCAAAAATGAACACTGCTGCCCGCAAAATCCATGATGATGAGATCGCAAACTGCGATGCCATGTCGCGCCACGGTGTTGATCAGATCAAGATTGACCTTGCCCACATCCTGAAAACACGTAAGCTCAATGTTCTGACCCATTGCAATACCGGCACCCTTGCCTGCTGCGGCACCGGCTCAGCGCTTGGGGTCATCAGGCTTGCCTGGCAGGAGGGGCTCATCGAGCGGGTCATCACCTCCGAAAGCCGCCCGCTCTTGCAGGGGCTTCGTCTGACTGCCTGGGAACTTGAACATGATGGCATACCCTTCGTCTCTATTTCCGACTCCTCATCAGCATTTCTGATGCAGAGAGGAATGATTGATTTTGGTATTGTCGGAGCGGACCGGATTGCTGCCAACGGTGACACGGCAAACAAGATTGGCACCTGCGCCCATGCCATCAGCGCATACCACCACAATCTGCCGTTCTACATCGCCGCGCCGGTATCAACCATTGATATCACCATTCCTGACGGCACGCATATCCCGATTGAAGAGCGCAACGCCGATGAGCTGAGAACCATTTTCGGCACACAGGTAGCTTCACCGACAACACCGGTTCTCAACTATGCTTTTGATGTCACACCAGGAAAATATCTGAGAGGCATCATTACCGACAAGGAAGCTGTGGTCGGTAACTACATTACCGGACTCGCTGCACTTATGGAAGAGTAACCTGCAGTGGTTTCGCAGGAGCAACACATTGCTAAAAAGAGAGACGCTCACCGAAAACCTTGCTGATTCGGTGAGCGTTTTTTTATCTGCCTGATAACCTGGTAATGAACTCCGGTCAGGCTCATCCGCCAGGATGCAATCTTTTTGATTTTTTTATCAGCGACATACCTTGGTGAATTTGTATTTGATACTTTCCGCAAGATTTTATTCAGGTCAAAACTCTATCTTTTTAACTATATTATGGCAGTATGTCGGCAGACGATTTAACTTTTTTTATATTGATCCGTCCGACGTTCTCTCTTTATTTTCCTTAAAAATGATCTGGAGGAGAGCATGAGCGAAGCAGGGTACAACTACAGGATAGTGCGCGGTTTTGCCTTTTCGGCGCTTTTCTGGCTTATCATTGGTCTGGTCGTCGGGCTCTGGATAGCCTTCGAAATGTTCAATCCGGCACTCAACCTTACCCCCTGGCTCAGTTTCGGGCGGTTGCGTGTTGTGCATACCAATGGTCTCGGTCTTGGCTTCGGACTCGCAGGTATTTTTGCAACCTCCTACTATATCCTGCAGCGCCTGACGAGAGTACCGCTTCCCTTTCCCCGACTTGCTCAAGCTCATCTCTACCTCTTCAATGCAGCAATAGCGCTGGCAGCCGTGAGCCTTTTTGCGGGAATGAACACCACAAAAGAGTACGCTGAACTTGAATGGCCTCTTGACATTGGTGTTGTCATTTTCTGGGTCATGTTTGCCGTCAATGTCTTTGGCACGCTGATCAAACGTCGCGAAAAGCAGATGTACATCTCCCTCTGGTACATCATCGCCATGACCGTCACCATTGCCATTCTTTACATTGTCAACAACCTTGAGATTCCCGTCACACTCTTCAAGTCCTACAGTATCTATTCAGGTGCAAACGATGCCAATGTGGAGTGGTGGTACGGGCACAACATTGTGGGATTCATCTTTACGGTTCCGATACTGGCGATGTTCTACTATTTTCTTCCAAAAGCCACAGGCCTTCCCATCTACAGCCATCGGCTCTCCATCATCTCTTTCTGGGCGCTGATCTTTGCCTATCTCTGGACTGGCGCACATCACCTTATGCTCACCCCTCTGCCGGAGTGGATTCAGACCGTTGCAATCGCCTTCTCCATTTTCCTGATTGCTCCGTCATGGGGCTCTGTAGTCAATGGCTATTACACGCTGCAGGGAAACTGGGAGCAGATGCGCACCAATTATCTGGTCAAGTTCTTTATTGCGGGCATCACCTTTTATGGTCTTCAGACCCTTCAGGGGCCCCTGCAGGGATTACGCACCCTCAATGCTTTCTTTCATTATACTGACTGGGTGGTCGGGCATGTGCACATGGGAACCATGGGATGGGTGACCATGATCATTTCGGCATCGTTCTACTATATGATTCCACGCATTACCGACACCGAGCTCTACAGCATCAAACTCGCCAACAGCCATTTCTGGCTCATCCTTGTTGGTCAGCTCACCTGGACCATTACCATGTGGATCGCAGGAATCCAGCAAGGAGCGATGTGGAAAGCAACCAACCCGGATGGTTCGCTGATGTATAATTTTCTTGATACCGTCACCTCTCTCTATCCCTATTACCGGTTGCGCTTTGCCGCCGGGATAATCTATTTTATCGGTATACTGGTTTTCGCCTGGAATCTGATCATGACAGTACGCCAGCAACCTCAACAGAGTGAAGCTTAAACAACAAATCCACAAACAGGAGCTGCAATCATGGGGATCACTTCCAAACCGGTTGTTTTTGCTATTCTTTCAGCCGTTGTCATCCTTATAGGCACCACCGTAACGGTCTTTGTTCCGCTTTTCATGCCTTCTACACAGCCAGTCAGCGCTGCCATAAAACCCTATACGGCCGTAGAACTTGAAGGGCGCGACATCTATATCCGCGAGGGATGCAACAACTGCCACACCCAGACCGTACGACCGCTTAGAACAGAGGTACTTCGCTACGGGGAATACTCCAAAGCTGAGGAATTCGCCTACGACAGACCCTTCCTCTGGGGTTCACGCCGCACAGGCCCCGATTTGAACCGCGTTGGCGGGAAGTATCCCGATGCCTGGCATTACAAGCACATGCAGAGTCCGCAAGGGATGTTTGAAAAATCAAATATGCCCCCTTATGGGTGGCTTGCCAAAAACCGTCTCGATACCACATATTCATACAAAAAGACATCCATTCTTGGCTATGGCTATTCTGAAAACGATGTCCGGCAGCAGATAGCCCAATATCATGCAACGGTAACCGATGGCACCTATTCCTCAAAAGAGAGTCGTGACCAGGTGACACCGCCAGAGCTGCGCCAGGAACTGACCGAAATGGATGCCATGATTGCATACCTCCAAAAGCTGGGAAGAGATGTCAAAAACCTGGAGGCAACAAAATGACCTTTTCAGGAATGGCATATTTCCTCTTTACCCTGCTGCTCGCCACTGTTTTAGCGGGAATAATTATCTACTACTACAACCCGAAAAGAAAACAGCAGGTTGAGGAACCGAAGCACAGAATGCTTGATGACGACAATTGAAAAACCCTAAGAGTACCACAAGATCAACAAAAGGAGAGCTGCCATGCATGATACCCCGGAACCCCAGGATGGCCATAACAAAATCCCCAAAGGGTGGCTGCTCTTTTTTTATGGGGGAATTATCTTTCTGATCGCCTATATCTTCTTCTATACACCGGCAATTTCCGGCTGGTCTTTCTACCAGGGCTTTGAAAAGGAGATGGCGGCGGCGGCCAAAACCGAAAAACCGGAGACGATCAAAACATATTCCGACAACAAGGAGGCCATCAAGGAAGGGAAAGAGGTCTATGCAAACACCTGTGCACCGTGCCACAAAGATGATGCCACCGGAGGAATCGGCCCCGATCTGACCCTTGCAACGCTCAAATATGGAGCAACCCCGCTGGATATCTATGAATCCATTACCAAAGGCCGTCCCAACGGGATGCCCTCATTCCTGCCCCAGATTGGTGCGGAGAAGAGCAGCAAGGTTGTCGCTTATCTGGAAACCCTGAGAAAAAAATAATTACTGATAACACTGGAGTCTGCCATTTTGTGGAAAATCAAAAGAAACATCGTCGAGATCCTGCAGGCCATCATGCTTACGGGCCTGCCCTTTCTCACCCTGAACGGTCAAAGTGCATTCCGGTTTGATATCCCCACTCTCAAACTCTATTTTTTTGGTTCGGCCATCTGGATAAGTGAGTTTTATCTTATCCTCGCCGTCACACTTTTTTTTATCCTCCTCATCGCCTTTGTTACCGCCATTTTCGGTCGCATCTGGTGCGGTTGGCTCTGCCCGCAGACCGTTCTGCTTGACCTGAGCCAAAGCATCGCTGCCCTGGCAGGCAAGAAGTACCTCAAAACCCTGCAAAGTCTCATCCTGCTGCCCCTCTCGGCCCTGATATCGATCACCATGATCTGGTACTTCGTTCCTCCGGCTGAGACTATGAGAAGCCTCTTTGTTTCGCCAACGATTACCGCTTTTTTTCTTGTTCTCTGGGCACTGGTCTACCTTGAACTGGCGTTTCTGGGAAGAAGGTTCTGCACATCGATCTGCCCCTACGCCATGCTGCAGAATGCCCTCTTCGACAAGGATACCCTTGTTATCGAGTATGACCTTTCACGCGATGCTACCTGCATGAAATGCGACGCATGCGTTCAGGTCTGCCCGGTTGGTATTGACATCAAAAAAGGGTTGAACTCTGCCTGTATTGCCTGCGCTGAATGTATTGACGCCTGCCGCCCCCTCAGCGAAAAAAGAGGTATGCCCCCCTTTCCGAACTACAAAGGGGTGATCGTTCGCCGGAAAACATACTGGCTTGGTGGCGCCACTGCCGCTGCGGCGCTAACTCTTTTCCTGCTCATATGGAGTCGCCCGGCAGTCGATTTTCTTGTCACACGCGACAACGCACCCCTTCCGGCAGGTTTGAACCGCTACTCCTATACCGTTTATAACAACAGTGGAAAACCTCTCTCACTTGCACTCTCCTCGCCTGACCCTGTCACCCTTCTCGGTGAACACACTCTCCTTTTGCAGCCATTTTCAGCCATTCACGGCAGGATACTGATCAAATCGAACGGCAAGCTGGAACGTGTACGTCTCGGAATCTCCGGTGACGGCATATCCATAAACAGGGAAACCGGTTTTCCATGAAGCTCTTTCTTTACCTTATCTATCCCCTTTTCTTCTTTGCCATGGGATGCGGCATCTATGTGGCATACAACAATGCCGAAGGCCTTGTTGACAAAAACTATTATGAGAACGGGAAACACTATTTTGCAGCCAAAGAGGTCGAACAAAAGCTTGATGTTGCAATCAGCAAACCAGACTCGCTGAAAATGGGAAGCAACGAGATCCACATCAGCGTCACCTCACACGGCAAGCCGCTTGAAGATGCCGCTCTCTCTCTTTTTGTCGGCAACCTCTCCTCAACCCGTTATGACTCCACCCTGACCATGCAGGAAGAGGCTCCCGGCATCTATCATACAACTGCAGCGATTCCCTTCAAAGGAGTCTGGTTCGTCAGAATCGATCTTGTTAAACAACAACTCAGAGCCACACGAAAATGGTTTTTCGACGTACGGTAGCCGCACTGGCACTCGGCGCATCACTGCTGAGCAGCAGCATCTTCACCACACCACTCATCGCAAAAGAGAGTGAGTGCAACATCCACCAGGGCCCCTGCACCATCACCTCAGGGAGCCACAGTTATACGCTCAACATTGAACCAAAACCAGTGAGCGCGATGAAGGAGCTCACCTTCAGCGTAACGGTAACCCCATGCAACAGGCTATCAGACAAGCTGCTGCTCGACCTTTCCATGCCGGGTATGCCGATGGGCAAAAATCAGGTAACCCTTGTCAGAAAAAGTGGCTGCAGTTACGAGGGTAAAGGAATTATTGTCCGCTGCATGAGCGGGCGCACGCTCTGGAAGGTGACCATTCTCGCCGATGAACCCACAAATCCGGCATTTATCTTCAATGTCAGATAGCGGACTGATATCTGACGAAAAGGTGCGCTGCGACCACTGCCTTCAGGAGACAAGCAGGGCATCGGCCATAACCGCCCTTATCGACGGTGAGACCAGGTTCTTCTGCTGTCATGGCTGCCTCGGCGTCTACGAACTTGTTCACAGCAATTCACTCGACGCCTTCTACGACAAGCGCTGTGACTGGCAGCCAGGCCCTCCGCACACATCTGTAAAACTTGAAGCCGCCGCCTTTCGAGACAGCGTGACCCTTACCGACACCGGGAGTAGCATTGAGCTCCTCCTCTCGGGCATACGATGCGCCTCATGTGTCTGGCTTATCGAAAAATTTCTGATGAAACAGGAGGGGATTCTTTCAGCAAGAGTCAACTATGCCACACACAAGGCAACCATCACCTGGTCTTCCGATACCATCTCTCTCGACACAATTCTTCAGGCCCTCCATTCCATCGGCTACCTGCCACACCCTGGCCGTGGCAACAGCCAGAGTGATTTGGCAGCAAAAGAAAAACAGGATTTACTGCTGCGTTTCGGCACTGCCGCATTTTTTTCCATGCAGCTCATGCTCTTTATTGCCGCACTCTATGCCGGATTTTTCGAGGGAATGGAGGCACGCTTCAAACTTGCCTTTCAGCTCATCTCATGGGCACTCGCCACCCCGGTGCTCTTCTACTCCGGCTACCCCTTTCTGGCAAGCGCGTTTCGCTCTCTGAGGCAATGGTCGTTTACTATGGATGTGCTCATTGCTCTTGGCTCTCTCTCGGCCTACTGCTACAGCATTGCCATGATCGTTCAGGGCGGCGAAGTATTTTTCGATACCTCCGCCATGATCATCACCTTCATTCTTCTGGGCCGGTTTCTGGAGGCCGGGTCGCGCCTCAAGGCAGGTAACGCCATTGCTGAACTTGCCGAGCTGCAGCCACATGAAGCACTCCTCATCTCCGAAAACGGAGAAACAGCCTTGGTCTCTCTTGATACCATCAAGATTGGAGATCATGTGGAGATCATCCCCGGAGAGCGAATTCCGCTCGACGGGAGAGTCGTGGATGGCGAAGCGGAGGTCAACGAGTCCATGCTCACCGGAGAGTCAAACCCGGTTTTAAAAGAGGCGGGAAGCAACGTTTTCGCCGGAAGTTTTTCCATGAACGGTCGGCTCCGCATCTGCGTAACCGAAAACGCCAGCAGCACCCTGCTTGCACAGATCATTCGCACCGTCGAGGATGCACAGGCACGCAAGGCGCCGATTCAGGGAATTGCCGACAAAACTGCCGGTTATTTTGTGCCCGCAATCATCATCCTTTCCATTGCCACCTTTCTGTACTGGAAAGTCATTGCAGGAAGTACGGTCATTGCTTTGATGAACGCCGTCTCGGTACTCGTCATCGCCTGTCCCTGCGCACTTGGTCTGGCAACACCGCTTGCCATTCTGATCGGCACTACCGCTGTCGGCAAGAGAGGCATTCTGGTTAAAGGTGGCGATATTTTTGAAACCGTCTCAAAAATCACCACCGTCGTGCTCGATAAAACAGGCACCATCACCACCGGAAAACCCTCAATAACCGACCTGCACGACTACGGCCTCACTCCCGCGTTGGTACAACATATCGCCTCGCTTGAAGCGGCCTCGGAGCACCCCACCGGACGTGCCATCGTCGCTTCATGGCAGGGAGAACTCCTGAAAACCGTGCAGTTCAGGGCAACACCGGGCAGAGGAGTTTCAGGGATCATTGAAGGAACCCTCTGGCAGGCAGGATCGAGAGCCTTCATGGCACAGGAAAAAGTTGAGCTTCAACCGTTCCAGGAAAGCTGCGCCTCGGCACTCGAAGCTGAAGGAAAAACCGTGGTGATGGTCGCCTGCGGCCACAAGCTTGCCGGTATCATCGGCCTCATTGATGACCTGCGCCCGGATGCCCTTCCCCTGATAGCCGGGCTCCGCAAAAAAGGGCTATCGCTCAAAATCCTCACCGGCGACAATCAGGGAGTAGCCAACTACATCGCTGCAAAATGCGGCATCACCGACGTACAGGCCGGGCTCGGACCTCTTGAAAAAGCGGCGGTTATCCGCGACCTGAAAGCAAAGGGAATGTGCGTCATGATGGTCGGAGATGGCATCAATGACGCGCCAGCTCTGACCGAAGCCGATATCGGAGTCACCCTCGGCCACGCTTCCGCCATCGCCCTCGAAAGCGCCAGTGTTACCATCCTGAACGATGACCTCCGGCTCATCAACACCCTGACAGAAAGCTCATCTCGCTGTTTTTCCATCATCCGGCAGAATCTTGTCTGGGCCTTTTCGTATAATCTCATAGCGCTGCCACTTGCCGTATCAGGAGTGTTGCACCCCATCATCTCCGCACTCCTGATGGCAAGCAGCTCCCTTGTGGTGGTTGGCAACTCCCTGCGCCTGAAAAACATCTGACTGAGGAACCATCATGTACGCAACATTTTTTTTGATCGGCATTGGTCTTTTTGTCGGAGTCGCCGCATGGTTTCTCTTCATCTGGGCCGTAAAAAGCGGCCAGTTCGACGACCCCGAAGCTCCCAAATACCGGATGCTTGACGATGATGACGAACTGGCAAACCCCTTGAAACCTGCAAAGCCTGCAAAGAAAAAAAACCCATGACCATCACCCCCCTTCTCGCCATGCTTCTCTCCGGTCTTGCCGGAGGATTCGGTCACTGCATCAGTATGTGCGGCCCGGTTGTTGCCGCCTTCAGCGTTGGTGAAACCCGTAAAGGGATACTCCACCACCTGCTCTACAACCTCGGACGCATCACCACCTACACCATCCTCGGCGCTGTGGCTGGCCTCTCAGGCTCATTTCTGCTCCTTACCGCCTCCATCGAGCCTCTCCAACGCGCCATCATGATCATTGCTGGTCTCTCCATCATCCTCATGGGGCTCTCCACAGCAGAGTGGCTGCCACTACCGAAACAATTCACCAGTTGCTCAACCGGCGTTTCAGTAATTCAGCGCATCATGGCCCTCTTCAAAGCCCCACGCTCCGTCGGCGCCTACTACCCGATGGGCATCGTCCTCGGCTTTCTCCCCTGCGGCCTCACCTATACCGCCCTGCTCGCCGCTGCACGAGCCGCCATGGAGGCAGAGAACCCCTTTGCCGGAATGATGCAGGGCGCCCTGATGATGATGCTCTTCGGCATCGGCACTGCACCAGCGCTGATTCTTGTCGGGAAAGTGGTGAACAGCATCAGCAACAAAACTCGAAAATGGTTTTACCGGGTGGCCAGCCTGATTATGATTGCTACGGGTGTGTGGTTTGTGGTGTCGGGGTGGTGAGAGGAAGGTGGGTCAACGAGGCTGGACAGTTTCAGACGTCTTAAGAAATACTTGAACAATCCGATTATATAAGCGATGATGAATATCTCAGAAGCATTAACGGTATGGTTCAAAGCCTTAACGATGAAAAAACGAACCCCCGGAGATGCCTTTCCTTTTGTCAGCCGTGTAACACCTTGATTTCAGTATTATTAACCAAAATGCTGTACGATATTAACCTGCGAACGATACTCTGGAGATGAACAGTATGATCAAAAAAACCTTGTGCAAGCTTGACAAGCACGATATGGAAGAAAACATGGATACGATCATGAAGCTGGTTGCCAAGCCCCACTATCTTTGCGGCAAGTGCGCAAGAGTGGCAACAAAGAAAAAATATCTTTGCAAACCGGTCAAAATCAAATCATCAGAAAAAAAAGAGGAGTGATAACATGTGCAATCCCTGACAGTCAGTCAGCTCCTCAGGAAAGAAACCCGAAGAGCCTTCAAAGGTGTACTCTGGCTTGACAATACAATCCCCTGCAGCAATAACAGCTTGGCTTACCATTTGTACCCGCTGCTTTTCAGCCATTTTTTTGCCTTCGATTCTCCAAGTCTGGCGGCACTCACGAAGTCGTCGATGGCCGCTTTTTTGTTTCCCAAAACAAGGAATTTCATAAAAACACAAAATATATTTTGCTGAAACGGAAAGCCTGTACACAATTGAATGCACCCACCGGAGCCATAGAAACAATAAAGACTTGCAAGCCGAAACCTGCAAGTCTTTATTTGTTATGGTGCACCCGGGAGGACTCGAACCTCCAACCCATTGATTAAGAGTCAATTGCTCTACCATTGAGCCACGGGTGCAGAAAATCTATTTTGCCGGCAGCGCAGGAATCACGGGTGCCGGAGAAACAGGTGCGGAGGGCACTTTGTTTGCCGATGGCGCTGGCATTGCAGGAACATTCTGCTGCATACTACCTTCAGGTGCCTCTTTCACAGTTCTTCCTGGAAGCGTAAATGCGGCGACAAAACAGAGCAGCATCACGGTTGCTGCAAGAATAGCCGTCATCTTGCTTAAAAAATCACCAGTCCTTCTTACGCCAAGCGTCTGAACGGTGCCAAGGCTTGCAATACCACCTGTCAAACCACTGCCACTTTTAGGGCTCTGTAATAAAATAACCCCTATCAGCAGAATCGATGCAAGTAAACCGACAATGACAATGAAAACATGCATTTCCAGCCGCTTTAATAAATTTGCAAATATCGTATCTTCACATGAAGAAGGCCTTAATTTAGCAACTTTTAAAAAATATCCAAATCGCGATGGCTGATGCTGCCAAAATAGTTGTGATAACAGGCCTTGCCATCGTTGTTTTCGGTCTTTTCATGATGGCTTCCGAGAAGTCAGGCTCGTGGAACTGGTTCAACTGGTTTGGCAATCTTCCTCTCGACATCAAGATAGAACGGGATAATTTCCGGTTTTATTTTCCTCTTGGCACATCCGTGCTGCTCTCTCTGCTGCTCACGCTTTTTCTTTACCTTTTTAACAAATTTATCCGATAACCAATCCAATATGCCAGAAGAAATCAAAAGGGCTGCCCGTTCAGCAACGGCAAGCAGAACAACACATGAGACCGATATCACGATAACGGTCACGCTTGATGGCTCCGGAACCAGCTCGGTCAACTCGGGAGTACTCTTTCTTGATCATATGCTGACCAATTTCTGTAAACATTCCGGCTTTGACCTTGAGCTGGAGTGCCGGGGAGATCTTGATGTTGATGATCATCACAGCGTGGAAGACATTGCTCTTGTTCTTGGAAGCACCATTGCTGAAGCGCTTGGCAACAAGCGGGGAATTGGGCGCTATGGCTGGGCAATCATCCCGATGGATGAAGCTCTGGCGCAGTGTGCCCTTGACCTGGGAGGAAGAAGTTATTGCGTTTTCAATGCAAAATTTAATCGTCCGGTCATTCAGGGCTTTTCAACAGAGATGGTGGAGCATTTCTTTATCTCGCTTGCCGGGACATTGAAGGCCAATATCCATCTCTCAATCCTTGAGGGAGAGAATACGCACCACAAGATAGAGGCGCTGTTCAAAGCGTTTGCCTATGCGATGAAAGCGGCTGTTGCCATAACCGGTACAGAAATTCCTTCGACCAAAGGACAAATTTAGCTTTCGCCTCTCATTTCTCCTCCAATGCAAAAGGGCTGCCTCTTCAGGTAGCCCTTTTCTCTTTTCTGATTGCCTTTTTCGGGGAACAATCTTGTAGCTGTTAATCCCGCTTATTTCGCGTAAGCAATTGAGCGTTTTTCGCGGATGATGGATACTTTGATCTGTCCAGGATATTGTGCTTCGGATTCAATTTTGTGTGCAATATCATGGGCAAGCACATCTGCCTGTGAATCACTCACATTATCGCCTTCAACAATCACTCTGATCTCTCGTCCTGCCTGCAGGGCATAGGTTTTCAGAACCCCCGGAAATCCTTTGGCGATCTCTTCGAGACTTTCAAGACGCTTGACATTGCCGTCAGCCGTTACCGCACCACGAGCTCCCGGTCGCGAAAGCGAAATGGTGTTGGCGGCATCAACGAGATCGGCAAGAGGAGACTCTTTGTTTACATCGCCGTGATGGGCAGCAATCGCATTGAGTACAATGTGGGATTCGTTGAACTTTTTGAGATAATTCATGGCGGTAATGGCATGGGGCTCGTCGCCTTCCGGCAGCACAAGACCAATATCGTGCAAAAGACCGGCACGTTTGGCAAGTCGGACATCAAGCTTGAGTTCTGAAGCCATAAGACCGGCTAACATGGCAACTTCACGACTGTGCTGCAGGAGGTTTTGACCATAGACGGTATGAAACTTCATTTTACCGATAAGTGAGACAATCTCGGCAGGCATATCGGGAATCTGCAGCGATGAAAGCGCCTCTTCACCGGCGCTGATGATGACATCATCAATCTCTTTTTTCGCATCTTCATAGGCTTTTTCGATAGCCACAGGATGGATGATACCGTCGACAAGAAGCTTCTGGAGAGTCAGTTTGGCAAGTTCTCGACGAAGGGGATCAAAGCAGGAGAGAATAACGACCTCAGGTGTATCATCAACAATGATATCAACTCCGGTAGCATTTTCAAATGCCTTGATATTGCGACCTTCACGGCCAATGATGCGACCCTTGAGTTCATCGCTCTGGATATGAACAACGGAAAGGGCGTTTTCGGTAGCCTGCTCGAAAGAGATGCGCTGAATGGCGGTCAGGAGTGTTTTTTCGGCCAGGCGACCTGCTTTCTGCTCAGCCTCTTCGTGTATCTGGTGAATGGTCTCGGTCGCTTCCTCTTTTGCCTTTGCCACCATATTGTCGATCAACATCTGGCGAGCCTCTTCAGCCTGCAGGTTGCTGATGCTTTCAAGACGCTGGTTCTGCTCAACAATGATGCGCTCAAGCTCTGTGGAACGAAGGGTGAGCGACGCAGATACCTGATCAATCTCCTTGCGCTGATCCTGAAGTTTGCGCTCAAGATCCTTGACATCCTGGCTCTGTTTTTTCAGTTGAGCCTCCTTCTGTTGTGTCTGCTTCTGCAACTGGGTGTACTTGTTGTTTTTGATAACAACTTCCTGATCAAACTCCCGACGCTTCTTTTTCCACTCCTGGTTTACTTCGCTGACTTTCAGTTCCTTGTACTCGTTGGCCTCCTTCTGTGCCTCCTGCACTATCTGAACCGCACGTTCTTCTGCTTCAAGCACCTTGGTTGTACCGATCCGCTCAAGAAAGTAACGTCCAACCAAAAAACCTGCTGCAAAAAAAATCACTGAAGCAAAAACAATCAAAAACAGGTTTATGACTATTCCCATTAAACTACCTCCATTTTCATGCTCTCATACTTAAAGATGAGGCACCGTTTTAAACAAAAAAACCGCACCATGAACGAGGCGCGTAAGATCCAAGAACCCGTTATACACGGTGGGCACCTCCTTCAGATTTTTTGCTTCCAATGGAACAATGTTTCCACTGTTCTTGAAACGCCTGACCCGAAAAAGGTCAGGTACTTTCAACAAGGCCTGCAATCAAAAAGAAGAGTTTGGTTCCCTGTTTTTTGATGTTAGTTCTTTTACTTACAGACACCCCAATCAAACGGTGCGGATATTTCTTCTCAATGTAACGGTTTATTGCAGATTTTGCCCGATAAAAACATTCAGTCTGGCAATGTTCTGCCTCAGCAACGCCATCTCCTCTTCAAGTTCGACTTTTTTTTCGGCAAACGAAATTGCCGCAAGCACCGCCAGCTTTACTGGCTCGAATGTCGGTGCCTTTTCGGCAAAAAGCCGCATCACCCCATCAACATCACGGGCCGCTTTTTCGGTCACTTCCCGTCGGTCAACCTTTAAGGGATAGCTGTAACCATAAACATTTACATCAATTTTTTCCATCTCTTTACGACAAGGCCTGATTATTTCTGAGCTCCATCTCTATTTTTTGCAAAATCAGAACCAGTTTCTGTTTCACCTGCACTTTTTCCGCATAACCAAGCGCTCCTGCGGGAGTGCCGCATACATCAACGGCAGAAGATCCGAGAGTTCCGGGCAACTTATAGTTTCTCAAAATATTCTCCAGACTTGAGAGTTCAGATCGCAACACATCATTCTCCTGTTGGCAATCCGTTAACCGGGCAACAAGGAGTTCAATATTTTTCTCAAGGAGGCTGACATCACCTGTCATATTTTGCCCATCAAAATCTTGCATAGAGACAAAGAGTATCAGACTTGTCGAATAACCGCACCAAGCTTACTCGCGGCATTACTGCCGACTTTAGAAAGAATATCGCTGATTCTTTCATCCTGTAGCGTCCCTGCATGATCTGCAATTTCAAGAGAGAGTGCAACGCTACGCTCTCCGCCATCCTCACGGGTACGCTCGAAAAGATCAAAAACAGAGACACCCCTGATCAGGGAGTCACTTGAACGAACCAATTCAACAAGTGACTGAACAGTAACATCAGGAGGCAGAACAAGCGATATATCCCTCTGAACAACCGGAAATCTGGAAGGCGGCTCATAGGTGACACCTGAACTGAAACAGCTTTCGAGAGCTGCCGCGTCAAGTTCCGCTATATAAACATCCTGTCCAATATCAAATTTGCCCAAGAGGTTTGAATCGAGTCGCTGTACAACACCTGCCCTGTACGAGCAACTTCTTCCCTTTTCTGTCAACTGTACATCAATGCTGACAGTGTTTTCATTATAAATATTCACCACTGATTTATCAAGCAAATTCAGCTTCTCGAGCAGCATCTCGACAGCGCCCATAAGATCGTAAAAATCAACCTTTTCTGACGACTGGTTCCAGATTCTCGGGAAACGACTGCCAGTGATGGCAAGAACAAGATATTCCTGTTCACTGTAAGCATCAAGCGGCGACTCACTCCTGCACTCACCTGCTGCGAGACTTTGAAATCCCCTGGCTACCTCAAAGAGTTGAAGATCCCGGTTTCCATGCCTGATATTATGGCTTATAACCTTCAGAAATCCGGGAACAAGCGCGGGACGAAGTACTTCAAGCCCCTCACTGATAGGATTAAGCACACCAACAAGCTTGTCGCTGAACAGAGCGGCCTCTTCTCTTTTCACAAGCGGATTGGTGAGAATTTCGCGGAAATGCAAGCCGACCATGAGAGAGCGGAGAAAATCCGGGAAAAACTCCGGGAACTTGCGCGACTGTGGATAGATGGTCGCCATCTGGGCAGAAGGCTGAATATTGTCGTAACCATAGAGGCGGGCAATCTCCTCGACAAGATCGATCTCCCCTGAAACATCGACCCTGCAGGAAGGCACCTCGAAGGTGATTGATTCCCCTTCGGTTTCGTCAGTCCTGAATCCAATCCGCTGGAGCATCGCCACCATTTCGCCTGCGGCTATCGAACTGCCAAGCAAGGCGTTGACCCGATCAGCTCTCAGGGCTACGCGACGCAATTCAGCCGGCACTGAACCCCACTCCTGAGCCTCTTCAATACGGCCTCCGGCAAGCTCCAGAATCAATGCTACGGCGCACTCTGCCGACCGTCTGACATTCCGGGGGTCGATACCCCGCTCGTAACGGTATGAGGCATCCGAAGAGATCGCAGCTTTTTTTGCCGATTTCCGGATCATAGAGGGATCAAACCAGGCTGACTCAAGCAGAATATCGGTTGTGGCGTCACTTACGGCTGACTCAAGTCCTCCCATAACGCCGGCAAGAGCCACTGGCTTCTGGCTGTCACAGATAACCGGCATACCGGGCTCAACCTGGAAGGATTGCTGATTGATGGCAACAAATTCCCCACGCACATCACTCCGCACTACAACCCGCTCACCGGCAAGCTTTTGAAGATCGAAGGCATGAAGGGGCTGGCCCAACCCGTGAAGAATATAGTTGGTGATATCAACGATGTTGTTTTTCGGCCTCAAACCAATACTTTCAAGCTTTTTTCGAAGCCATGCAGGAGACTCGGCAACCGTTATCCCTCTTATGACCACACCCGTGTAATAGGGGCAGGCGACAGCATCCAGAACATCAACAAGCGTCCCAGTTTGTACAAATGGTACTGCGTTCTGTTCCGGATAGTGTATCTCTTCACCTCCTGCAAGCTCCCGTGCTATTCCGAGATGGGAGAGAACGTCGGGCCTGTTTGGTGTCACGGCAATATCAAGCACGACATCGCCATCAAAATAACGGGCTACAGGCTCACCGATCCGGCATGAAGAGTCAAGCTCCATAACGCCTGAATGGTCATCAGAGAGCCCAAGTTCGTCAGCGGCACAAATCATGCCGAACGAGCGTTCACCGCGTATTTTCGAGGGCTTGATGGTGATGGTCTGGCCATCAGAAGCGGTCAGTTTTGCTTTGAGTGTCGCTACAGGAACAACCATTCCTGCTTTGACATTCGGAGCGCCGCACACAATCTGAAGAGGCTCTTCACGACCGACATCAACCCGGCAAATAGTCAGGCGTTCAGCATTGGGATGCTGCACCACCTCTTCTATTCGTCCCACAACAACAAGATCATCTGGAAGGGAGGGCTCCTGAACCTCCTCCACCTCAAAGCCGAGAAAGGTCAGTTTTTCAACAAGTGACAGCGTATCGGAAGAAAAGGAGGGAAGAAAACCTTTGAGCCAACTGACAGATATTTTCATAAGGAGAAGGAAATCTGGCTTTCATGGATTAAAAAAAGCCCTGTACCGGCAAAGAACAGAGCTTTTAGAGTGACCCCAACGGGATTCGAACCCGTGCTACCACCTTGAAAGGGTGATGACCTAACCACTAGTCGATGGGGCCTTATATGGGTGAATGAGGGGACTCGAACCCCCGGCCTCCAGGGCCACAACCTGGCGCTCTAACCAACTGAGCTACAATCACCGTTTAAAACTTACGGACTTTTTCTTGTGCGCCCGACTGGACTCGAACCAGTAACCCTCAGCTTAGAAGGCTGATGCTCTATCCATTGAGCTACGGGCACAGCATTCAATTGTCAGACCTGTTTCCTGTCGGGGTGCCGAGACTCGAACTCGGGGCCTCCTGCTCCCAAAGCAGGCACGCTACCAACTGCGCCACACCCCGTTTTTTAACGGAAGGCCCAATATAGCACAAGAACATTAATTACAAAAAAATATTTCCGATACTCCTAAAAATTATTCAGAAAAAAATCCGCAATGATACGGCGGAGATCTTCATGGCAAACCATTTCAATTGCCTCAGATGGAGTAACAAGCTTTCGTCGGCGGTCATGCATTTCATCCCATTCATCAAGCATGGTCTCAATAAAAAGAGGATAAACCTGAACCGAAAAGAGTTTTCCAAACTTGCTGTACCGATACTGGCCAGCCTCTTTGTGATGAACAACACCGATCAGCCCAGCTTCCTCATAGGCCTCTTTTGCAGCCGACTCGGCAGGTGTCAACCCTTTTTCGACATATCCCTTTGGAATGATCCAGCGTTCCGATTTTCTGGAAGTAATAAGCACAAGCCGATTATCGAGGACTGGAATAACCCCGGACTGCTTGAAAACTCTCTTGTACCTCACTGCCATGACACACGTGTTGAATAAAATTGTTCCTGCGCATCCCCTGCTACAAAGTGCACCGAGAGCAGCCATCAAAATAAAATAGGGGGAAAAACGACTGCGAAGTCATAAAATACAACTGATTTCTTTATTTAACAGCCCTCTGAGAGCAATTGGAGTATTTAATTTCATCATGCTTTTTTGTAACATGGGATAGTGTGGTTCATATGCTTGATTTTACAACCAAAATCTTTGAGGAAACATGAAGGCAATCATTCCTGTTGCAGGGGTAGGTACCCGTTTACGCCCTCACACTTTTTCTCATCCGAAGGTGTTACTCAACGTGGCCGGAAAACCCATTATCGGCCATATCATGGACAAGCTTATCGCGTCAGGTATTGACGAAGCCATCGTCATTGTCGGCTACCTTGGAGACATGGTTGAAAAGTGGCTGAGAGCCCATTACAGCATCAAGTTCACCTTTGTCACCCAGACCGAACTCCTCGGACTTGCCCATGCCATCTGGATGTGCAAACCCTATATTATCAAGGATGAACCATTATTCATTATTCTCGGTGACACTATTTTTGATGTTGATCTTGAATCGGTACTGAAAAGCCCTGTTTCAACCCTTGGTGTCAAAGAGGTTGAAGACCCAAGACGATTCGGGGTTGCTGTAACCGATGGAGAAAAAATTCTGAAACTGGTTGAAAAACCTGACACGCCCGTCAGCAACCTTGCCATTGTGGGCCTCTATTTCCTCCAGCGAGCTGGCTCACTCTTTGCGAGTATCGATCACCTGATTGACAATGGAATCAGAACAAAAGGAGAATACCAGCTCACCGACGCCCTGCAGTTTATGATTGAAGGGGGAGAACCATTCACCACCTTCCCGGTTCACGGCTGGTATGACTGTGGCAAGCCTGAAACACTGCTCGCCACAAATGAGATTCTTCTCAAAAACAACGTCGCGACAAAAACCTTTCCCGGCTGCATCATCAACGATCCGGTCTTTATCGCAGACAGTGCGGTACTTGAAAATGCCATTATCGGCCCCTATACAACCATCGGTGAACAGGCTGTAATTACCAATGTCATTATCAGAAATTCAATTATCGGCTATAACGCACGGGTCGCCCATATCATGCTCGATCACTCGATCGTCGGCAACAACGCCTTCATTACAGGAAGTTCACAGGAAATCAATATCGGAGACTACTCAGAAATACGGGTTGGATAAGAGATTTTTTGCATAGAAGAGGGCGAATGTTTACATTTGTGCTCTCTTTTTCATCGACATCCCCATTACCTATGGACACGGTGTCGCAGGCTCTCAACAGGGGTTGTTTCCCCAGGGTCTGCTGGAAGTTTTTCCGTGTCCCAGGTCATCTCTTTGTGGCATCCTCTCACTGAAAAACTTTCCTTTGGTTCAATTATTTTTGTTCTTGCTGTTCATTTTTTTCTGTTGTTACACTCATTCGTTTAACCAAAACCTTATCAGAACATGTCACAAACAAGGTATTTCTTTACCTCAGAATCCGTCTCAGAAGGACACCCGGACAAGGTTGCCGATCAGATTTCCGATGCTGTACTTGATGATTTTCTCCGCCAGGACTCCAGTTCACGCGTTGCCTGTGAAACCTTTGTCACAACCGGTCAGGTTATTGTCGGCGGTGAAGTTACAACGAAAGGAATTGTTGATATCCAGACCATAGCACGCAAGGTTGTCACCGAAATCGGCTACACCAAGAGTGAGTACATGTTTGAGGCAAACTCCTGCGGTGTGCTTTCAGCGCTCCACAGCCAGTCACCTGATATCAATCGCGGCGTTGACCGCAAGGAAGAGATTGCTGACGAGTTTGACCGTGTTGGCGCAGGCGATCAGGGCATGATGTTCGGCTATGCATGCACTGAAACTCCGGTACTGATGCCGGCAGCTATCCAGTTTGCCCAGCATTTGATGAAAAAACTTGCCGAAATCCGCAAGGAGGGCAAAATCATGACCTACCTTCGTCCTGATGCAAAAAGCCAGGTCACCCTTGAATATGAGAATGAAGTTGTCAAACGTGTTGATGCTGTCGTTGTTTCAACCCAGCACGATCCGGAACCTGAAGGCGTCAGCGAAGCAGCCTGGCAGGAAGTGATCAAAAATGACATTATCGAAAATGTTATTAAGGTGGTCATCCCTGCTGACCTGATTGATGAAAACACCAAGTTTCACATCAACCCGACCGGACGCTTTGTCATCGGTGGACCACACGGCGATACCGGCCTGACCGGACGCAAGATCATTGTTGATACCTATGGTGGCGCTGCTCCCCACGGCGGTGGTGCATTCAGCGGTAAAGATCCTTCCAAGGTTGACCGCAGTGCAGCCTATGCAGCCCGTCACGTTGCAAAGAACATTGTCGCTGCTGGCCTTGCCGACAAATGCACCGTTCAGGTCTCCTATGCCATCGGTGTTGCCCGTCCGGTATCGATCTATATCAATACCCACGACACGGCAAAACACGGACTCAACGATGCCCAGATCCAGGAAAAAGCCGAACTGATCTTCGATCTTCGTCCTGCAGCCATCATCAAACGATTCAGCCTCAACAAACCAGAGGGTTGGTGCTATCAGCAGACCGCAGCTTATGGCCATTTCGGTCGTGATATCTTCCCTTGGGAAAAGACAGAAAAAGTTGGTGAACTGAAATCAGCCCTCAACCTGGCCTGAGCAATTGCAACATTTTTAAAACAAGATGACAATATGACAACACTCACAGAAGTGCTTGATTATAAAGTGGCGGATCTCTCCCTTGCAGAATGGGGACGCAAGGAGATTGATGTCGCTGAAAAAGAGATGCCGGGTCTTATGGCCACCAGACGCAAATATGCGGGTCAATACCCGTTGAAGGGCGCTCGTATTGCCGGTTCCCTGCATATGACCATCCAGACTGCGGTGCTGATTGAAACCCTTGTGGAACTCGGAGCCGAGGTTCGCTGGGCAAGCTGCAATATCTTTTCAACGCAGGATCATGCTGCAGCAGCTATTGCAAAGAGCGGCGTGCCGGTTTTTGCGTGGAAAGGCGAAACCCTTGAAGAGTACTGGTGGTGCACCCGCCAGATCCTTGAGTTTGAAGGCGGAAAAGGACCGAACCTCATTGTCGACGATGGTGGTGACGCTACCCTTATGATCATCCTCGGCTACAAAATCGAGAATAACCCTGAACTGCTCGAAAAAGCTCCAGCCAATCTGGAAGAAAAAGCGCTCTATCAGCAGTTCAGAGAGGTCTTTGCAGAAGACAGCCAACGCTGGCACAAGGTTGCCGCAGAAATGAAGGGCGTTTCGGAAGAGACCACCACCGGTGTTCACCGCCTCTACCAGATGATGGAGAAAGGCGAACTGCTCTTCCCTGCCATCAACGTCAACGACTCGGTCACCAAGTCAAAATTTGACAACCTCTACGGATGCCGTGAATCACTTGCTGACGGTATCAAACGTGCAACCGACGTCATGGTTGCCGGCAAAGTAGTTGTGGTGCTTGGTTATGGCGATGTGGGCAAAGGCTCAGCACGTTCAATGCGTGCGTATGGAGCACGGGTAATTGTGACGGAAATTGATCCGATCTGTGCTCTGCAGGCAGCCATGGAAGGCTATGAGGTTTCCACCATGGACGAAGCAGTCAAGGAAGGAAATATCTTTGTCACCACAACGGGCAACAAGGATGTGATTACGCTTGAGCACATGAAGCAGATGAAGGATGAAGCCATTGTCTGCAACATCGGCCACTTCGACAACGAGATACAGGTTGAGCAGCTCTATGCCTATGCAGGAGCAACAAGGCTCAATATCAAGCCACAGGTCGACAAATATACCTTCGAGAACGGCAACTGCATCTATCTGCTTGCAGAAGGACGCCTTGTCAATCTTGGATGCGCAACCGGACACCCTTCGTTTGTGATGAGCAACTCCTTTACCAACCAGACTCTGGCACAAATTGAACTCTGGACAAAGGATTATGCTGTTGGTGTTTACCGTCTGCCGAAAGAGCTTGATGAAGAGGTGGCAAGACTGCACCTTGAACAACTCGGCGTAAAACTCACCAGACTTTCTGATGAGCAGGCTGCATACATCGGCGTTCCATTGGATGGGCCATACAAACCAGAACATTACCGCTATTAAGATTTGGCGGAGGTATGACTGATCAACAAAAAAGGCAACCCCATGAAAGGTTGCCTTTTTTGTTTGCTGGGGCGGCAGGATTCGAACCTGCGGATGTCGGCTCCAAAGGCCGATGCCTTACCACTTGGCGACGCCCCACTCTGTGACGGCATACAAATGCAATTGTATCCGGCCTTAAATATACGTACAATATGAGACAATCGCAACAAGTTACCGAAGACGTCAGGTTCAGGGCAGGAGATGCACATTGAGGTTGAGGTATTGTTACAGGTAGGGGCG
Organism: Pelodictyon phaeoclathratiforme BU-1; assembly: GCF_000020645.1. Lineage (GTDB taxonomy): Bacteria > Bacteroidota > Chlorobiia > Chlorobiales > Chlorobiaceae > Chlorobium > Chlorobium phaeoclathratiforme. The sequence continues at coordinate 2,183,395 of NC_011060.1, forward strand.
GGGTAACCCCGCCCTTACGATGTTTTCATATAGAGATCAGGTTATTTCAAAGCAACCCAGCCCTTACGTTTTTTTCGACATAACAATGATGAAAGCGCAATGACAAAAATAAAAATTTGTGGAATAACCCGGCTGTCGGATGCCCTTGAGAGCTGCCGGGCTGGTGCGGATGCTCTTGGCTTCAATTTCAGCAGCCTGAGCCCACGGGCAATAACTCCTGAACGAGCGAAGGAGATTATCGAGAAACTACCACCCTTTGTGGCATCGACAGGTATCTTCGTTGATCAGTCGCCTGAAGAGATTAATGCCATCTGCCGTTTCTGCAAGCTCCAGATAGCGCAATTGCACAGCGAGCAATACAGCCCGGAAGATGCACGAGCCATTACTGAGGCAAAGGTGATAAAAGTCTTTCGGCCTGAAGAAAATTTTGCAGTAGAGGAGGTTTTTGCGTTTGCAGAAAAAAGCGGGATAAACGCCTTTCTCTTCGATGCTTACCGACCCGATATGGCGGGCGGAACAGGGGAAACGATCAGAGCATCCCTTGCCACCCGTATCTTCAATGCGCTTGGAGACTCCTGTTATCCGATACTGGCCGGGGGACTGAATGAGAGCAACATCGGCGAAGCGATCCGCTCTCTTCAGCCCTATGGAGTCGATACAGCAAGCGGTGTGGAATGCGAGCCTGGCATAAAGGATCCTGTTAAAATAAAAGCATTTATCCAGGCAGTTCGCAAAACCGTTTTCTAAGAGGCCGTGGTTGCGATTACCTGTCCCAAAATAAGCGCAGATGCTGTTTCCGGCAATTCAACGGTAATCAGATGACCACATTCAGGCACTTCAACATAGGTACCTTTGTGGGTAAGCTCCACCAGTTTCTTTGTATTTTCACAGGTCATGATCGTATCGCCCTCACCTGCCACAAACAGAATAGGCATACTAACAGACTTGACCATCTCTGGCACGGAGTCTGTCGTTTTAAATGAGGTTATATGACGGGTTGTCTGATCGATAGCTTCCGGTGCACACAAACCGAGACTTTTAAATCCAATAAGAATATCGTGCAGTAAAATCGTGTTCTTCGCAAGAACAAAGCGAGCAAACATATAGGCTGGAAGCCACCAGGTCAGTTTGCGCAAAAGATTATTGAAAACAAACGTAATCGTATTGGTCGCAAATGCCTGAATAAAGGCACTGTTCGGCAGGTACCCGAAATTGAAAAAAGTCATCGACACCACTCGTTCGGGATGAACACGGACATAATCGAGGGCGACGAAAGGGCCAAAAGAAAATGCCGCTATATGAAATTTATCAAGTGCAAGTTTGGTCGCCAGTTCATCCAGATCATGAGCAAAAAAATCGATATGATAGTGGTTATTCGGGTCATTGTCTGACCATCCATGTCCACGCATATCATAGGCTATGGTGCGTATTCCCCTTTTGTTGAGATAGTGGATCACATGATGCCACCACATCCACCAGCAATCCCATCCATGAATCAGCACGACCGTTTGTGCCGCATCCCTGGGACCTGAATCATGATAATGATGAACAATGCCGTTCAGCTCAATAAAAAAGCTCTGCTCCATTAAGGAAAGCTCGTAGGTTGCACGTTTTGCCGCAGCATTGTCCTGAGATGCCTGAAGATCAAGAAGCTCCTTGCGGTAACGGACAAATTTTTGTGTGGGGGATGACGCTGGATATGCCATAACACGTATCATCTGAATGGTGAGTTGAGATCTGGTCCCAATTATATCCGTAAATATAAGAAAAAAATTACCTTGATGGGAAAAAAAGCTCCCGCATCATGGCCTCGGATGCTTGCGCAAAAAAGTGCCACATCAGGTTTTTTAAACGAGAGGAATGTTCCCGCGCAGAAAAATCTTTTCACATTCACGTCGAATAATTTCCTGCTGTTCGAGAATCAGTTCCGGATCAACCGTAAAGTGGTTGAGAAGCTGTGAAAAAATCTGAATGGATGTTTCAAACTTTTCTGTTACCACGACATCGGCACCAGCCTTGTAGAGCGCTGCTACATCATCGAGAGTTCTTGCCCTGACAATAATAAAGGCTTTGTTATTGATGTCACGAATCATCGCAATACTATTACGGACTGCTGTAGTATCTGAAATACCAAGCACAACAGCACGCGCATGGTCAATCCCTGCGCGAATCAGCGCTTTTTTTTCCGTACAGTCGCCATAATAGATCGGTTCACCCTTTCTTCTCATAACTTTAACCATTTCCCGGTCTATTTCAAGCACGGAATAGGAAATATTGGTCGCGTGAAGCACTGCTGCAACATTCTGGCCATTGATACCAAAACCGACAATTGCGGCATGAATCTCTCCTGCGCAGATAATCGTGCTATCGGGAGGGCGCACGGAAGGTGCAGAAGAGTACCTGGATACAAGAGGAATAAAACCAAGTGCCGGTGCCATCTGGTCGGCAAACTTTGGAGCAATGGCTATCATGGCTGGAGTGACAATCATCGTTACCACAATAATGGCAAGCATGGCCTGAAATACCTCATGGTTGATAACACTGTTCTTCAGACCACTCTCTGCCAGCACAAAAGAGAACTCCCCTATCTGTGCAAGTGCCATACCAGCCATCATGCTGACCCTCGGAGAGTTGCCAAGAAAAAGTGATACCCCTGCAACAAGAAGCCCTTTGACAAGAAGCACAACAAGGGCAATTGCCACAAAAAGAGGCAGATTAATCATCTTGACGTCAAGCAGAAGACCAACGGATATAAAAAAAATGCTGCTGAACGCCTCACGAAAAGGATCAATCGTCACGCTTATCTGATGACTTTCATCGGTACTCGCAATCACCATACCCGCAACAAATGAGCCGAGTGCAAGCGACAAACCTGCCAGGGAGGTGAGATAGGCTGCCCCGAAACAGATAACAAGCGCCCCGATAACCAAGACCTCCCTGGCATGCAGAGATGCTATAAGATGCACCATTTTAGGCATTAGAAGCCTGAAGCCGATAAAAATCCCGCTGGCAAAAAGCACGATGACCCCAATTTTATTGGCCACTATCGCAAAAGAGGGCGAAGCATCAGGATTTAAAAAATTGATACCAATCATCAGGGGAACAATCGCAATATCCTGAAAAATCAGAATTCCAAGGGCAATGCGACCATGTGGCAAAGTCAGTTCATCACGATCAGTCAGAATTTTCAGACATATCGCCGTACTGCTGACCGAAAAGGTAAATCCGAGAAAGAGTGCGGCTGAAAGGGAAATACCACGCCCGATGAAAAGCATAAACCAGTAAGCAAGAAAACTGATTGCAAGACCGGTGACAAGAATCTGAACAACGCCACCAACCAGCACAATGGTTTTCAGCTTTTTGAGATCATCGAGCGAAAATTCAAGCCCTATGGTAAACAACAGGAGAACAACACCAAGCTCAGCAAGTGTGGAAATCATTTTTTGATCATAAACCGCACCGATACCTGACGGACCAAGGAGGATGCCCGTAAAAATCAGCCCGATGACCGGCGGAATTTTCAACCGCTGGAAAATCAGAATAATGGCAACAGCAAATGCTCCGATAAGCACCAGTTCACCAAGAAAATCAAATTCATGCATAGAGAAAGCGCGTTATCCAAGAGAAGCAATTTTCAAACAAAGCAGATATTCCCTTATTGTATATATATCTATCAAGAAATCAAAACAAAACAGACAAATGGAGCAGAGGAGATCCCGATGATGAAAATTTGACACCGGATGAATTATCTGTTTGAGATGAAGAATAATTACGTTAAACTTGGTACAGAAATCAGTCAATGGTTGACTGATCGCTATTCAAGTAATTTGTGCTTTGGTTACTTGACGGTATCTCTTTCTATCAATGCACATGCATACTGAAACTAACAATGAATATTTACATTGGCAATTTGGCTTACACTGTTACTGAAGATGATCTGCGTGATGCCTTCTCCGAATTCGGACAGGTCGAGAGCGCAAGTATCATAAACGACAAATTTTCAGGCCGTTCCAAGGGGTTCGGATTTGTCGACATGCCTAACGAAAGTGAAGCTCGTGAAGCCATCGAATCAATGAATGAGAAAGATTTGAACGGCCGCACCATAAAGGTGAACGAAGCAAAGCCCCGTGAAGAACGGCCAGCAAGAAGAGATCGCTACTAAGCCTTTCGCTTTAAAGCCATTTTTCCCTTGAGCCAGACAGAATGCAAGTTCGGTCTGGCTTTTATACTGTTAACCAGAAAACCCTCATGCCGGTACCCGTCATCTACATTACAGCCCTGCTTCTCTTCCTCGCGGTTCTTCCCCTTCCGCTGGAATTCTATTCGCTGCTGAGAGTTGTTGCCGCAGGAACCTTTGCCTGGGGTGCCTATAGGAACTTCGGAAAAAGAGTGCTGTTACTGCCCCTTGCATACACCCTTTTCGCTATTCTCTTCAATCCCGTCATGGAAATCAACCTTGCAAAAGAGATATGGATTCCCATTGACCTTGTGGCTGGCCTGTTCCTGCTCTTGACAAAGAACCATATTGCGGAATAACAGCCCCGATACAACACTGAGAATGCTCTTCCATCATATCCTGCAAAACCTTCATACCAAAGATTGGAAGCAGTCGCCCGGGAAAATTGCCCATACGTGATGGCGGCGAAGAGTTGTCCGGGAAACGGGTTTTGAGTCAGGCCTGGTGCAGGTATTCGTATATTTTGATAATAAATTCAGGCATCAGAAGTGCCATGTTGTCCATCTCTTCTTCTGTCAACTCCTCAAAATCATCAGTTATTTTAGCGAGAAGGAAGATTGGCAACACAAACTGGGACGTCTCTTCATCTTCCATGAAAGATGTCCATGAGGCATGTGCCAACTCCATACCCACGGTAAATCCAAGCGACCAGTTTTCAACAGCCACTCTCTTCTCCTCCTCATCGGCATAACCGAATTGCTCAAAGACCGGAAAAAATTCATCGGGATCCTCATCAAACTGCCGGTCAATTGAGTTCATATGACGAACAAGGAGCTCCTCTATCTCAATCGCTTCAGCTTCTGAAGAAAAAGAGGGCTCATTATCATTTTCCTGATCCCAGATAAAGGGAATCCATACCTCCGGCTGAACAACCTCCGGCCCTACAACCAGGGCGGTCATATAACCATCAAGCATTTCAAGGGAAAAAAGACAATCATCGGGTGTTGCGTCAGAGGCAAGAAAAGTCTCAAGTCTTCCGAGCTCTTCATCGGAGAGCGGTTGCCACAGCGAATCAGATGGGTTCATGAAAGTGTGCACGAGGGCTGTTTTTTTAACGAAAAAGCGCTATCAATTGATAAAATAATACAAAAAGATTATATAGAAACCCAAGCCTGCAAAGGGCTATTTGTTCATTTTCTTTTTTTGACACTCGACACATGTTTAAACCAAAATTATTTTCAATCCTGCCGGAACTTACCCCGGACAGGATCATGAAGGATGTCATTGCCGGTATTATGGTCGGCATTGTTGCTCTTCCACTGGCAATAGCTTTTGCCATAGCTTCCGGGGTCTCCCCTGAAAAGGGTCTTATCACAGCAGTTATCGGCGGCTTCCTTGTCTCCTTTCTTGGCGGAAGCAGAGTTCAGATAGGAGGCCCTACAGGAGCTTTTATTGTAATCCTTTACGGAATTGTTCAACAATATGGCATTAACGGGCTGGTTCTGGCAACAATCATGTCAGGCATCATCCTCATGATTATGGGCTTTGCCCAGTTCGGCTCGCTGATCAAGTTTATCCCCTATCCGGTTATTGTGGGCTTTACCAGCGGTATTGCGGTTATTATTTTTTCCAGCCAGGTCAAGGATTTTCTCGGTCTTGACATCGCTATCGTTCCGGCTGATTTTATCGGCAAATGGTCCTCCTACGCTCGTAACCTGCCGACATTCGACCTTGCAAGTTTCATGATCGGCACACTTGCCCTGCTGATTATCCTGTTCTGGCCGAAGCTATCACGGAAAATTCCCGGTTCACTCATCGCAATTGTCACCACAACCGTGATTGTACAATACTTTCACCTTGATGTGGCCACAATTGAATCCCGTTTTGGAGAGATCCCCTCGATGATTCCAGCGCCGACACTCCCCTCATTTGATTTTGCGACCATTCAGCACCTCATCATGCCGGCAACCACCATTGCCCTGCTTGGCGCCATCGAAGCGCTGCTTTCGGCTGTTGTGGCTGATGGCATGATCGGCAGCCGTCACAAGTCGAATATGGAGTTAATCGCACAAGGAGCTGCAAATATCATCACTCCCCTTTTCGGCGGCATACCGGTTACCGGAGCAATTGCGCGAACAGCAACCAATGTTAAAAATGGCGGAAGAACCCCTATCGCCGGTATCGTTCACGCGATTACACTGCTTTTGATCATGCTGCTTTTCGGCAAGTGGGCGAAACTCATTCCAATGCCTGCGCTGGCAGCAATCCTTATTATTGTAGCCTGGAACATGAGCGAAATCAAGGTATTCAAGCAGCTCCTCAAAAGCCCGCGAAGCGATGTTATCGTCCTGCTGACCACCTTCAGTCTGACCGTTGTTTTTGACCTGACGCTCGCCATTGAAATCGGGATGCTGCTTGCCGTTATTCTCTTCATGCAACGCATGGCACAGCTCTCCAACGTTGGAGTTATTACAAAGGAACTGACAGACCGCGATGAAGAGGACGATCCAAACACCATCGTGACAAGGAAAGTCCCTGATGGTGTTGAGGTTTTTGAAATCAGCGGCCCATTTTTCTTTGGTGCGGCCAGCAAGTTCAGAGAGGCAATGCACATTGTTGAAAAGGCGCCCAAAATCCGGATCATCAGAATGCGCAGCGTTCTTTCTATTGATGCCACAGGACTGAATATGATGAAAGAGCTCCTCAAGGATTGCAAAAAAACCGAAACGAGACTGATCCTCTCAGGAGTTCACGCCCAACCGTTATTCGCCCTGCAGCAATACGGACTCTACGATGACATCGGAGAAGAGAACATTTTCGGCAATATTGACGATGCGCTCGACCATGCAAGAGAGATTCTTGGCCTGCCAAAAATGGGACGGCAGCAAAATTTCGTACCATCCGTACAGCGGGAAATGAAATAACTGCCAAACCATCACAAGGAAATGATGGGGGCATTCACTGAGAGGAGCTGATGCCACAACTACTGAAAATGGTGGACAGGAGAGAGGTGCGGGCCCTTTGGCCTCTTTCTCTTTCCTGTCACCATACCTCACGGCTGCATAATCCCGTCCTATTCCTTGCTGCTGTAGGTGCGAATGCTTGAGACCGCCTTCATATCATAATAGGTATTCACACTGACACCATCCTCCTCACAAGTAACCCTCAAAAAAAGATCGCTGATAAAAAGAACAGCATCTTCATAGATGGTACCTTCGTTAATCTGCAGCTTGACTCCCTTCCGAATTTTTCTGGACATGGTTCCATGCAGCGGAATCGAAGCATATTCCAGAACCTTTTCCCATGCCTGCAAGTTACTTTCAGCCATAACGACACCTCCTGTTGTAAATTATAAAAAACAACCCTACACCTTAATTAATAACCGAATAAAACTATTTTTATATTAATTATTAAGGTAATTTATGTTTTTTTCCTTAATATAACACAAATTGTTATTCAAAAATCCGGATAAAGGGCAGGAGCATGGCAACCATACTTTTTTACGAAAAACCAGGGTGCAGGAACAATAATCGACAAAAGGCAATGCTTGAACTTTCGGGCCATACTCTTGAAACCGTCAATCTGCTTGAATATGCCTGGTCGAAAGAGGAGCTTGCAGCCTATCTCGGGGATAAACCGGTAGCCGACTGCTTTAATCCGGCAGCACCAATGATAAAGTCAGGCGAACTCAACCCTCAAAGCTTTACAAGAGAAGAGGCGATCGCAATGATGATTCAGCAGCCTCTCTTAATCAAACGTCCGCTCATGAAAATTGGCGGCCATCACCTTCAGGGATTCGATACAACGATACTGAAGAAACTGATCCATCTCACTCCTCCTCATGATGAAGAGGAAATGACAACATCAATCAACATGAGTGACATGAATTCATGTCCTCATGACAAAAACTTTTCATGTACAACACAAAAGCATTGAACTATGGAACATTCACAACGCCCACTCGGAAATGTCATGCAGCTTCTCGAAGAGCTTGGTCATGAAGTAACCTATGCCTATGACGATCTCATTTTTGTCAATGACAATGATTTTTTGCTTCAGTTCGCAAATACAGGCCCCACACTGAACCTCTTTTTCAACCAGAGCTGCCTGAAAAAAACTGCCGATGATGTTGAGCAAAGCATCATTCCGGCGGCTGATAGAAAGGGACTTTCCATTGTCAAAAAAGGCCACTACAACGTGAGCGAACAGGCAGATGAAAACTTGCGGATTGAGTTTTTTGAGAACTGAGCATGCACTGATCCAAGAGGGGTGGGAAGAAATTGTATACGAAAAAATGAACCTCTGTTACGGCCCTTTTTTCAAGACGCAACAACAACGATGAAATATACAGAAGCAAAGCAGGGAAGAGTTTTTGTCATCAGGCTCGAAGACGGAGAGATCGTCCATGAGAGAATAGAGCAGTTCGTAAAGGATCATGGCATTGAGCGTGCAACCCTTTTTGCGGTCGGAGGAGCTGACAAGGGCACTCTCCTTGTGGTCGGACCCGGAGAAAGCCGCTCAAATCCCGTAAAACCCATGATTCATGAACTTGACGACGCTCATGAAATCACGGGCAGCGGAACTCTTTTTCCTGATGATCATGGTAACCCGATTCTCCATATGCATATGGCATGTGGCAGGGAGGAAAACACCGTTACGGGCTGTATTCGTAACGGTGTAAAGGTATGGCAGGTGATGGAAATTATCCTGACAGAACTGCTTGAATGCACGGCAAGGCGTCTGTATGATCCCAACACCGGCTTCAAGCTGCTTGCCCCCTGAAAAGAGACCTTTTCCGGATCAAGCTACCAATGCGTTCTTACAGCCCTGCCGGAAATCAGGCTCAAGGCCCCTATCGCCCGTTTCGGGGCTTTTCTGACCACCTTTTGGAGGCGCTTTTTGCGAGGGGTTTCGGTGCAGGATGACCTGAATTTCCTCTTCCCTGCTGTTTGGGCGCTTTGACAGGATTGTGATCCATCAACGGGAATGAGTGGTCGTCAATGACAGGAATTTTTTTGGCTATCAGCTTTTCAATATCACGGAGGTACTCTTTCTCTTCAGCATCACAGAAGGACAATGCAGTTCCTTTTGCCCCGGCCCGGCCCGTTCGTCCGATACGATGGACGTATGTTTCGGCAATATTGGGCATTTCAAAATTGATTACATACTCCAGATCATCAACATCAATACCACGGGCAGCAATGTCTGTGGCCACCAGAACGCGCGTCGTTTGTGCCTTGAAATTGAAGAGCGCCCGCTGACGGGCATTTTGAGCCTTGTTGCCATGGATCGCCTCTGCCTTGATGTTATGCTTCTCGAGGATTTTCACAACTTTATCGGCTCCATGCTTTGTGCGCGTAAAAACCAGCGCCGTTTTGATCGCCTGATCCCGCAAAATATCGACCAGCAGGCTGTTTTTATTTCCTTTATCGACAAAGTAGATCGATTGATTGATAATCTCGACCGTTGACGAAACCGGCGTCACCGAAACCTTCGAAGGGTTATGCAAAATCGTTGCGGCAAGCTTGACAATTTCAGCCGGCATCGTAGCAGAAAAGAAGAGTGACTGCTTCTGTTTCGGAACCACGGCCAAGATTTTTTTAATATCATGGATAAAACCCATGTCGAGCATACGATCGGCTTCGTCAAGCACAAGTATCTCCACATGACGCAAACTCAAAAAGCCCTGGTTGAGGAGATCGAGCAGTCGCCCTGGTGTAGCAATCACGATATCAACACCCCGTATCAATGCAGCCGTTTGCGGGTTCTGGTTAACACCACCAAAAATCACCGTATTGGTCAACCCAGTATGTCGGCCATAGGCGTTGAAGCTCTCTCCGATCTGAATAGCGAGCTCCCTTGTCGGAGTAACAATCAGCGTCCGAATTTTTCGTTTTTTATCATAAACCTTGTTTTCGCTCAGTAATTGCAGGATAGGAATGGCAAAAGCAGCCGTTTTTCCGGTTCCTGTCTGCGCACATCCGAGCAAGTCTGTGCCTTGTAAAATAATCGGTATAGCTTCTGCCTGTATCGGAGTCGGAGTCGTATACCCCTCTTCCTGTAATGCCTGCAAGATTGGATCAATGATCTCTAATGACTTGAATTCCATATGGTATATAATTGTTGAACTGTTCGTTATGAGAGAACGAACCTGGCTGAAATGCTCTGCACATCAGGCACGCTCGCCTGTAACACCACGGTCTGAACTCTCCCTGTTGCAAAGAGGAAGGACCGGGCTATCTGCAAAATGCGGGGATGTTATTCGTTGTTAGCCGTAAAAAGCGCTTTGTTGGTGCGGAATGAATCGCTAACGGTACCACAAAATCAGATCAAAGCAATATAACGATTCCATTCTGATTACAGCATTTGCATTACAACCCGGCCCAAAAAGATTCACGGCTGAACAGAAACCCATTGTGGCACATATTTCCATGCACATTTCATTTCCAGATTGTTGCTGCGGTACAAGGGGTCGTGCTCGTGAACCAGCGACCAGAAGGCACGGGAGTGATTCATATGCACCGTATGGCAAAGCTCATGCACCATAATGTAGCGGACAAGATGATCGGGCAGAAAAAGCAGTTTGCTGTTCAGGGTAATCGAGCGGCGCGAAGAACAACTCCCCCATCGGGAGTGCTGCAGGCGAATACCGGAAGAGTCATAACTGAAATTGTGCGCAGCAGCAAGCTTTTCAAGTGCTGGAAGAAGGCGCAGTTGAGCCCGGTGCTTCAGCCAGGAACAGAGCAGCTTGCAGGTAAGTGCGGTGTTGGCAACATCACCTGAAACCAGCAGACTTTTGCCTTGTTGCTCAACCATCTTTACCTCCCCGATTCCGTTATGCATGTAAGCCACCGACCACGATTCAGCAAAATCGGGAAAAACAATCGTGGCGGGCAGCCCGTTTTCAGAATGTGGCGGAGCTATTGGGCGGTGGGCATCATACTTTGCGGTAACTTTTTTTATCCACTCCTCATGCTGAAGCAAGAGCGACACAACCCTTTTTTTATCGAATCCCGGAGGAACAACCACCACAAGGCCACCATGCGGCGTCATCTTCAGACGGGCAGACTTTGCCCTCGGGCTCACCTTCAGAGTATAGGGAAAGGGGGAACCTCCCACCGGGACTGTTTGATGCGTATTCATGCCTTAATGTACTGAACCGCATCGAACAATACACACCGGTTAGAAAAAATCAGCTTCAACCAAGTGCACTCCGCAAATCCTCAATAAGGTCATCGCAATCTTCAATACCAACCGAAAGCCTGATGACCGTATCAGTTATCCCTGCCGCCTCGCGATGATCCCGATCCATTGAGGCATGGCTCATCGTTGCCGGATGCTCAATCAGCGATTCAACTCCGCCAAGGCTTTCAGCAAGTGCAAAGAGCTTTGTTCCCTTCAGCACACGGTTGACATCCTCAATGCCACCATCAAGCTCGAAAGAGACCATTCCTCCAAAACAGCGTTGCTGTTTTTTAGCCAGTTCATGCTGCGGATGAGCCGGAAGGCCGGGATAAAAAACCCGCTTCACTCTGCCATGCTGCTCAAGAAACTCGGCCACAGCCTGTGCATTGCGCTCATGCTCCCTCATGCGCACCACCAGCGTCTTGATACCACGAAGCACCAGCCAGCAGTCGAAGGGCTGTGCGCAAGTTCCAAGCGCATTGACAATAAACTTCAGACGGGCATCGAGCTCTTCACTATTCGACAGCACTGCTCCACCAACCACATCAGAATGGCCATTGAGGTACTTCGTTGTTGAATGCACTACAATATCAGCTCCAAGCTCGAAAGGCTTCTGACCATAAGGCGAAAGAAAGGTATTGTCCACAATGGTCAACAAACCCCTCTCTTTTGCAAGTGCCCCCACGGCGGCAATATCAACCAGGTTCAACAGCGGATTGGAGGGTGTTTCAACCCATACCGCTTTTGTCTTCTCATTCACATAGGGCAGAAGATTTGCCGCATCCTGAAGATTGACAAAATGTACTGTGATACCGAAGTGCTCCTCAACCGTCTTCATCAGTCGTGATGTGCCTCCATAGCAGTCATCGGTACAAATAATCTCGTCGCCGGATTTAAAGATATTGAGGGTCGAGGTAATCGCCGCCATGCCAGTTGTCACCGCTACAGCAAATGAGCAGCCTTCAAGAGCGCAAAGGTTATCTTCGAGCGCCTTGCGTGTCGGGTTTCCGCTGCGGGTATAATCAAATCCCTTGTGTTTGCCGATATCCTCGAAAACAAAGGTTGAACTCTGGTAAATCGGAGTCATAATGGCGCCATATGCCTTATCCGGGCCAACTCCGGCGTGAATCGTATCAGTCTGAAAACTCATGAATAGCGCGTTTAAAAGAATGTGTCACCGTGTTCCGTCTTTGAACGGAGTCGGTTGTCAAGGCTTCACCGGGTCTATTCCCTCAGCCTTTTTTGATGATGAGCAATGGATATAAAGAAATTCATAACAATTGTTAATGTATATATTTGGAAAGAATAATGCAAATATGAGACGATTCAACAAACGATGTGCAAATTATTATTATAACAGTTGGAGGGGGAATGGCAGTTGGGGATAATGAACATGGAAGCCGCCCCTATAGACAGCATTACTTGCAAAAAAAGGCTCTTCGCGCATTTTAATGGAAAAGAAATTTCATTTTACGGCACCCTCAGATTTTCATATCCAGTTTCCCACAGTAAAAGAGGATCCTTGTTCGATAGCTTTCGAAGCCTCGAAACCCTCGAGCAGTTGCTTTTATTAACTGGATTTTGCTGTTTATTCCTTCCGATATAGCGTTGCTGACTTGATGTTTGAGGTGAGTAGACCGGAGGAATTTCACCTCCAGCCCCTCGCAGATCCGGACAGGAACGTCCCCGCTCATCCGGCTCCCATCATCTAGCCATCGAGGTATACCCCGCTTTCCAATGCGCAAATAAGTTTGGATTCTCTTCCGCCAGAAGTCGCAGTTTTCTGCTTGCTCTGGTTTTGTGCCCACTCAATTGCTTGTACTTTCTCATCATCCAGTGTGCCAAGTAATAGTTCATGTGTTGCCAAACCGGAGCCATTGCTGAACCGTAAAATCGCGTGTAGTAGTTCTTCCATCCCCTCAGTATCGGGTTGAACTGTGCTGATAAATCCGCAAGTTCCAAGCTGTTTTTGAGCTGTAGCTTCCACCTTCTGATCGTCTGCCGCATGTGTCGCAGTGCATCCCGGCTTACTCCCGGCAGAAACCCAATAAAGTAAGTTCCATCTTTCTTCTTGGCTTCCCGTGAACAGAAGGTAAAACCAAGAAATGTAAACTGATTTACTGGATGCTCGTCCTTGCGATTGCTATCCCTGCAATACACTATTTGCGTCTTATCAGGGTGTAACTCTAATCCGCACTCACGAAAACGCTCACCAATCTTTCGCTTTACCAGCTCTGCCTGTATCTTGCTTTTACAGTGAAGAACGCCATCATCGGAGTACCGACAAAACGGCACACCGGGTAGATTTTCGCTCACCCACCGGTCAAACGCATAGTGCAGAAACAGGTTCGCCAACAGTGGACTCACCACTCCCCCTTGGGGCGTTCCTTTTGTCCGTTCTATCAGCTCACCTTCCGGGGTCTCCATCGGTGCCTTTAGCCACCGCTCTACGTAAAGAAAAACCCAAGGAGTTTGGCAATGTTTCCGAAGAGCGCGCATTAACAACTCATGATCGATGTTATCAAACAGCCCCTTGATGTCGAATTCTACAACCCAATCATATTCCCAATTTCTCTTCCTCACTACAGCTATAGCGTCATGAGCTGAACGCCCCGGACGATAACCATACGAATCTTCATGAAAAACTGGTTCCAATATGGGCTCAAGCACCATTTTTACAACGCTTTGAGCTACCCTGTCCGCCACGGTTGGAACACCAAGCATACGCACTCCTCCAGATTTCTTCGGAATGCCCACACCCCTTACCGGCGGCGGAAAATAACTGCCGGAACTGAGCCTGTTCCATACCTTGTACAGGTTGTCTTTCAGTTTTGTTTCAAATGCCTGTAACGATTCTCGGTCTACACCGGCTGCACCTCCATTAGATTTCACTTGTTGATACGCTTTCAAGACAAGTTCTTTGGAAATTTCATATGGCTTTGTCATACCGAAAAGCTCCTTCTGTTTGCACAGTTGACATGACTGTATGACCAGATGACGCGACCCCTTTGCTCCAGCCTCATTACAAGGCTTTCATTGCTCGTACGAGTCGCTCCGTCCCTTGATGGCGCATTGGTATTATCGGCCTCGCTTTTTACACTTGCGCCTTTCCCTTTGCATCGCCAACGAAGGTTCCTGTAGTTCAATACAAGAGCCCGAACCAGGATCACGCTGCCTTTATGCCGGACACCGCTTGGCCAGTAAACAGGTTTCCGCCAAACTTTTCCTGAATTAACTACTCCCTTCAGTTTTGATGTCATCTTAATCTTTTCGACACGTTCACGGCAGTTTGTTTGTACTCGTCTTCCTTGGCTCACACCTGACATCTTTACGATGCCTTTTCCGTAACGCTCACGACAAGGGCTTTTGACTAATGCCGCTTACGGTGGTTTGCACCCTGCTCCTGCAAGCCGAATGCGAGGGGACTTCCCTCATCTCTTATAATGCTTGGCTACAGCGCACAGTAATTGAGAATGTTCCCTTTATGACGTTCCATCATATCTTTCACTTTTATCAGTGGCTTCAGTTTTGTCTTGTCGACTAACTCACACCAGTACGCGAAAAATATCTCGCCCCTCAGTCCTGATGAGCAGTTCCAGAAATCACGAAAGATATTCTTCAACACCCAAGCCACACCGGTCTTAAATTCGCATGCTATCAACTCGTTAAACCGTGTTTTTTGGCTCTTGGTCATCTTTTCGGGATTTCGAAGCCAGGTGTATTTCGAGCCAACCAACCTTGTATCCCCATCTTTCTTCAGTTCCTGTGATTCCTGATGCCGAACCTTGTTAACTGCGTCATTAAGATATTTGCTGATGTGAAACCGGTCGTGAACAATATCAGCCGCAGGAAGGAGCTTATGTGTAGCTGTTGCAAAGGCTTGCCACATATCCAGCGATACCGACTTAACTGCCTTTCGTTGTTGTTTTGAAAGGGTTCCTAACAGCTTTTTCGTTGCTGTCAGTGTCCGATCCTCAATGACATCAAGTACTCGGCTTTTATCAAGATCATTGAGTATGGTGATGTATTTCTGGCCCGACCTGAAGCTTTTTTCGTCCATACCTACATGCACTACATCATCGGGCTCACGGCGTAGAAGTCCTCGCTCTACAGCACGTTTCATAATCTGATCCACAGCATGCCAATCAAGCTTGAGTATATTTGAGGCCGCTTGTACACTGGAACAGTGCTGGAGCAGAGCAACGGCAAAACCTTCAAACATGAGGGTAAAACGGGAATGGGGGGCCGCCCAAGGGACTGCTATGGTCTTCACACCACACGTTTCGCACTGACAACGGGGAATGCGTGCTATGATGATGGTTTCAAACTGCATGGTATCAAGATGCCGCCAACGTTGTTCAGGGGCCTTGTCATAGGCTTTCCCGCGCACCCCACATTGAGGGCATATTACTTCATCGCCTACAAAACGGAGGTGAACTTCTATCTTCAGACCAGAAACGGAAAGGTTGACATCATCGACCTCCCAGATGGCAGGAAATCCCAGTAATTGCTGGTAATGCTCGGTTAGTTTTTGCATCTTGGTGGTTAGGATTGAAATACTGCAGTCTACAATTTTATCCCATCATTCCACTAAATTATGCGGAGAGCCCAAAAAAAGCTAATAAAAAACGACCATGTCCTTTTATTCCGAATTTGCCGTTTGGTATGAACAGCTCTTTCCATTCCGTGAGGAGGTCTATCTTTTCCTTCGCGAACATGCCGCTCAGCCAGGAAGCACCGTGCTTGATGCCGGATGCGGGCCAGGTCACTATTGCAGCAAGTTTCAGCAAGAGGGCTTCCTCCCAACGGGAATTGATCTCGATCCGAAGATGATTGCCACAGCGACTGCAACCTCCCCATTGGTTGCGTTTCAGTGTATGGACATTGCCGATCTGGCCTCCCTGAAGCAATCGTTCCGTTTGATCTATTCCATCGGCAATGTTATAGCCCACCTTTCACCCGAGCGCTTTTCCGCCTTTCTGAGCCAGGTTTATGCTGCTCTTGAGCCCGGAGGATGCTGGATCTTTCAGACCGTAAACTGGGATTATCTGCTCACCCTTTCTGAATACCGCTTTCCGGTCAAAACCGTCGGGGATGGCTCCGTTTCCTTTTATCGTCGCTATCCCAATATTTCGCCCGAAGAGGTCATTTTTGAAGTCGAGCTTCAGGCTGATAACCATAAAATTTTCAGCGAGCAAGCGATACTCTATCCACTTACCGCAGACAGCTTCCGCCAAAGGCATGAAGCCACAGGATTTACGACGGAAGGCATCTATGCCGGTTTCGATAAAACACCATTCAGCAGGGAGCACAACTCCGGACTTGTCATGGTGTTTACAAAACGATGAGGTCATATTCACTCCATTCGCTCAGCAATTTCAGAAAATCTCATTACCTTGAGATAAATTAACTGCCATAAAAACGGTTGGAGCAAACGATGAAATTCAGTGTAACAATCAACAGGGATGAAGATGGCGTCTGGATTGTGGAGTGCCCAAGTATTCCTGGTTGTGTCAGTCAGGGAAAAACAAAGGATGAAGCCCTTGTAAACATTGCAGATGCAATTCACCAGTGCCTTCTGGTCAGGGCAGAGCAAGGCATACCGTTGACAATTGAGACCCGACAAATAGAGGTTGCTGCATAAATGCCTCCTCAACTCCCTATACTGAGTGGACGAGAAGTCGTTCATGTTTTTGAATCCCTTGGATGGCAAGTCGCAAGGCAAAATGGCAGCCATATCATTATGACCAAAAAAAATGAACTGGTCACTTTATCGGTACCGGATCATAGGGAAACAGCAAGAGTACAATTCAAGACCTCTTCGAGAACCCTCATACGAAACCGCACCATCATCAACTCCTGTCCACGTCAGAGAACCTTCCGATATTTCAAAATCATGTACGTCGGGTATGTCAAGCCGGAAATAACCTGATCGCTTGCCGGAAAATCTGTTTTTTCTTCAAGCAACTCAAGCGTAGCTGATTGCAACACCGATGGAGCCAGATAGTCCATCATGGTATGTCCGTTTTCAACCAATTTTATCGAGTGGTTAAAAATATAAGAGGTAACCTTTCTTTTGGCATAATAGTCTGAAACGCGGTCATTAACATAACTCTCAAGCAAATTACGAAACGGATGCTTGGTCAGAATGGCAATGACCCCACCAGGTTTGGTCACACGAACCATTTCCAGAAGAGCATGTGGTACATCTTCTGTATGCTGAAGTGCATAGAGACTGGTAACAATATCAAACCTGTCAGATTCATGCGGGATAGACTCCATAGGGGCTTGTTCGAAAACTCCGCACTCTCTCTTTTGAGCCATTGCAATCTCCTGCTCGGAGATATCCATACCATAAACAACTGCTCCCTGTGAGGCGTAGTATGCCCCATCATGGCCACAACCACACCCAACATCAAGAACCAGCTTCCCTTTCAACTGAGGCAATACGGCATAAAAATGGCTTCTGGTCCTTTGCTCCAGATCCTCTGTACCCGATGCATATTGTTTGGCAAATTGATCATACTCAGCCATACCCTCACCTCCCCTTCTCTGATATGAGATGATAAAAAAAGATGCTCCAGACTTCACTGCCTGCCGAAATCTGCCTGACCAATAACGCTACGTAAAAACAAGTTTTTTTCAAACAATTTTAACCTCGCATCATCACGGCATGGAGCAATGCGCTCTGTTTGGCGGTTGTCGCTGACAAGAGCATTCAGTGGCATTTTTCTCTTCCCGCCCTCTTCTCCTGGAAGCTCAACATGCTCTTTCACGGCATTCTGGATGCAAGCCTCGGACTGAAAAGCAGGCACCTGTAATTTGCAAAAAGCCTTGCTGCCTGGTGGGAAGAAAAGCTGCCAGCCATTGCACAGCATTCTGAAAGAACGGGATGCTGCAACTGTTGAGCTGGCATGGTATTTGAAGGAGTTGGGGTATGCGTAAACAATTCACAAGCTTGGACAATAAAAACCTCCGGGATCGTCACCGACTCGAGGTCGGAAGAGGATTTCTCCGGGAGCCCTTATGCAAGCAATGAGTAAGCCGATGGTGGAAGTGACGAAAAAAGCTATATTTCAAAATGATTGTAGCCGGTTTAGACTGATCTGTACAAGCCGAGATGATAAGCCATGATGTTGTTTTCTGTCTCTATTAATTTTGCATCATTCCGACAAGCAGCATGAAGTCCGTTTACATAGAATCATCTGTCATAAGCTATATCACAGCTCGTCCGAGCAGGGATGTAGTGACATCTGCGCGACAAGCGATCACTATTGAATGGTGGGAGACCTACAGGGATCTCTTTGATGTTTTTATTTCAGAATTGGTGTTAGAGGAAATTGGAACTGGCGATCTACAGGCTGCAAGTAATCGGTTGGCAATCGTTGAAAATATCCCCGTGCTTGTAGCTACAGATAGTGCGAAGGCATTAGCCAAGGCTTTAATTGGAGAAAATGCTCTTCCTGCCTCAAGCGCAGAAGATGCATTACATATCAGTATTGCCGCTGTGCAAGGTATAGATTTTCTGCTTACATGGAATTTCAAGCACATAAATAATGCAAACATGAGAGATAAAATAGCTCAAGTTGTTCATCGGTTGAATTTTCACAGTCCAATACTTTGTTCCCCAGAGGAGTTAATCAATGAAAGATGATCCAATCGTAGAAGAAATCCGTAGAGTTAGAAGCGCCCATGCGGCGAGATATGGTAACGATCTTGACCGTATTTTTGCAGCAATCAAAGAGGCGGAAAAAAAGTGCGCCGCAAAGTTGGTTAATCGCGAGCCAATACTTCAATCATTATCTGTCCCAACCATTAACGCTCAAATTTCGACGAAAGAGATTGTAGATTGTATCCGTGAAGGGAGGGATAGTTAGAACCCTCAAACAGATACAATTGGCCAACAAGCTTTTGGCCAATTACCTTTATGACATACCATTTCGATCATCTCCAAATGCATTGTGGGCAATGAAGCGCTCTCTTATGCCCAGCAGACCTTAATATAGGGAGAATGATTGCCTTTTATCGAAAGTATCCGGCCTCCCAGACAATTTTGCCACAGGCTGTGGCAAAATTACCGGAGCAGCCTTTGCTTGCAGGTATTCCCTGGGGTCATCACTGCCTGTTGCTTGAAAAAATCAAGGATATACCGGTTCGATTCTGGTACATGGAGCAGACTGCAAAAAACGGCTGGAACCGCGATACCCTTGCCGCAATGATAAAAAGCGACCAGTATAGCCGTCAGGGTTCACTGGCCAACAACTTCGGCAAAACGCTGGCCATGCCACAATCCGAACTGGTACGGCAGGCATTGAAAGATCCCTATATTTTTGATTTCCTTACACTGACAGAACCATTTGCCGAGCGGGAACTGGAGACTGAGCTGATCATTTGCGGTTACGCTGTTTCATTGTCATCGAACTCAAAAAAGGTGAGTTCAAACCGGAATATGCCGGAAAGATAAATTTTTACTGCTCCGCTGTGGATGATCTGCTGAAACATGCAACCGATGAAAAAACCATTGGCTTGATACTCTGTGAAAGTAAAGACAAGGTATTTGCCGAATACGCTCTCAGGGATATCCGTAAACCCATTGGAGTTTCGGAATACGAACTGACACGCTCGCTGCCGGAGAATCTGAAGGGCAGCTTACCGAGTATTGAAGAGATTGAGAAAGAGATGAGCTGAAATGAGGGGGTGGGAGATGAGTGAGTGGAAAAAATACGTGCTGAAAAATCTTGCAGATAAGCGGTAAAAAAGACACAATTCATTAAAGTATAACTCTTTATCAGTGTTTCATTAAACCGGAAACCACCGGTATCGTTAAAGTTTCCAATTGCTACAACTGTTGGTAATGACAAGTGGCTATCATCTGTTGTAAAAAATGCACTGTTGAATGGCCCACCATGCCTAATTTCAACGAAATCTCCCAAGCGAACAGTTTTCCAATCAGAACTCATACCCCAGCACTCCCTGATTTTGTCGAATCAATAACCACCCATTTTCCAGACTTTTTGCCCCCGATTTTTTGAAGAACACCTTGCTTCTGAAGCTTGTCGGTCAGGTAACGAATACCTCGTTCGGTAAGACCAAGTTGATCTGCCATCCCTTTTTGAGTGATGATTGGATGATGGCGAACCAAATCACACAAATCTTTTTCCTTATCGGTCAGCTCAATCTTATCGACAGTCTTATCGACAGTCTTTCCTGTAGTATCAACTTCGCCCTGTACGAAATCCTCAACAAAAGAGGGCCTTTCAAAACTTGCTATGAACAAACCGGCAATCTGGCGAAACTGCACGCTCGGTGCATTTTCAAAAATGAGCGGCATTCCACGCCCCCACCCTTCAACCATCTGGATACGGCGGAAAAGGTCGGCAATCAATGGGTTGCGGCGGCGTGATACATTACCCTGGCGCATCTCTTCCATGGTCAGCCCACTTGTCAGCAAGGAAACAAAAAAGCCCGTACAGACAATTGTCAATACGGGCCATTTGTGGAGATGGCGGGAGTCGAAAATAGCTGATTTTAAAGGCTTTAAACAGAATCAATTATAAAAATATACCCAAGAGTATACCAAAAATAACAAACTCACATCATTCCGCATCGAACTGGATCATCTGAAGGCCTCCCCCGCTCCACGTCACGAACAAGAAATCAATAGTGCTGCCCTGCATCCCGAACTTTTATTCCCCGCTGGAGTGAAAAATCTCAAACAATGTTCACGATGTTCACCACGTTCACTCCGCAGATGGTAATTGCAGGCGTGCAGCATAAGGGCCGGAATTGCAAGCAGCAAGCAAGGCGCTCAACTGCTCTTTCTGCGCGCATCGCTTGCCTCTCCGCTTCGCTACGCGCCTCCGGCTTGCCCCACCCGCCAGCGCATGAGCATTGCATTGCTGCCTGCTTGCCCGCTCACTGCCCGGCGTAGCAGCACATCAAGCGCCCGCGACGCCTTCGCAGCTCACTGTCCACCCAAGGTGCGGCATAGTGCAGGCCGCAAAGCCAGCAAGTAAAGTGGGAAAAGCTGCTTGTTTCGGTAATGCAGCGGCAAACAGCGGCGGGCAAAGCCATCTCAGCGGAAGCTTTAAACGAAGCGCGGTAGTCGCGTTATGCACGCATCTCTGTTTTCCATGGTGAGATTGATGTCAGTATTGGTTCAGGGTGTTCCGGGCTTTTTTTTCAGTCTTTGGTTATTATTATTTACTTCTCTGCCTGACGCTTGCGGCTTTGCACGAGCATTGCCGCCGCCTGCCCCCCTGATCCTGAAGCTCTGTGGCTGGTTGCCGCACAGCGCCCGCGACGCTCTCCAGCATTTTGAAGGTCTTTGTTTCAGCGCTGTCCACCCCAGGGGCAGCATGTTTTATTCCCCGCTGGAGTGAAAACTCTCAAACAATGTTCACTATGTTTGACACTTTTTAAGCTTGTATAATGTTCACGATATTGTTAACATCAACAATGCGAACAATCGAATTTTTCATCACCGCAAATGGCAAAAAGCCAGTCGAGGAATTTTTAGAATCTCTTCCAACAAAAGAGGCAAAAAAGGTTTTTTGGGTTCTTAAGTTGGTTAAGGAATTATCGTCTGTACCAACAGAGTATTTCAAGAAATTGCAAAACACAGATGGAATATGGGAAGTTCGGGCGGCACACGGAAACAATGCGTTCCGGTTGCTCGGATTTTTTGATAATGGAAACTTGGTGATTCTTACAAATGGGTTTGCAAAGAAAACCCAAAAAAACCCGTCAGAAGAAATCGAACTGGCTGAAAAAAGAAAGAAAGACTATCTCAGGAGGAAACAAAATGGATGACTTACAACGCGCTATTGCAAAACGGAAAAGCCTTGACCCTGAATTTGCTAAAACCTTTGATAACGAATACGAAGAGTTCAAGATCGGAGTGCTGTTGAAAGAAGCGAGAAAAAACGCAGGGCTTACACAGGAAGCCCTGGCCGAGAAGCTGAATACGAAAAAATCGGCAATCTCAAGAATTGAAAACCATTCAGAGGATATCAGGCTTTCCACGCTGCATCACTATGCCGAAGCACTGGGAAAAAAAGTTCACGTCTCTATTCTGTAGTAAAAACGCCGCCGAGCACAGCACCCGCCGCTGCATAAAAAGCAGTCTACCCGGCTTCGCTCGCCGCTGGTTGCCGCCCCTCGCAGCGGCAACAAAATGGCTGGTAGCCTGACAACATTTCGCACCCCGCACCATCAGCAGCCAAAACACCTACAAACAGTCGCTCCCCTATACAGAGGAGTAAATTGTATTACAAGAGAAATATTTCGAGCGACGTGCTCCCTTTTTAAAAGCAAAGGTTATATTAACACTAAAATAACAACAGGATTACATCCCTTGCCACCATCTCATTCTCAAAGCACTGCTTCGGGAAAGAAGATCATATTGAGGAATGGCTGAAAAAATGCCCGACAGCTCTGGGCAAAGAATTGTGGATCATCCAAATTGAAATCAGCGGTTTTTCAGCAATAAACGAGCGATTAGACATTGCATCATACCGTTTCATTCTGAACAAAGAAATTGAATACATATCCCTCACAGTGGCAGGATATCAACGGAAAGGGTAACAAAGAATGCTTGGTTTAACTTTACGTTCAGAATTTCGTGGCAGGCGTCTCAAGGGCACTGCTATTGAACTTTCGAACGACTCCAACACCGGAGCCACTCAAATAGCGGCAAAGCAATTCCTCGAAATCACCTACCCGACGCATGACCTTCTTAAAGGTATCGAAGCTATAGGCCCCGATCAAGGCCGTCCCGTGGTGGTGATCGGTGAGAGAGGCCTCGGTAAATCGCATCTCTTGGCCGCCCTCTATCACGCAGTATGCGACAAAGCCTCAACCCACGCATGGCTCAATGCATGGGCTACAACACTGGGTGATCCGGGTATTGGCAATATCGCCCTCCGCGACGGAATGCTCGTTATCGGCGAAAGTCTGCACCGCCAGCGCTACAAATTCCTCTGGGACCTCCTTTTGGAACGTCATCCTCACGGCACCTTCATCAAAGGGAAATGGGAGGGGATGGGAGCAGCAAAAACAGACATTCCATCCGATGAACTCATCATCGAATTATTACAGCACACCCCCGTAATGCTGCTGCTCGATGAATTCCAGACCTGGTTCGACGGTCTTACCAATACCAAGCAATACCCCTGGAAAAACTGGGCCTTCAACTTCATCCAGATACTTTCCGAAATTGCCAAAGAGCGCCCTGACCTGCTTGTGCTCGTCATATCGGTAAGAAACGGAGGAAGCGACGCCTATCAGCAGGTGCATCGGGTGAACCCTATTGCCATAGATTTTAAAGCCGGAGGTAACGCCGAACGAATCCAGCAGGATCGCCGCCGGATGTTGTTGCATCGACTGTTCGACAACCGGTTGCAGATCTCAGCAGAATCGATAGCTTCTCTGCTTGCTTCACATGTTTCGGAATATTTCCGCCTTCTCGATATTCCACCTGCCGAGCATGACCGGAAGCGCGAAGAGTTTTCAGAATCGTGGCCCTTTGCTCCGCATCTCCTTCGCTTGCTCGAAGAACAGGTACTGATTGCCACAGACGCCCAGGAAACCCGCGACATGATTCGCATTCTCGCCAATCTCTATAAAAGTCGGGGCGAAAGCTCTTCAGTACTCACCGCAGCCGATTTCTCTCTTGACGATGATACCTCAGGTATTGGCGCCCTGCTCGACTCCGTCTCCAACGAACATCATCGAACCCTGCGCGAAAAAGCCCAGCAGAACATTATTTCCGTCACCGAAGCCGTCAGCGACCACGTCCTCCGCGCTCCGCACCTTCAGGAAATAGTTGGGGCAATGTGGCTCCGCTCTATAGCTGTCGGCACCCTCGCAGGCGCAGAACCGGCTACACTACAAGTTGATATTACCCGCACGAGGCCCGTGGATGACAATGCCTTCCAGGTCGAACTGGCAACCATTGTCGAAAACAGCTTCAACATCCATCAGGAAGGCGCCCGACTGGTCTTTCGTGAAGATGAAAATCCACGAGCCAAACTGATGGCCTGCGCACGAAACGATCGTCTCTTTACCGACGGTTCCGATCAAATCCAGCTCGCCCGGCAATTACGCTATGTAATCAGTGGCAGTGAGGAGGTGGCCAAATCATTTCGCGTCATAGCGTTACCGAAATCCTGGCAGTCAGACCCATGGTCTTCACTTGACGAATCCGAAAATCCGGAACGATGGGATGAACGCCTGCCCATTCTTGTCTTGCCGGAAGAACCCGAAAAAATCGACAGGCAGCTTGGGCACTGGCTTAAAACCCATCTCCAGAAACGACGGAACACCGTCCGATTTCTCATCCCGCGTGCAGGAACAACCAACGCCTTTCAAGACCGTGACCTGCTCATTCTTGCCAGGGCAGAAATGAAAGCGCTTGAATGGAGCGCCCAGAATACCGAGTACAAAAAACTCCATAAAGAATTTGAAACCACACTGCGTGACAACCTTAAAAAGCGCTTCGACCGCTTTGCCGTCCTGCATCGCTGGAACTTTACCGATCCCGCTCAGTGTATTTTCATCGTCGAACCGCTCAGAAAGCAAGGATCGCTGATACCCGAAAGTATTGAAGAAACCATGGTCGCCGATCTCTTCGTCCCCGAAGACTTCGAAAACCTTGTGCTTCAGGCAGCGGCAGGCAACAATTCAGTCGGCAAACTTCTCCGGGAACTTCAGGAACCGCGTCCGGCAGGGCAAGACTGCATACCCTGGCTTGGCGAAACAGCCATGAAAGAGCGCATGCTTCGCCTCTGTTCACAAGGCAAAATCGCCATCAACCTCCGTGGCCTTGAATATCTCCAGACCCGTCCCGGTGAAGACGATGAAACCTCATGGAAACGCCTTCGTCCGAAACTCTCTTATACCGGTCGTCAACTCGACGAAGTGTACCTCATGTTGCCATCAGCAGTGCCCTCCACATCCGGCTCGTCTCAGACGCAATCCGCATCATCATTGGACGGAACTCTTTTTGGTGATGAGACTCAAACCCAAAACCCGCCAAACACCCTTAACGACCCGGTGGTTGGTGGCATAGGGCAACAACCATCCACTATCTTTGGTACCGGCACTTCAGCCGGTGCAGCCAGACCGCGTATTCCATTAAGCAATCCGCCGACCTCATCGCTTAATCTTATTGGGAAGCTCGAAAGCTGGGGCATCGGCCCGGCCACAAAGGTAGCCGAAGTCGCCATTAAAATTTCGGCAGCCACCGGTGCGCAGCTCAAAGAACTCCTCAAGAAACTCCCGGACGGCATGACATTCGAACTCCAGCTTGAAAAGGAGGAGAATTGATGGCAATCAATGCCGACATCCTGCATACCCTGACCAAAGGCTCTCCTGAAGAGGCATGGCAAGTCATCATGACCAACACACTCGAAATTGCCAGCAGGTCACTTGATGCCGTTCAGTTGCCCGGTGAAATTATAAACCGTGACCGTGAAATAGGCGCATTCGACCACTTCCTTGCCACGAGCGGATGGGAGCTGTGGCAGACTTTCAGTAATGTCGTTGAAAAAACCTCGGATCGGCTTGTGCATTGGTGGAAAGAACCCTACCATGCCAAAGCGCTGCTGATCCTCGATGGCCTTTCGCTTCGTGAATTGCCCTGGCTTCTTCAGGGAGCAAAAGAACACGGTTTCACCCTGCATCAGGTTGCAGCGACCTCCTCTGAGCTACCCGGCAAGACCAACGAATTTGCACGTGCGCTTGGTTTCAATTCCCGCAGTCAGTTGCAAAACAACGGTGGCGGATTCTCTCATAAACTCCAGCCAGCCAGCACCGAATGTGTCGGCATGCCATGGAAAGACTGC
Source organism: Pelodictyon phaeoclathratiforme BU-1 (assembly GCF_000020645.1). Lineage (GTDB taxonomy): Bacteria > Bacteroidota > Chlorobiia > Chlorobiales > Chlorobiaceae > Chlorobium > Chlorobium phaeoclathratiforme. The sequence goes on from NC_011060.1 coordinate 2,209,603, forward strand.
CAGTCGCTTATTGATGGCGCACTGAACTGGATTTTCTGGCACCAATGGCCCGACAGCAAAGTCCATGAGTGCGCCGGGGCGGGCCGTGGCCTTGAAATCCTCGCCAACGATGCCCAGGAGCAACTGACCGATAAAGAGTTCTGGTGCTTTGTCGAACGCCTTGCAACAGGTCGAAGGCTTGTTATCACCTCCGATCACGGCTATGCTGCCACCGGCCATTTCTCCGACGCCGACGGTGACGTAGCGCAATTTCTCAAGCAAACCTTCGCCAGTGGGCGGAGTTCTGCTGGTGCAAATGACGGCGGACCATTTATTCCGCCCGTAGCAGTCAGCATCAACAGCATGCACGGCCAACACCTGCTCGCCCTTGGCCGCAGAAAATGGCGAAGCCAGGGAGGATACCCAACCCTTGCTCATGGTGGACTATCACTGCTTGAGGTGCTTTCGCCCTGGATAGAAATTTCAAAAATCTGACACAACATAGATGAACAGAATTCCAAAGCGACTCAAACAAGAACCCCTCATAGAGGCTATCTGGCAGGTACAGTTCGAACCCACGGGTGATATGCAAATAGGCGATTTATTGCCCGGCATGCTCTATACGGCCTTGAGGAACGACCATCCGCAATTGCAGCTCCATCGTCTGCCCGCAGCCGACATTCCTCCTCAGATAGCTCAAATTGACCCCAACCTTCGCCACGTGGCAAAATACCGGATGGAAGAAACCGGCTTGCCATTTCTCTTCCAGGTCGGCGATCGTACCGTAACACTCAACTGCCGCAAGCCCTATGTCGGATGGGACGCATTCAAGGCAAAAACCGTTGCCCTTATAGATATTCTCGACCAGAGCGGTCTGATTCCTGTGCCCCAGCGCCACTCCTTACGCTATATTGACCTGCTCGAATTGGAGCCGGCCCCCAATCTGTCGGCACTACAGCTAAGCATTGGCCTCGGAACTCTCGACACGCAGTCAAAACCCCTGCAGATTCGGCTTGAACTGCGGGCTGAAAACTGCATGCATATTGTGCAAATCGCAACACCTACCGAAGCCGCTTTACCGGAAGGCATAAGGATCGGGAGTGTCATCGACATAGAAACCCTTCCTGTCCCGGAAGCAACATCATGGCAGGGCATTCGCAATCAACTCGATCAACTGCATACCTCTTCCAAACAGCTTTTCTTTGAGCAGATCCTCACAACCGAGGCCATTGAACGCCTCGAACCGGAGTATTGAAATGCTGGCATCAACCATAGACATCAATAGCATACCCTTCTCTTGGCATTCGGCTGTGCTACAGATCCAGCAGAAAGCGAAAACATACCTCGTTCCGGTCTCCGGTTTTCTCGACCGTACTACCTATATGGCTGGGAACGCTACCACGATGCAGCAATACCACCCGGTACGAAACAGCATAGACGCATTAGGCTGGTCAGCAGCCGATGCACTGGAAACCTACTTCCGCTTGCGAAGCTTTGCCGAAGACTGGGACTCTCCCGACATGGAGGGCTATGATGAGCTATAAACGAGGCGAAGTCATACTGGTCCGGTTTCCCAACACCGATCTCAAAACATACAAAAAACGTCCAGCCCTCGTTGTGCAGGGAGATGGCCTGAACACCGGCCTGCCGCAAAAGATCGTCGCCATGATAAGCTCAAACCTTAAACGAACAGGTCCGACCAGAGTAATGGTCAGTAAGAACGACCCTGCAGGCCGGGCAATGGGCCTCATCTCCGATTCCGTCGTGGTAACGGATAACCTCGCAACTGTTCTTGAGCGAGAAATAGATAAGAGAATAGGCTACTGTCCGAACATGACCACGGTCGAGAGTGCACTTAAAATCACCTTGGGAGTGTCGTGATGGTAACAAAAAAAGAGTGGCTTGCCCAGGAAGTTGCCAAAGCTGTTGGTGCCGGCAAGGTTGTTGCCCTTGAAACCGTTGACTTCAATGACCCGAATCGTCCCAAAACCTGCCTTGAAGTCGATTTTCCGATTTTGCCGGTTAATCAGGTTGCCATTATCGAAGGCAATGCCGGTAAGCCCATCTACCAGATGTCGAAATGGTGGGCGCGTCGTCGGTCGAGCGTTTTTCGTTCAATGCTCATTGCCGCAGCAACCAAAGCCCCCGAAGATTTGTCTCATGCAGCAAAGCTGGTTTGGGACAACTACTACGCAAACCATCAAAAACGTGGGGCGTTCAAAGAGCTGAAGGTTGCCGACATTTTCATGGGGGGTGGAACAACGCTTGTTGAGGGATCGCGCCTTGGAATGCAGATGATCGGCAACGATCTGAACCCTGTTGCATGGTTTGTCGTCAAGCAGGAATTCACCAATGTTGACCTTGAAGAGGTAAAACGACTGCTCGCCGATATCGAGGCAGAGGTCAAGCCGCAGATCATGCCCTACTACTACTGCGACGGCCCGAACGGAGAAAAGGGCACATGGACCCATCTGCCCGCCAATCAGGTCATGTCGCCCGACTTTGATCCGCTTAGCATACCTCGCGAAGAACGGCGCTACTACAAGTACGAAGGCCCGGAAATCATCTACACCTTCTGGGCCAAGCACGGCCCTTGTCAGGTCACTGGCTGCGGTCATCGTACTCCCATCATGAGCAGCCCGGTCATGGCCATCAAAACGCTTACGGTCAAGCATTGGGAACGTTCCTGCAAAAGCTGTGGTGGTAAATTCCACGTTGAAGCTCATGCTGCACGCATGGCACCCGACGTTCCGCTCTATGTTGCTCCATCCGAATACCCGTTTACGGTGTACGAACCCGGAAAAGGAATTGTCTGTCCTCATTGCGGTCATGCTGAACACATCAATCTCACCAAAGGTAAGAATAAGAAGATTCAGCTTACGTTGCTGGTGCATCCGGAGTGGCTGGCTGGCAGCCCGATGCTGGATGCCGATGGCCGTCCTTATGGAGGTTCTGCCCAGGATGATGCCGAGTCAACAGCTCGCTGGAATCAGGAACGTGCTTCGAAGATCCGGTTGCTTGAGGTTCGGGGCACAGAAACACTTATGGTTGCCGATAAGACCACCGGAATAATGAAAGAAATGGAAGTGATTCCAATAAAAGTCACCTGTCCGGAAACCGGTGTGACGTTTTATACTGATGCAAGGGGCGGTACTGCTGCACTAAAAGAGAAAAAGGGTAAAGTAACAAAGCAAACTGAGCTTGATGCTGATGGGAACCCAATAAAAAAAGCGGAAGATTCTACCTTTGCTTGTCGTGCTGATGGTCAAAGAAATGATGTGCTGTCGGCAATTAAAGCGACAGGCAAAACCGGGCCGATGGCAGCCTATGCGATTCATGGGTATACACAACCAAATCTTTCCGCCTCTAGAAAGCCCTACAACGGACGCTTTTTTGCTCCATTTGATGCAAACCATGCGCGTCAGTGCGATGCGGCGGTGAAGGAATGGGAGGTTAGAAGGAAAACTGATTTAGCCGACTACTGGCCGCGTTCAGAGGTTCCATTCGGCTTCATGACCCACATGAATAATGGCGGGATTCCAAATCATGGGTATACCCACTGGTGGACAATGTTCAATCCTCGTCAATTGCTTGTGCATACGCAGCTACTAAAAACCATCACCACAGTAGGGAATTACGACTGGCAAGTGCGTGAGTACGTGCTGGGTGCATTCCAGCAATACTTGCGAAATCAGAGCATGTTTACGCTTTGGAACGTTCAAGGCGACAAATTAGAGCCACAATTTGCAAACAACAACTACCACCCAAAGTCGACCACGGTAGAGAACAGTGTGTTCCCTGCTCTTGGTCGTGGTAATTGGATGTCAAGTGCTGAAGGCGTTATTGAGGGGCGTGAATGGGCAGAATCACCTTGGGAAGCAGTAAGTACTGAGGGGTTAAAACAATATGCAGATGTACTTGCAGATCTTATAAGTGGAAAAAGCGAAAAAGTGTTTGCAGGTGATCCTGTTGTTAATAGTCCAAAAATCCTTTGTAGTTCATCAACAGATCTTGCTCTGGTGACCTCTGGTAGTATTGACCTTGTTATCACTGATCCTCCCTTTGGAGGGCTGCTTCATTACTCTGAGCTTTCCGATTTCTTTTATGTGTGGCTTCGCCTTGCACTCAAGGATCGGTACCCTGATTATTTTGGTACAGAGTACACTCCGAAATCTCTTGAGGCCGTTGCAAATAAAGCCCGAGAGCCTGAAGACTCGGATGGTTATTATCAGCGTTTGTTAACGCAGTGTTGGCGAGAAGCATATCGTATTCTTAAACCGGGAGGAACCTTAGCGTTTACTTTTCATCATAGCGAGAATAATCCGTGGGTTGCCGTGCTGGAGTCACTGTTCGGCGCAGGTTTCTATCTTGAAGCGACCTATCCAATTCGTTCAGACGAAACCAAGGGGGAAGGATCTAAACCAGGAACATTCGGTTCGCAAACCATCGAATACGATATCATCCACGTTTGCCGCAAGCGTATAGAAGAACCCAAGTCAGTGAGCTGGGGCCGGATGCGCCGTGAAGTCATGGCTGATGTTCGCCAGATTCAGGCGATGCTGGAGAACCATGCAAAGGAAGGGCTTCCGGCAGCCGATATACAGGTCATTCGTCGAGGCAAGGCCCTGGAATACTTCTCGCGTCATTATGGGAAAGTCTACGTGGACGATGATCGAACCATTTCAGTCAGGGATGCCTTGCTCGGCATCAATCAGCTCATCGATGAGGATGCTGACAAGGGTAAGGATTTGCCTCCGGTGAATGCTGAACCGATTACCCGCCAGTTCCTGCGGATTTTCAGTAATGCCCCGGAGCTGAAGCGCGATCAGATGCAGAAATTCCTCAAAGGTTCAATTACAACGCCTGATGATTTCGTGCAGCGAGGGTGGTGTTTTGAAAAAAGCAAGGTTTTCATACGAACCAACCCGCTTGATTTTGCCCGTGAATGGTCAGGCAAGCACCGGCGCCGCCTCACCTCCGATCTCGATCAAGCCTTGGTGCTCATTGGCGCCTGCTTCGATGGCAGCGGTATCAATGCGGCCGATACCCTCAGAAACGATAATTTCAAGCCGCACGTCGCGCTCAAGCCCCTGCTCGAATGGTCGTATCGCAACGCCCCTGACCAGCCGATCAGCAATGCTGCATCGCGTGCAATCACCATCTTTAATGCATGGAATGCCAGCCGGTCGCCGCTTCCGAAACAAATTACACTCTTTGGTGAGGAGGATGAACCATGAGGCAGTTATTCGACACGGTTTGGCAACGGCAGGGCACCAGTTGGATTTGGGATGAAGAGGCCCGTAATCAGGTTTGTTTGGCAAGCGAAGTCTGGAGCCTTCGGCAGTTTATGCAGGCCGTCGGCAAATGGCCCGAGGAACTTCCGGGCAATAATGGTCGTACCCTCGTAGTCGCCGGACTTGATGGTTCCCTTGACCTGTTGACTCCTGAAGATGCGGAATTTTGGCTTGGTGATGCGGTTAAATCGGCAATCCTCTCTTTTCAGGACGAGTACGGAAGCGAAGGAGCGCTCATCTTCTGGCTGCCTTTGGGTCGCAATCGTATCGAGGTGCATATTCCCACCGATGAGGTCAAGTGGCTCTGTGAAGCCCCCTTTCGGGAAAGCAAGCTTGATTTTGGACGTATTCTCTGGGGTCAGGCGAACGAGTACCCGCAGGAAATTTTCCTGAAAGAGCGTGATAAATCCGCTGGATTGTTTCACTCGCGAATAACCTGAGGCGGCATTATGGAATCGGAGCTGCAATTTCTGCCCGGTGAACGGATAGTCCATAGTGAATTCGGTCAGGGGGTCATTCTTGAACCGGTTCGGGACGGTTACCTGCGCGCCTTCTTCGGTATCGGTGAGCGCCGTGTTCCTGTTGGTTCAATACGTCAGGAACTCTCGCGTCTTGAGCGCATCCTCCGTGCCGTCGATAATGGTGCTGATCGAGCCAGTAAGGCATGGCTCTCCTATGAAGCACATGCCTTGCCCATTATGGAAAGTGCTTCGGCCCTCACCTCCGCCCGAATTGACCTGTTGCCTCATCAGGTTGTACTCACACACCGCATCGCCACCGCATCGCCACGGCGTTTCCTCATCGCCGATGAAGTAGGACTGGGAAAAACCATCGAAACAGCGCTCATTCTCCGCGAACTGGCCAGCCGAGGTGAACTCGATCGTGCGCTCATGGTTGTTCCTGCAGGTCTGGTCAACAACTGGCACCGGGAACTGAACGAGGTATTCAATCTTGGTTTCGAAGTATTCGGCTCCGAAGGTGATATTACCGATCGCAAAACAAACGCCTTTGCAAAACATGACCGACTCATCGCCAGCGTTGACACTCTCAAGCGTCCGGCACGTATCCGGCGCCTTCTCGACGCCCCACGTTGGGATCTTGTCGTTTTCGACGAAGCGCATCACCTGTCGGCATCCCGCAACGGTGGAAAGGTCAGAAAAACCGAGAACTATAAGCTCGCAGAAGCTCTCAAAGATCACTCACGGGATCTCTTGCTGCTCTCAGCCACTCCGCACCAGGGCAATCACTTCCAGTTCTGGATGCTGGTACAACTGATGAATCCGACACTCTTCGCCAACCCTGAAGATATGCTCGGCAATCGCCATCGCCTCAACACGGTCATGTTTCGCCGCTCTAAAGCCGATGCCTGCCAGCCGGATGGCTCACCACTCTTCGCTCGTCGCTGTGTGCATACCGAATCGTTCCTGATGAATCTCGACGAACGCCGCTTCTATGAAAAGCTGCGCGAATACCTTCAGGACGGTTTTAACCTCGCCCGGCGCCAGGGTAATCAGGGTCGCGCACTTGGATTTCTCATGGCGATCTTTCAGAAAATTGCTGCATCCAGCTTTGCTGCGGTACGCCGTACTCTCAAACGGCGCCTCTTGATGTTGACACTGCACGAAGCCCACCTTAGAGATCGGGAACTCGACATCGAGGGGAGAGAACGACTCATCAATGAAGCACGGGAACTCATCCATGAAGAATTCGCTCTGTCGCATGACAGCATGGGGCGCAGTGAAGTAGACCGGGTGCTTGCCGATCTCAAATACCGCTTGCTCAAAAAGCTCGACAAGGACGCTCTCGAAATGGCCGCTGATCCCTATGGCAGCGAATATGCATCGACGCATGCTGAAGAGGCCGCTGCCGCTGCCGTAAACCTGCATTTACCGGAAGAACGCCAGCGCATTGTCGAGCTTCTCGGCGCTTTTCCGCAACAGCGCGAAACCAAGGCACAAAAACTCCTTGATGGTCTTGGAACACTATGGCGGCAGAACCCCGACGAAAAGATCGTCGTTTTCGCCACCTATCTCGGTTCCGTCGACCTGATTGCCCGTGAGATCAACCAGACCTTTCCCGGCCAAGGGGTAGTCATACTGCGTGGCGGAGACCACGGAGCCAAAGTTGCCGCCGAACGGCGTTTCCGTCAAAAGGACGGTCCCCGTGTCCTCGTATGCACTGCGGCAGGCAGAGAAGGCATCAACCTCCAGTTCTCCCGTATTCTTTTCAACTTCGACCTGCCCTGGAACCCTATGGACGTGGAACAGCGCATCGGACGCATCCATCGTTACGGTCAGAACTACACCGCCCAGGTGTACAACCTTGTACTTTCCGATACCATCGAAGGCCGGATATTCCTCATGCTCGATGAAAAACTCACCGAGATAGCCCGTACAGTCGGCAAAGTTGACGATCAGGGTAACGTCGCCGAAGACCTTCGGACTCAAATTCTTGGTCAACTCTCCGAACGCCTCAATTACGACCGCCTCTATCAGGAAGCGCTGTCCGACCCTGAACTCAAACGAACACAGATCGAACTCGAAGCCGCCATGTCGAACTCCCGGGAAGCCCGGCAGGTCGTTTTCAACCTCTTTCAGGATCTCGATGGATTCAGCCTTGACGACTACAAACCATTCTCCGATGTCTCCTCAAGTCTTGACCGAATCGTTCGCTTTCTCTCCGCCGCCCTTCTCGAACGCCAGCAAAAACTCGTCAGAATCGATGAACAGACATACGACCTCATCGCGGAAGATGGTAACCGACAGGTTCGATTTACCCTGAACCGTAATGCCGCCACCGCTCAGGACGAACTCGAACTCCTTGGACTCGATCACCCCATTATCCAATCAGAACTAACCAGATGGCGAAGCCTGCCACCTGAAGCCATTGGTATAGCAGTTACTGCTGATCTCGACGCCCCGGCTCTCCTTTCGATCTGGATCGTTGAAACCACCACAGGTAATGGTGACCGCCGTATCGTCATTCAACCTATAGCCATTACACTGGACGGCATAAGGGTTCCCGCCATTGAACGTCAAGGTGGACACTACCTGCAGGCCACTCCAGCCCGGCCTTGGCTTTTGCCTGAACAACGCTTTGAAATTTTCTCCCGTATAGTCGAACCAACCCTTCAACGAGAGCTTAAACACAAAGGCACCACCAACGGCGACAGCAGCTATTCTGCCGAATTGATTGCCTATGTTGAAATAAGCACCGGAAAAATTCATGGTTGATAACGGTTAAAATATAAAGGCAAAGCGGTTGATGCCTGGGCATATCGGCATCAGGTAAAGCTGGTATTCAAGAGACTGAGCAATCCTGTCATAGCCATACAAGGTTGGGGCGGTAAAAGAAATGATGTAACCGTTAAGATGAAATGGGACAAGTAAAGAAAATGTGGGAAGAAGCCATGGAGCGCGGCTATTATGTTGATGAGGAAATTGTTGTATGTCCTCATTGTTTCGAAGAAGAATCGCTACAGGATTTCATCAGAAGCCGAGGTGGAAAGTCCCCCTGTACATATTGTGGAGCCGTTGCCGAAGGTACCTGTATGCTTGATGAGTTGCTGAATCATGCAATGGATTGCATTAGGACAGAATGGAGACACCCAGCGGACGAAGGGCTGCCTTGTGAAACAAGAGAAGGTGGATGGCAATTCGCAGAAGTAATTGGCACGCAAGAGTTGTTTGAACGAGTAGGTTTCTATGCATTGAACGACGATTTGCAAAATAAAATAAACACCACCGTAGATGATGATGAGTGGTGCGAACGCAGTCCGTATTTACTCCGTAGAGATCAGACCCTTTTGTATGGATGGAAAGAGTTCTCAACGTTCGTTATGCATGAAGCCAGATACGTTTTTTTGAATGCAACACCTGAGAGCTACGATGATTCAAGGCCTGATGAAATCCATCCAGTCAAAATTCTTGACGCACTTGCAAACCTGGCTGAGGAAATTGGCCTAATTGGCAAAATTGAACCAGAGACCAGTTTATATCGTGTACACATCGTAGATCAAAGTGAATCTCTTACGTCAGCCAAACGACTCGGCTCCCCTCCACTTGATCAGGCATTATATTCAAACAGGATGAGCCCGGCAGGGATATCAATGTTTTATGGCGCATTGGATATGAATACCGCTATTCTTGAGATATTTGACCCATGCAAAGGGAACAGGAAAAAAGCCGCTTACGGTATTTTTTTCCCTGTGCGACCATTGCGAGTACTGGATCTTTCAAAGATACCTGATGTGCCCAGTATATTTGATTTGGCAAAACATAACATTCGACCAGGAATTATGTTCTTGCATGATTTTCTTCGAGATTTTACCAAACCTATTTCAAAAGACGAAAAAGCTCATGTAGAATATGTTCCCACTCAAGTTGTAACAGAATATTTCCGTCATATTTTTCGTACAGCAACCGGGGAGCGACTGGATGGAATAATGTACCCAAGTTCCAAGCATGAAAACCAAACGGCCGTCGTAATCTTTGCAAACAACGATGCCTGCGTCGAGGCGGGAGACATTTCGCTACCCAATGCTCTGCTCGTCCTCAGAAGCTATGGAATTACGGAACTGGTGAAAACCCTTCCAACAACCTTGAAAAAATTAATTTAGCTCTATCGAATCTATCAGCAGGAAATCTATGAGGGCACTCACAAATTCATAAAATTATAAAGCAGCAGAAGCCCTTACCATTTTGTTCACCACCGACAGAATGCACACACAACCCAAAAACATAATCTCCCAAGCGCCGTACTCCGCTTCGCTCCGTTTGCGCAGCCCGGCCAGCCCCATTCATCCCTGCACCCTCCCAAAAGCAGGATCGAAAGCGGACTACCGCCTTCTACCTGGAGCAGCTCACCCCGATAACCACGACCCCCGGCGCCCTTGGTTCCAAGAGCGCCAACAAAATACAAGCTTGCGCCCGTCACCTCCGCTCCGCGCCATTCCCCCTCCCCAAAGGTGAGACGTGCCTGATGAATAAAATGAGGCTGTCGAACCGCTTTAAATCAAAGCACTTGTGTATATTATTGCGTAGATATTCCTGCTTATCGACTAACTTGTCCAAGAGTGCAATGGAAAACAATAGGTAAAGCAAACAACCCTTTTCTTTACATAGCAACCACGACATGTAAAAAAAACAACCCTTTCTTTCCATGTCAACAATCTCACAGATAAAAAGCAACCAATTTTTTACACCGGTAACCAGCCATGTCCTATAGCATACCCACATTACCCCTTGCGATTGAACTGGAAACAGTTCCTGTGCTTAAAAAAGCCGCATCAACTTGCTACATTTTCATGGATAGGGTAAAAGTCAGACCTTACTGGAAAAGGAGGTATGAAGAAATGGGAGAAAATCAAACCCGTCGCAAGTTCAGCAAGCAGTTCAAATTGATGAAGTAGAACTGTCGCTACGAAGCAACAAAATGGTTATCGAAATAGCTGGGGTTCTTGGAATCCATGCTGAACTATTCTATCCTTGGAAAAAAGAGTTTCAGGCAAAGCAAACCGCATCCGTTCCCTGTAACGGTCATTCGCTTCGCTTTCATTTTTTTATATTTTCTTAATAGCAACAGGAAATACTTGTCATCGTCGTTTAACACAAATTGTTCTGGAAATTCCCATGCAAAACCGAAAAGTTAACTGGGATGATGTTCACGTCTCAAATTATGAGTCAGCAGCATTCTGGGACGTGAAATGGATATCGAAGGCACGTGACCTGTACGAGTGTGCAAAAAAACTTGAACCCGAAGTAGTTCGTATATGGGAAAACTGGCGAGCAGTGTCAAGTAATGAAAGTGTAAAACTTCAGGCTGACCACTATCAGGGGGTCTATTTCATGCTACTTTCATATGCTTTGGAAAACCTTTTAAAGGCGTCACTGGTCGCCAAGAATGGGAGTCAGTATAAGGAAAAAAAGAAATTCCCAGAAGATCTCAAATGTCACGATCTTGTCAAGCTTGCTAATCGCATCAATCTGAAACTTGAGGCTGGAGAGGAAGATCTTTTTCGACGTCTTACACGCAGTGCTATTTGGCACGGGCGATACCCTGCGCCGCTGAAATACTCTGATATGAGCGGTGTCGACGCATTTCTTGACGGTAGTAAACATTCGGTAAGTTGGTATGGCGAAAGCGACATAGAACGTTTGAATGCGCTCATATCAGGTCTTCCCGCACGATTAGCTCTTGATGTGCAGTATTGGGAAAGATGCTGATTATAGCTTTGGTTTACCTGTTTAACCATTCTATTACCCAATAACCACCACCTCATTCCTCGGCCCGTCATCCGCCGGAGGAGCCTCCCATTTAGCCCACCGCTCAGGATGCTTCCGCTCCAGAAACCACGCCGACGCAAACCAGCTCTTCGCCGAAGCCGTCTCAATATTCTTCAGGTGAAACACCTCCGCCTTAGCCTCAGCCTGCTCAACCGCCAGGTACAGCTCATGGTATATCCCTGACCGTTCCCGCTCACCCCGCTTCAGCCAATTCAACAGCACCTTCCCAATCCCCGCAAGCTTGCAATCCACCTCCCGATAATGACCCGCCACAAGGCACCTCGGTGATCCACCAGATAATCTCCGCTTCGTTCCATTTGCGCCGCATCCCTGGTGCGCAGGCCAACAGAAGCTTGCCTGCACTGCAACAGAAGTTCATACGAAAACAATCACAAGAAAACGTACATTTCCGATACAACAATTTCCATGAGCAAAGAACCGATAATCAACAACAGGTGTTATGCCGACGATAGCCATGTTCTATGGAATTATAATCCGGATGTATTGCTCACCCGGTGAACATAATCCCCCCATATCCGTGCTTACTATCAGGAATTCAAGGCGATTATTGACATAAATAATTGTGAATTGTCAGAGGGAAGGCTCCCATCGAAGCAAATGAAGCTTGCTTTGGCATGGCCGAAATTCATAAAGAAGAACTTTTGGCAGATTGGGAACTGGCTTCGAATGGGGAACTTCCGTTTCCCATCAATCCATTACAATAAGGAGTTCGTCATGTACCCTTCAGTGGTAAGTGTTAAACCATTAAACGATTACAAGTTATTGCCTGTGTTCGAAACCCCGTGAAAAAAGAATTTTTGATGTAGCTCCCTACCTCAATACCGGTAAATTTGCAGAACTGCGAAACCCCTCGGTATTTCATACGGTAAAGGTCAAGTTCGACACGATAGAATGGTCAAACCAGTTAGATATCGATCCAGAGTTTTTGTATGAAAAAAGTGTAAAAGCTGAGCTCTAACTCTTTGCTGTGGCCCGCTACGGCTTCAGAACCTGCAATGCGCCCTGCCGGAGTACCGGCAAAAGATGGCGAAACCGTTCATAATGCTTTTTTCGATCGATCATACAAGGAGAGCTAAACCATGAAAGTGAAATATTTTGAAGATACTGATACCGCTTATGTTGAATTACTTGATAAACCGGTGTTTGAAACTCGCGAGATTAGTGAAAACATCTTGATTGATGTTGATGAGAAGGGAAATCTTGTCAGTATGACTATTGAGCATGCCAAAGAAAATGCTGGTTTATGGGAATTTTCTTATCAGGAAATCCCTCATCGGGAAACAGCGTAAACCTGTTTTGTATCGACAACCCGCTTAAGAAATAATCAGGCACGATATTCATTTCAGCTTTAAGCCTCTGAATTTCTACGATATACAGAATTTGCGGCATCTGCAAAAAGGGATTTGGGTATATCCCTGTGGACTGCCTGAGAAGCAGGAAACAAAAAAGCCCGTACCGAAAATGTCGATACGGGCCAATTGTGGAGATGGCGGGAGTCGAACCCGCGTCCAAAACATTGCTCAATAAAGCTGCCACACTCATCTCAGGTGTTCAGTGTTTCATGAACCGGTGCTACACCTGTAAAGTTCGGTTCACTATCCCTCTTTGTTTCACCCGCCTGCCTTTCCGGGCAAAAGCAGTCGGAGCTTACTTGCGCGAACCGAAGCTCAAGCGCGGGTTATGCCATCCGGTGGCTTCAGAGTAAGCGCCTCCCCCATCGGACGATGGCTGATTAATTAACTTGTGCTAATCAGGCAGCCATTGCATACGAATAATCGTCTGCATGTAATGTTTGCATAGACTTCTTTAACGAGTCCATCCATGCTGAAACTCGGAGTGCAACTCCATCTTACACCTGCCCTGTCGAAAGCCTGTCATCCCCAGTGTATCAAAGAACGGTTCCGAATAAACGGAGTACTATATATGCTTTTCCAGGCAATAGAACAACAACTATTCCCCTCCATTAATTTCTGTCAGGGAAAAGAGGGGTTCCGTTTGCTCAGTTCAACCCGGGCAGTTCGGGAGAGTTTGCGACAATCTGGTACTCTCCTCCCTTCGAACGCACGGTGCGACCCCACATCCTTTCATAGGCATCACTGAAGATAATATCCTTCGAAGCTTCGGCGGTGTACCAGGCCCCCTCTTCAAACTCTGCCTCAAGCTGACCTGCACTCCAACCTGCATAGCCAAGAAAAAAGCGGATCTCGGAGGGCATCATCACTCCGGTATTGAGAAGATAACTCAGTTCATTTTTGTCACCTCCCCAAAAGATTCCGGGAAGTATCTCAAGTGAACCGTCAATGAGATCGCCTCTTGAATGAAGAAAATGAACGGTATCCACCTCAACAGGCCCGCCCATATGTAACCGTTCTTCTACCTCTTCAAAGCCGGAAACTGCCTCACAAACCTTGAATTCCATTGGACGATTCAATATAAATGCCAACGAACCGCGTTCATTATGCTCACACACAACCAGAACAGTCCGCTTGAAACTCGATTCAAGCATATTGGCCGAAGCAAGCAGTAGTTTTCCGGCTTTAAGCTTGTCAAATTCGTTTACCATGTTTCTCTCTCAGGTTTTTTGCTGCAAATAGTTGAGCAACTCTTCGGCATGTTGAGCCGGTGTAACTTTCGGCCACACATGTTCGATGATTCCTTCCTCATTGATAAGATAGGTCACCCTCGCGGTACCCATATACTCGCGCCCCATGAATTTTTTCAGCCCCCACACACCATACGCTTCAACAATCCTCTTGTCAGGGTCGGAAACAAGCCGGAAAGGGAGTTGATACTTTTCCGAAAACTTTTTATGCTTGCCCTCATCATCGATACTGACACCGAGTACTTCCACCCCCGCGCTGTTAAATTTAGGGAAATTATCACGAAAAGCACAAGCCTCTTTGGTACATCCGGGTGTGTCATCTTTCGGATAAAAATAGAGCACAACCTTACGGCCACGGTACTCTTCGAGCGTCACCAACTTTCCATCCTGATCTTTTGCCGCTATGGCCGGGGCAGGAATACCCTCCTGAAGTATTGACATTGGCATGAATGAAGCTTATTCTGTTGATAGAGTTGTTCTCTTGTGTCAATCAATCGTTACAGCAAAAAGTTTCTTTCCTGAACCATGAAGTCATATTCATTCTGTCCTATTTGCGCAACAACCCTTGAACGGGCCATGATTGATGGCCGTGACAGGATGTTTTGCCCATCCTGCTCCTGGGTGCACTATATTAACCCTCTTCCTGTAGCTGTCGCCTATACTATCAATAGCAACAACGAACTCCTTGTCATCCGCAGGGCTCATGAACCTGCGCTCAATGAGTGGGCTCTTCCAGGAGGATTTCTTGAAGCGGGTGAAGAGCCGCACGAGGCGTGTTTACGTGAGTTGATGGAGGAAACCTCTCTGAAGGGAAAAATTGATCGTATGATAGGCATCTATCAGAGGGAGGTTGAACTCTACGGTTCGCTGCTTGTTGTCGCCTATCGGGTCATTGTTGACGATGATGCCATAACCATCAACCATGAGCTGTTTGAAGCTGGCTTCTATCCTCACCACCTTATTCCTGAAGTACGAATTCCCCTGCACCGCCAGATTATCACCGATGCGGCGCTGCACGATTCCGTTCCTCGAGGCTCTTGATTCACACTTTGGGATGCGAAACATGCAGCGTATCGTAGACTTTATTTGTCAATCCTTTTATGGAAAATGGCTTCAGAATAAGATTCATAACCTCGTCAACTCCTCCCTGACTGGCGATAATATCGGCAGTATATCCCGACATAAAAAGCA
Organism: Pelodictyon phaeoclathratiforme BU-1; assembly: GCF_000020645.1. Classification (GTDB taxonomy): domain Bacteria; phylum Bacteroidota; class Chlorobiia; order Chlorobiales; family Chlorobiaceae; genus Chlorobium; species Chlorobium phaeoclathratiforme. The sequence goes on from NC_011060.1 coordinate 2,224,974, forward strand.
CCTTGATGTTGGGAAAAATCGAGTAAATTTTTTCGGAAAGATCACGACCATTCATTTCAGGCATAATAATGTCTGTTAGCAGAAGATTAATCTCTCCCTTGTACCCTTGGGCAATCTGGATGGCTTGCGCAGGAGTGCCTGCAGTCAGGACGTGGTAGCCCTGATTTTGCAAAATCATTTTACTCAATTTCAAAATCTCATTTTCGTCGTCAACGATGAGTATGGTTTCCTCACCAGGCTTGACCTTTTCTGCTGGCAATTCTCTCTTGGACGAAAAAGCCTCACCGGTATATCCCGGGAAATAGACACTGAATTCCGTTCCTTTACCCGGTTCACTGGAGAACCTGATGAAGCCATTATTCTGTTTCACAAGACCATAAACCGTCGACAACCCTAAACCAGTACCTTTCCCGGACTCTTTTGTCGTAAAAAATGGCTCGAAAATATATCCAGCATCTTTTTCTTCTATACCCCTGCCATTATCACTCACTGAGAGAAGAACATATGCACCTGAAGAACCAACTTCCCCATCGACAGCATAGGGTTCATGAAGCATAACATTTTTGGTCTCAATAACGATTTTTCCGATTTCCGTTATGGCATCACGGGCGTTAACGCAAAGATTGATGAGAATCTGGTCAATGTGGGAGGAGTCCATGTTTACAGGATAGAGGAGTTTTTCTGGACTCCAAACCAGAGTAATATCTTCACCAATGAGCCGTCTGAGCATGTTGAGCATACCCTCAATAACAACATTAAGGTCAAGAACCTTCGGAATCAGGGGTTGTTTTCGGGCAAACGCAAGTAATTGATGGGTAAGGTCGGCAGATTTTTCTGCTGCGTTGAAAATTTCCTGAAGACTTTCCCTGAGTGATTCATTGAGCTGATTATCGAGCAGGGCCATTTCTGCATGACCAAGAATCACACAAAGCATATTGTTGAAATCATGAGCGATACCACCAGCCAGCCTGCCAACAAGCTCCATTTTCTGCGCCTTGACCAGCTCGTTCTGAATTCTGCTTTCCGACAACTCGGCCTTCTTTCGGGCAATAATGTCCCAGGCAATACCAGCCATGGAGGACAAAAGCTTCACATCTTCCTGATCGTAATCGACCACTTTATTGCCAATACCAATAATGGCGGTGATTTTCTCACCACGCATGATAGGAACAACCAGCTCACGCTCAACGGCAATATGACCTTGCGGCATCCCTTTCCGGTTTGAGAGGGCGTCGTAATTGTTATGGATCATCGCCCGACGTTCACGAATGGCGTCAGCCCAGACCCCGGCATCCTTCAGTGGATAATGGCGGCGAAAACCATCTTCTACCAGGCACAAATTCTTTTCGGTATTGGTTGACCATGCCTGCAATGAAATGCTGATCTGGTCTGGTTCGATGAAATGAATAAAGCCAATGGTACTTCCTGTCAGCCTCTCCGCTTCGTCAAGTGTTTCGCGAAGCACCTCTTCAATGGAATAGGAGTCAGCGAGCAAAAGCAGGTGCAGGCGAAATGCAATAACCGCTTCATTACGCTTTCGCTCCGTGATATCATGGATCAGGCCAATAATACCAAAAGAGCCGTTGTCATAGTAATAGTGCAGATGTACTTCCCCACAAAAGACTGCTCCGTTTTTTTTCTGGTATTTGAATTCAAGAATCTGGAGCGTCAACTGATTCAACAAGGCCTCATTGAAAATGGCAAGCGCTCGAGAAATCTCGTTTTCTACAAGATATTCAGTAAATAAATGACCAATAACCTCTTGAGAGGTATAGCCGAAGATTTTTTCAATTGCTGATGATGCGTAGGTTAGATGGCCAAAATTGTCGGTGACAAAAACCACCTCTGCCATTTGTTCTGTAATGGAGCGAAACTTTTTTTCACTCTCAAGCAAGGCATTTTCCGTCTGCTTGCGTTCAGTGATGACATCAAAGACGGTAACGAAGTGACCAGATTTTGTACTGTATACCGAAATATCAAGCCACGTTTTCAGGGATTCCAGATAAAATTCAAGCCGTTCTGTTATACCGGTTTTTGCTACCCGCCCGAAGATCTTCAAAAGCTCGGGATTGATGTCATGAATACCGGGAATCACCTCTGAAATCTTCTTGCCCTCAACATTTTTCAGACCGGTCACTTTTTCGAAGCGCACATTAACCTGTTCATAGATAAAATCGACTGGACGCTCCTCCTCATAAATCATCCGGCAATAGGCAATAGCATTCAGTGTGTTACTGAAAAGGGAGCGATAACGCTCATTGCTTTGTTGTAATGCCTCCTCTTTTTCTGCCCTTTCGATAATGTCTGCGGTCTGACTGGCAAGCAGATGCAGCAGTTTCAGAACCCTCTCTTCAGGGTGATAGACGACAGGAAAATAGGTGGAGAGTATGCCAAGCAACTTTCCACTACGGTTGACCATTGGCGTTAATTGCAGTGACCGTACTCCGTCAGCAAGATGCGCTTCAACCTCTTTTTTGCCCCAGATGAGCGTACTTTGCGTTATATCCGCCACCATAATCTGCTCTTTTCTTCGCATGACCCTGTCGCATACACAGGGCCCGACTGCAGAATCATGGCAGCATTCCTGAAAGGGATCGGTAAAACCTTTCTGGGCAGCGATTTTCAGGTGGCCTGATTTTGCATCGACAAGACGCACAGAACCCATGTCTGAGCCTGTAATGGCACATGCCGCATCAATGACTTTATCAAAAATCCCCTCTACATTACCCTTGCGAACAAAAAGTGTGGAAATTTCATGAAGTTTTGACATCGCTTCAAGATCTTTGTCCAGAACAGTTTGCGCTGCTATCAGACTCTCTTCCGTACGCTTGAGTTCCGTAATATCCTGTGAATAGACAACCAGCCGATCGACCTCTCCGACTGAGCCAAAAAGAGGACAGATATGGTGCATCTTTCTGCCCTGAAGCAGACGATCCCCCTCCAACTCTCCCTCGAAAGAGAGGCGTTTGCCAGTACGCAATACCTCCTCAACCTTTTTCCTTCGATGAAGCGCTACATCAGGAGAGAGCAGATCGTAAACGTTTATTCCGGGACACTCTGAAAGGCTTTTACCAAAGCGTGCCGCGAAAGATTCATTGGCCTCAAGCACTATGCCCTGACAATCCATGATGAACATGGATTCAGGAATTGCATTAAACAGAAAGCGAAGGGTCTGCTCAGTTGAGTGCCGTTCTAAATCTGCCTCGTCGTATTTTGGAAGATCCATTGTAATGAATTACCGATCAAGCCTTTTTAAATCAAAGGAAGCCTCTGTGACTCCCAACTTTCCAGCAAGCTGCCTCGTGGCCTGCTTCATAAACAACCAGCTCAGGCTGTTCCTGACGACAATGAGCATCAGCCTCAGGGCATCTTCCAGCGAACCGGCACCCTTCAGGCAGGTTTACTGCGCTCGGCACATTGCCTTCAATGACATGAAGGCGCTCTTTTGAAGAGCCGAGACGAGGAATAGAGTGCAGCAACCCTCTGGTATAGGGGTGGAGTGGATTATTAAAGAGCTGCTGAACCGAACCGGTCTCAACCACTCTTGATGCATACATGACAAGCACCTCTTCACATAACTCTGCCACAACCCCGAAGTCGTGGGTAATGAGCATCACGCTCATCGCGTTATCGGACTGCAGTTTACCGATAAGGTCAAGAATCTGTGCCTGAACGGTGACATCAAGCGCCGTAGTCGGTTCATCAGCAATGAGCAGCTCGGGATTGCAGGAGAGCGCCATGGCAATCATCACCCGCTGACGCATACCACCTGAAAGTTCGTGCGGATAAGATGAAAAGCGCTCCGCAGGGTTCGGAATTCCGACCAGGTGGAGCAGCTCGACGGAGCGTTTTTTTGCCTCTGCATGATTGAGGTCACGATGAATAAGAATCTGCTCCATTATCTGGCTGCCGCAGGTAAAGACTGGATTGAGCGAACTCATCGGTTCCTGGAAGATCATGGCAATCTCATTGCCTCTCAGGTGGCGCATCTCCTCTTCCGACAGCTTCAGAAGATCTCTTCCCTTCCAGAAAATCTCTCCTCCAGCAAAATATCCTGGCGGCATGGGCACAAGACGCATCAGAGAGAGTGCTGTCACCGACTTTCCGCAACCGGATTCCCCGACAATTCCCAGCGTACGGTTCCTCCCAAGAGAAAAACTCACACCATCAACAGCTTTTGCAATGCCATTATCGGTTGAGTAGTAGGTCTTGAGATTTTTCAGTTCAAGAATTTTTTCCATATATAACAATCATTCCCGCACTCGCTGGTTTAAAGATTCCCTTTGCCGGAGTCAAGCATGAAAATATGGTTTGTCCGCTACATATGAAAACGTTATCAGGAATAGAGCCACAAAGCGCTGCCGTCACAAAAAAAAATCCCGGGTTCCTCATCGATACCATCAGGCAATCGAAACCGTTCATTCTGCTGAAAGAGGCGCTGCGTAGCGCTCTGCCTGATAAAACAGGCTGTTATGACCCGGCTGATGTGGCCGGCCTGCAGGGCTCACTCTCTTCAATCATGGCTGCAACCCTGTTTACTGACCTCCCCTCCCCTCTCATGCTGCTTTGCGGCCAGAACAGCTTCGAGCGCTATGAAAATGATTTTGCGGCGCTTCTTCCTAAAGAGTGCATCTGCAATACATCGGATGAACTCTCTCTCTCTATCGGAGCGCTATCTACCGGAAAAAAATCGCTTATCCTCTCTTTTTTCGATGATCTTGACGTCACACTCTGCCAGCCAGGCGAAGCAGAAAACCGGATTTTCCGTCTGAAAACAGAGTTCGATGCGGGATATGAACCCCTGAAACGCTTTTTGACGGCCAACAGCTTTGAACAAAGAGAGTTTGTTGAAGATGAAGGCGAGTTTTCGGTGCGGGGCTCAATCATCGATGTCTTCCCTTTTGGAGCAGGTGAACCCCTGCGCATAGAATTTTTCGGCGATACCATCACCTCACTGCGAGTATTCGATATCAACAGTCAGCTCTCAGGAAAAACTTTGCTGGCAGCCGATCTCACGGCCAGCTTTACCGATGCCCTGAACAGCGCCCCGGAGAGCGAAACAACCATTCTTGACTATCTTGATCCGGCAACCCTCATCATCATTGATGATTCAACCGAGTTTGCATTGCGGGATAACCATGAGAGCCTCACCATGGCGCTTTCACGCTTCCGCACTGTCAGAATCAGCCAACTCTCGCCTTCTGCAATAGATTTCTGTTCCGGCCCCCAGAAAAAACTGAACGCCAATTTCCGTTCGCTTGCCGCCCAACTCCAGCAGGAAACTGCAGAACACAAAAAGCCGCTTTTTGCAACCAGTTCACGCCGCGAGATCGCTGAATTGACAGATTTTCTTGCAGAGGAAATTTCAAGTTCAAAAAAAACCGGACAACTTGAAGCGAGCTGGATTCCGGTCAATTTGCATACCGGATTTACTTTTGGCGATCTTGATCTCTATACCGAATCCGATATCTTCGGCAAGCTGCACGCCCATAAAGCACACCGGAAACGGAAAATCCGGGGAATTTCACTCAAAGATCTCCAGAAGCTTAAAGTTGGCGATTATGTTGTCCATGAGGATTACGGTATCGGAATTTTCCGCTCCCTTGAAACCATAACGGCAGGGAATTCCGAACAGGAGTGTGTGCTTGTTGAATATGCCGGAGGAGACAAGCTTTTTGTCAATATCCAGAATATCCGGCTGCTCTCGAAATATACCGCATCCGAAAGCTCTCTTCCTGCCCTCTCAAAACTTGGCAGTTCAAAATGGGCGGCAAAAAAGGATAAAGTTCGCAAGCAGCTCCGCGATATTGCCATCAATCTGATCAAGGTTTATGCACAGCGAAAAATGCAAATCGGATTTGGTTTTGCTCCCGACTCCATCTACATGCGGGAGTTCGAAGCCTCATTTATTTTTGACGAAACGCCCGATCAGCTCAAGGCGATTCATGACGTCAAAAAAGATATGCAGGAGCCCCACCCGATGGATCGTCTGATCTGCGGTGACGCCGGATTCGGAAAAACCGAGATTGCCATGAGGGCCGCATTCAAGGCGGTGGAATCGGGCAAACAGGTTGCCGTACTGACCCCAACAACCATTCTTTCTCACCAGCACGCAGAATCCTTTACCAGAAGATTTGAAAATTTCCCGATTTCAATAGCCGTGCTCAGCCGTTTTGTGCCACGCAAGGAGCAGCAGAAGGTTATTAAAAGAATAGCAGAGGGAACCATTGATATTGTAATCGGCACTCACCGGCTGGTCTCAAAGGATGTGCTCTTCAAGGATCTCGGACTCCTCGTCATTGATGAAGAGCAGCACTTTGGCGTAGAGGTAAAAGAGAAGCTGCGTGAACAGTTCCCCGGAGTCGATACGCTGACCATGTCGGCCACACCCATTCCGCGAACCCTGCAGTTTTCCATGCTTGGCGCCAGGGATCTCTCCATTGTCTCGACCCCTCCAAAAAACCGCCAGCCCGTTGAAACCCTTATTACCGACTATGATCCGGCGCTCATTCAATCGGCTATCCGCCGGGAAATAAAGCGGGAGGGGCAGGTCTTTTTTCTGCATAACCGCATTGCATCGCTTGACGATATTCTCCAGACACTCCGCGAGCTTGTTCCCTCGGCCCGGATTGTTTTCGCTCATGGCCAACTGCCCCCGAGAGAGCTTGAAAAGATCATGATGGATTTCATGCAAAAAGAGGTAGACGTGCTCATCTCTACCACCATCATTGGCTCCGGGCTCGACATCTCCAATGCCAATACCATAATCATCAACCGCGCCGACATGTTTGGACTCTCTGATCTCTACCAGTTGCGCGGAAGAGTTGGAAGAAGTGAACGAAAGGCTTACTGCTACCTTATCGCACCACCGCTGAATACCCTGAAAAAAGAGGCCGTTCAGCGTCTTGCCGTTATTGAGAGCTTTACTGAACTGGGATCTGGTTTCAACATCGCCCTGCGCGACCTTGATATCCGGGGAGCAGGCAACCTGCTCGGAGCGGAGCAGTCGGGATACATCCATGAACTCGGCTTCGATCTCTACCAGAAAATGCTTGAAGAGACCGTTGCCGAACTCAAATCGACCGAGTTCAGCCACATGTTTTCCGCCGAAGGCGCCAAGGCCGCAAGAAGCGCCAAAACGTGTGACCTGCTCTTCTTTTTTGATGCCCTCATTCCGGAATACTATCTCACCGCAACCCCTGAGCGCTTCGCCTTTTATGACAAAATTGCGAAAGCCTCAACAGAGCATAAGGTCGATACCCTCGAGGCAGAGCTCAAGGATCGCTTCGGCCCCCTCCCCGAAGAGGTCGGAAACCTGCTGCTGCTGACAAAACTCAAAATCACGGGATCGGCGCTCGGACTGGAAAAAATTGACCTCCAGCCACAAAGCGCCATCCTCTTTCTGCCCGATCAGGATAACGACCATCTTGCCAACAAGGCCTTCCTCCAATACCTCTTTGTATCAGTGCAGGAACCCTGGATGGAGGAGTATAAACCGGGATTCAAGATGGATAAAAAGATGAAGCTGGTGCTGCACCACCCTTCCGGCAGCGATACATCACCGGCAGGACTGCTCCACCGGTACACCGAGCTGCTGAAAAAACTTGAGCTGGCTTCGAAGGAGATGGCATTATAACCCCGCTTCAATTCCATGAATTTGTTGATTTACTGCAACTTTTGCTCTTGCGTTGATGTTCAAAATACAAGACATAATTGGTCTTATATTTTTAGAATCATAACAGTACATCATCATGCATATCACGATCAATAATCAGCAGTATGAGGCAAACGAGGGTGACCGGTTACTTGATATCGCTCGTACGAATCATGCTCACATAGGCTATTTCTGCGGGGGGAATGGAATTTGTCAAACCTGCTATGTCAGGGTTCTTGAAGGCAGTGAGCTTCTCTCTCCGCTCAGTGAAGAGGAAAAAGCGCTCCTTTCTGATGCTCTTTTGAGCGAGGGGACAAGAATGGGCTGTATGGCTAAAGTTGAAAAACCCGGGACGATAAGGATCATATCAGCAGTCGAAGAGGTCAAGCAAATGGTTGAAACCAATCCGCTGCAATTGGCAGGGTATGCCGCCAAAATGGGCAGGGAGGCGCTTGTAAAGTTTCCCGAAACCATGCAGTTGCAGTCGAAAAGGGAGTTTGATCTGTGGCAACTCTTTTCTGACATTGTCGGTGGCATCGGAAATGCTTTCCAGCTTTTCTTCCAGGCCTTTACCGCGCCGCTATCGTGTGATAGTCAACATGAGGAGGGCTGCTGCGTCAGGCCCTTTGCAGAGAAATCAACTGCCTCTGAACCATCATGCAGCAGCAACAAAGGGAAGATAACCACGATGACGAGAGCGCATATTGCAGCATAATAAGCGAATGTATCTTTCAGGAGATGAGTTGCAGCTTCAATCGAACCCTTTATGCTGATCGGAGCAAAGAGGTTTGGTTGAGGCTGCGGCAAAATTTTGTATATTTTGTATCGAAGGAAGTCAATTACGGTTTAATTAACTCACCATTAATTACAAAAAACCATGATCATATTCATCAACGATAAACCTTGTGAAGCAAAAACAGGTGATTTGCTCCTGAAGGTTGCGCAACGTCATAACTGCCACATTGGTTATATCTGCGGGGGAAATGGTATCTGCCAGAGTTGCTTTGTTTATGTCAAGGAGGGGATGGACTCTCTTTCAGCTCCGAACAATATTGAAAAGGCCTTTATTTCTGATAAACTGTTTCAGGAGGGAGGAAGGCTTGCCTGTCAGTGTGTGATTATCAAAGAGGGAACTGTTCGGCTTCTTTCAAGGGCCGAGAACCTCAAACGCATTGTTCTCTCTCTGAACGTACCTGGTTTTATCACCTATGCCCAAACCATTGGCTATAATGTTGTCAATAAACTGCCTGAAGGTGCAGGTACCCTTGTTGACAGAATCAAAAAGGGGCAGATAAGTCCGGGCGATTCTCTCGGCAAAATTGGCAACGGGGTGGTTCAGGCATCACAACTGCTTTCCAGTACCGTTATGGAATCCTTCCCCTTTCTGCAATACCCCGCTACCATCCTTGCCGATGGAGCCAAGGGCGCATTGAAAGGTGCAACAGAGATGGTATGCACTGTTTCAGGAGGACGTCTGCATTTGCCAGGAACAGATGCTTCCTGCTGCAAGAGTGAAAAAACTCCGGTTATTGAGCCGGTAAAAATATCTGTAAAGTAGTTTTTCCCCTTTTTTGATCGGGGGCCAGAAACAACAACCATTGAATTGCTGATGGGGTACTCTTCTGATATCGGAAATGTTGAGTTTGAGCTTGGTGCCAAAACCCTTGAGCGCTGGCTGATAAAGCCTGAGAAAACGATGGAAATTGTTCTTGGGATTCCCCGTGAACGGCTTCAGGATGAACGCCGGGTGGCTATATCACCTCCCGGTGTTCAGATACTCGTTGAGCAGGGCATCAAGGTTATCGTTGAAAAATCTGCCGGTAATTTCTGTAACTTCACCGATCTCGCATATGGCGAAGCTGGAGCAACCATTGCCGAATCCCCGGAGGAGCTCTACCAGCAGTCGAATGTCATTGTGAAGGTCTCTCCCCCGATGACCGAAGAGCTTCCCCTTTTTATGCCAGGTCAGATGCTCATCTCAGCCCTCCATCTTGGAACAATCACCCCGGATCTGATAAAAGCACTGATCGAGAAGAATATTACCGCTCTCGGATTTGAGTTTATCGAAACAAGGGATGGCGAGCTGCCGATTGTCAGGACGCTGAGCGAAATCGCCGGTTCACTGGCCATACAGACAGCGGCCAAATACCTTGAAACAGGTTACGGGGGCAGCGGCATTCTCCTTGGAGGCATTGCAGGTGTTCCACCGGCCTGGGTCACCATTATCGGGGCTGGAACCGTCGGGCTTTTTGCCGCACAGGATGCGCTTGGACTCGGTGCGCAGGTTACCGTTATCGATAAGGAGATCAATCGGTTGCGACGATTCGAAGCATTTTTCAACCGTCACCTTGTCACCGCCATTGCAAACGATCATTACATTGCCGAAATTGCGAAGATGTCGGACGTTCTGATTGGCGCACTGAGCCCGCGTCAGAAAATCATCAAGCCACTGGTCAGCGAACAGGTGGTCAAGTCGATGAAGCCCGGTTCGGTGATTATTGATGTCTCGATTGATCAGGGTGCCTGTTTCGCTACCAGCCGCCATACATCCCACACCAATCCCATTTATGTCAAGCACGGCGTTACCCATTACTGCGTACCGAATATCCCGTCAGCCGTCGCAAAAACAGCCTCTTTCGCCCTGACCAATACCCTTTTGCCTTTTCTTCTGAAACTGACAGGACATGAGACCGTTTCAGAGATTCTCTGGAAAAGTCACAGTTTGCGGAAGGGAACCTACATTTTCAAGGGCTATGTCACACAAAAAATTCTTGCTGAATTGACAGACATTCCTTTCAGAGAGATCGATATGCTACTTGCTGCCTCCTGACGCTCCCGATTACACTAACGGATCAAGCGGCTTGCCAAATTTTCTGGCAATCAGGGATGCGCACGATACCCCCGAATAGGTTACGGCTATGACGCCCTGCCCGGGAAAAGTACTGTCGCCTACAGCAAAGAGATTTTTTATCGGTGTTGTGTTCTGGGGTTTCTGGAGAATACTCTGCCCCGGTTTGAGCAGAGGCCCGTATGATCCTTTAAAGCGATTGAGATAGCGCTCATGGGTAAGCGGCGTAGCAAGTACCTTTAGTTTTACAGCTTTCGATAATCCGGGTAAAATCCGCTCTATCCGGAAAATTATCCCGGCTGCAACCTCATCCTTTGCTGCAAGGTAGGCACTGCTACCCCTCTCATAATGTTGCCACTCTTCAACCTCTCCAGTAACGAAAGCATGAACAATATGTCTGCCGGGAGGCGCCAGTGATGGATCAAGAATGGTTGGTGCAGAAAAATAGATGGTTCCTCCCAACTGGTTATAGCTCTTCCAGTCGTCGACCAGAATATGGTGCATATGAAACCCTTCGGGAATAACAGAAGCATCAACACCGAGAAAAAGCTGGAACCAGCTCGGCGCCCTCAGAAAACGTTTTTCATCCACCCTGTAGCGCGAGTCGATAACAAGGCGATTAAAGGTATCCCAGACTGTTGCATTGCTGATTACCGCTTTTGCATAGTACTCTGTGCCATCGGCAAGCCTGACGCCACGGGCCTCACCGTTGCTGACCAGAATCTCGGTAACCTCTGATTGATAACAAATACGTCCGCCAAACTTCCTGATCCCCTTGCAAAGCCCATCAGGAATAGCGCCGGAACCGCCGATCGGATAATTGATGCCGCCGAAATGGCGATCGGCAAGACAGATGCTGGCATTGACCAGTGGGGTTGCAAGAGCATCCTGCACCGCCCAGGAGTAGGCCTCAATGTCGATAAAATGGAGCAGTTCTTCATCCTTAATATAACTTCTGGCGGTTTTCCCCATTGAACGAAAGCTTTTCAGCGCAAGAGCCATGGTCTTGAGAGGATGTGCAGCACCGACCGAGAGCAGATGTGTCACATCCTCAAGCGAGCCCGCAGGCAGAGCGCTGAGAATGTCATAAACCTCCGTGAGCTCATGATAAAATTTTCTGATTCCGTCACTCTCATGCGGAAAACGAGCGGCAAGAGCATCAAGAAATGCTTGTTGGTTATAAGAGGCTGGTAGAGAAAAACCACCGGGCAGGTGATAATGGATCTGAACAGGGTCAAAAATTGTGAGCACCTCAATATCGAGCTTTCTGAATATTCGCGTATGCAGGTTCAGGGTGCCACTGCTGCTATTGTCACCAAAACCATAAAAAACCGATGCTCCGGCATCAAAACGATACCCCTCCCGCTGGAAAGAAGAGCAACTTCCCCCCGCATATCGGTTCTTCTCGAAAACAAGGGTTGAAATGCCCCTCTCCTGAAGCAATGCTGCTGCAGTGAGCCCTCCAACTCCTGAACCGATAACAATCACATCAGCAGAAAGATCAGCGGATACATTCATGGAACACATGCCTTTGGATTATGTTTACGAAGTTCAGAAAAGCCTTAAAGTATATTGCTTTAAATATATTAATTTATGAAAAGATTCTTCGGAATGCAAAACAACGTTTCTTTGAACCCTGGAAGATATCATCCCATGGATAAACCTGATCCTGCTCGCGACTTAAAAACCGGGACAAAAAAAGAGACGCTCTCCCGAGATGAGCGACGAAAGCAACTTGAGTTTCAAAATGAAGCCGTTGTTCATCTTAACGCCCTCTATAACTATGCTCTTCACTTGACCATGAATCCAAGTGATGCTGAGGATCTGGTGCAGGAGACCTATCTGAAGGCATATAGATTTTTTAATTCTTTTGAGCGGGGAACAAACTGTAAGGCATGGCTGTTTAAAATCCTGAAAAACAACTATATCAACCGCTTCAGGAAAAATTCGAAGGAACCTGGAAAAGTTGATTATGATCTTATTAAAGATTTTTATCATTCAATCAAAGACACCCGAAGTGATACCACTGAGTCAGAAAGCGATTATTTCCATTCATTGCTGCACGAAGAGGTCTATCAGGCGCTTCACTCTCTGCCCGAGGAGTTCAGGGAGGTGATTCAGTTGTGTGATATTGAGGGATTTACCTATGAGGAAATTGCAAATATGGTAGAAAGCCCTATCGGAACGGTGAGGTCAAGGTTATATCGGGGCAGGAAGCTGCTTCGCAGTCAGCTTGAGGGATATGCAAAGAAATACGGCTTCAACACCGATAACGTTCAATAAATCGAGACGCACAAACTTTTTTTTACTATGAACTGCAAAAAGGCCAGCGTGCTTATGAGTGCCTCTCTGGATGGAGAGCTTTCCCACCTTGAAGAGCAGGATTTTCTCCTTCACATTTCGGAGTGCAAAGAGTGCCACAGAGAGTTTGAGGAGGCAAAAAAAACCAAAATGATCATCAGGGAAAAAATTATCCAGTTCAAGGCCCCTCAGACGTTGGTTATGTCAATCATGCAGCTTACCAGTTTCAATACCAAAGAGCACGAAGACACCCTCCTTTGTGAATAGCACCTGCTGCCCGGGTTATTCACTCTGGAAAATAATTCATATCTTGTCCGGTTTGAATTGTACGAATTAATAGCTATATACTCGTTCACGTTAACAATAGATTATCACTGCATAAAGGGAGGCAGTACTCCCCGGCGGTAACCAGGTATCCCATGAGCAAAACGGTCACGATTACAGAAGAAGATGTAAAAAAATGGCATCTTAATATGCCTGATGAGATGTTTGAAGCGGTTTCCAATCGATTCAAGCTGCTCTCTGAACCAATGAGACTGAGAATTTTACGTGTGCTTTGTGAGAGCGAGCATACCGTTCAGGAAATTGTCAATGAAATACACGCAAGCCAGGCAAACATCTCAAAACATCTGGCCCTGATGTATGAGAGTGGTGTTGTAACCCGCAGGAAAGAGGGCTTGAAATGCTATTATCGTATCGCTGACGATAGTGTTATCTACGCTTGTTATCTGAGTTCAAAAAGTGTAGTTGATAACCTTCAGGAGCGACTTTGCTGGGTACAAAAAGTCCAGTCTAACCTCTCCAGTTGACACTCTTTCCATTTTCCGCATCTCAATCCGGCACGCCTCCTCCTTTACGCCTCCTCCGCCTGACTTTTTGTCATACTGACACCAAATTCATGACATTTTCGCTATCAACAAGTCATTTTGATGAAACTCCCTCAGGTGAAAAGGCGTATTTCAGTTTTGGCATGGTTTTTGATGTTTATTAGCATGGAATTGTTCATTACCATCAATTACTGTAATCATAACAAACAAGAGCGAAAAGGAGATTACCATGCTGGTACAATTAGCGAAAGACCCAATGAGACTGTTTGATGATATCTGGTCAGGTGCACAACAGCCTTCAGCCCCGGCTTTTAAGGTTGATATTTCAGAAGATGAGGCCGGATTCCATATTGATGCCGAACTTCCCGGTATCGCCAAAGAGAATGTGGTACTCCACATTGAAGATGATGTACTGACCATCAAAGCAGAGAGAACGGCGGAAACGGAAGAGAGCAAGAAAAATTATCATCGTATTGAGAGGAGCTCCGGAAGTTTTTCAAGGAGTTTTAATCTTGGTGAAATGATTGATCAGGAGAGCATCAGTGCAGATTTCAAGAACGGAATACTTCATGTAACGCTTCCGAAAGCTGTGCCGGTAAAGAAGAAAAAAGAGATTACGATTAATTAAAATCACGTTCAGGAACCACCCGAACTCAGACATTATTAGTTGTAAAACTGTTTTATATCACATTCAAAACAAGGAATAGACATTATGGGTAAAATTATCGGCATCGACCTTGGCACGACGAACTCTTGTGTTTCGGTTATGCAGGGATCGCAGCCAACAGTTATCGAAAATTCAGAGGGAAACCGTACAACACCCTCTATCATAGCCTTAACCAAAACCGGTGATCGTTTGGTTGGCCAGGCTGCAAAAAGACAGGCGATAACCAATCCGAAGAACACGATCTTTTCTATCAAGCGTTTCATGGGACGCAAATATGATGAAATCAATGACGAAAAAAAGCTTGCTCCCTATGAAATTATCAACGAAGGTGGTGAAGCCCGCGTAAAAATCAATGACAAAATCTATTCTCCCCAGGAAGTTTCAGCAATGATCCTGCAGAAAATGAAGCAGACGGCTGAGGACTTTCTTGGTGAAAAAGTTACCGAAGCAGTCATCACGGTGCCGGCATACTTCAATGATGCCCAGCGGCAGGCGACAAAAGATGCCGGGCGTATTGCCGGACTTGATGTCAAGCGTATCATCAATGAACCTACCGCTGCTGCTCTTGCCTACGGCCTTGACAGAAAGCAGACGAGTGAAAAAGTTGCGGTCTTCGATCTTGGTGGAGGAACATTTGATATCTCCGTTCTTGAGCTTGGTGATGGTGTTTTTGAGGTGAAGTCAACTGACGGCGATACCCATCTCGGCGGTGACAACTTTGACCAGAAAATTATCGATTATATTGCTGACGAGTTTAAAAAACAGGAGGGTATTGATCTTCGCAAGGATGCCATTACCCTTCAGCGCTTGAAGGAAGCCGCTGAAAAAGCAAAAATCGAACTCTCTTCAAGGACTGATACCGAAATCAATCTTCCCTTCATTACTGCAACACAGGAAGGGCCGAAACACCTGGTGATCAATCTCACCCGTGCAAAATTCGAGGCATTGTGCGCTGATCTGTTCGACAAGATTCTTGATCCCTGTCGTCGTGCCATCAAGAATTCCAAGCTTGAGATGAAGGAGATCGACGAGGTGGTTCTTGTTGGAGGTTCCACCCGTATACCAAAAGTGCAGGCTTTGGTCAAAGACTTTTTCGGCAAAGAGCCGAACAAAAGTGTCAATCCTGATGAAGTTGTTGCTATCGGCGCGGCTATTCAGGGTGGTGTTCTGAAAGGTGACGTCACTGATGTTCTGCTGCTTGATGTAACACCTCTTTCGCTTGGTATTGAAACCCTTGGCGGTGTAATGACGAAGCTCATCGATGCAAACACCACTATTCCGACAAGAAAGCAGGAGGTTTTTTCAACTGCAGGTGATAATCAGACCTCGGTTGAGGTACATGTTTTACAGGGAGAGCGCCCAATGGCTACCGACAACAAAACACTGGGTCGGTTCCACCTTGGCGATATTCCTCCCTCTCCAAGAGGCATACCACAGATCGAAGTGACGTTTGATATCGATTCCAACGGTATTCTGCATGTTTCAGCAAAAGACAAGGCAACAGGAAAAGAGCAGAGCATCAAAATTGAATCGAGCAGCAAGCTCACCGACGCTGAAATCAGCAAAATGAAGGAGGACGCAAAAGAACATGCTGCTGAAGATCAGAAACGCAAGGAAGAGATCGACACCAGAAATATTGCAGACTCCCTGATTTTCAGCACTGAAAAACAGTTGAAAGAGCTCGGCGATAAAATACCGGCAGACAAACGTCCCGTACTGGAAGGTTCGCTTGAAAAACTCAAGGAAGCTTACAAGAACGGAACCGTTGAGTCTCTTAAAAGTGCGATGGAGGAGCTCAACAAGGAGTGGAGTGAGATTGCCTCTCATCTCTACCAGTCTCAGGGTCCGGAATCGTCACAGCCTGAAACGGCAGCACAGAGTGACAGCGGTGAAAAATCGAAAAAAAATAGCGGCGATGGTAATGTTGAAAATGCTGAATACGAAGTTATTGACGGCAACGACAAATAAGCTGTAAAAAGATCTCGTCTTGAACAAAGGGATTCCTGTGTGAATCCCTTTGTTTATTTAACCGGGTTTTGCTAATTTGAACACTGTTGAAGGTAGAACACCAGAGTGTGATATATTTGCAAATTTTAACCGTGCAAACAATGCAACCTCAGCTCAGCCGTCCGAACACCGGCGATAACCAGGTCAGGGTAAGTACAGCAGGGCCATGGTCAGGCAATGCTGCTCATAAAGCAGAAAAGTATTTTATCACCTCAGCAAAAAGAGATAATCGTGGTAACCTTCAGGTGCAGATAAGTCCCTCTTCGGGACGAAGAAAGTTATCGCCGACAAAGGTTATGATCGATAAAATCATTTCCGGGGAAATTGAACTCTTTGTTCTTACGACACAGCCTGATATCGGTATTGATATCAAGAAGAAGATTATTGACAACGAGAATCGTTATGTCATTGACTTTGACAATCGTGGAATAAAATGGACCATGAGGGATATCCCTGTCTTTTACAGCTCATTATTACGGGAACTTTGCATTGAGATTGACCGGCGAACCTATACACTTGATGAATTTTTCAAGTAATTGATAATTCACGGCTTTGCAAGTTGAGCTGGCTTTGAAGTCACGGCTCTCTCAAAAAGATGGAAATCAATAAAAAAGGCTATCCGGAGGGGTGGCCTTTTTTATTGACAGATTCTGAATCACACTCTTATTGCGAAATAGTGAGCCCGGCATTATCCATTAGGTCAGATGCTTATAGTAAACGAAAAAGCTGCCTCATAACGTGAGTCATGAGACAGCAGCTCCATTGTTCTGTTCATTTCATAAGAGAGATGGATGAACTATTGCAATTTTTTGCGCGCCTGAGTCGCTTGAGGTGCATCAGGATAAACGTTGACCAGATCCTTGAACCTTGCCTTTGCGTTGGCAGGGTCGCCTATAAATTCAAAGGAGAGCGCCTGTTTGTAGAGCGCTTCAGGACGTTTGTTGCTTTTGAGGTATTTGGCAATCACAACCTGATATTCAAGAATGGCCTTTTCATACCATTTTTCACCAAAATAGCTCTCCGCTATAAAGAACTGTGCCTGATCGGCAAGAGCAGATGGCGGTGTGCGTTGCATCAGTAAACCGAAACTTTCCCGTGAAGCAACATAATTTTTACTTTTGAGTCTCTCCCGCCCCTCTTCAAGCAATGCGGCATCAGTAAGAGCAGAAGGCTTTTGAGCGCTCTGTACCGTATCATTCTGTTGTAACGGCGCTGCTGAAGGGGGGCTCTGCTCTTTGGCAAGAGCAATATATTGCTCCATTTTCTGCAACCTCAACTCCAGCTCATCAACCTTGTGCACAAGGAGGGAATCCTCCATACCAAGGCGACCAAAAGTCAGCCGATTATTATGAGAAATCTCCTCAATACTGCCCTGTAAGCGAGAAACATCATCCCGAACCTGTTGAACATCCGAATAGGAGACCGCAGACTGCGACTTAATGGTTTCCGAATCCGTTTTGAGCTTTTTCAGATTATCTTCAACAACGAGAAGATCCTGTTTTGATGCACAGGCCGACAGTGCAAGAACTGGAAGAAAAAGAAAAGGTCTTATCTTTTTATACATGGTCAGCAAAGGATTCTTCATACCATTATTTTACGACAAAATGCGCCCGACGGTTTTTTGCCCAGGACTCTTCATTACTGCCGGCAGCAAATGGACGCTCTTCGCCATAACTCACCGTTTCAAGACGGGATGGAGCCACACCAAACCTGACCAGATACTCTTTAGCACTTATCGCCCTGCGATCGCCAAGCGCAAGATTGTATTCTGAAGTACCCCTCTCATCACAATGACCTTCAATAAGAGCTCCTTTGCGAGCATTGCTTCCCATCCATACTCCATTTTGGTGGAGTTGCTCCTGAGCCTCGGCACTCAGCGTAGCGCTGTCATAATCAAAAAACACATCGCCCAGAGGTCCGGTTTGCCATTGATCAAATCCATAACCGGATGGTGAGGATGGCAACAATGGTAAAGACGGCGACGACGATGAAGGTAATGATGCGGAACCACTCCCTGCACTCCCTGCATCAGGGGTCACTGCACTTTTTGATGAACATCCAGCGGTCACCATCAAGGCCAGAACAATGATGCCGTTTATTTTTTTTGTCATGGATCCAATTCAATTAAACATTGATAAAAAAAGGGGCAGCAAGAACAACAACCTGCCCCTTGTCGTCTTCAACAAAACATCTCTTTATTCCGCAACAAAGTGTGCCCTTCTGTTCTGAGCCCATGCCTCTTCATTGCTGCCGTCAGCAAATGGTTTTTCCTCACCGAAACTAACCGTCTTCAGACGGACAGGAGCAACACCCAAATTGACGATGTAATCCTTTGCACTGTTTGCACGGCGCTGGCCAAGAGCAAGGTTATACTCCGCAGTGCCTCTTTCATCGCAATGCCCTTCGATGATGACACTCTTCTCTGTATTTGCCTGTATCCAGTTGAAATTGGTTTTCAACTGCTCAACGGCATCTGCGCGGAGCTCAGAACGGTCAAAATCATAGAAAACATCGCCAAGACCAGGCATTACAACCACAACTGGCGGAGGTGGAGGAGGAAGTGGTGGTGGTGGTGGGGCCACAACGACCTCTTTTCCGCAACCACATGCACCAAGAAACAGCATGGTCGGAATAACAAGACTTCTCAATAACGGCTTCATAGTTTTCATTTGTCCCCCTTTTTCATTGTTTATGTTACAAAATATACCGCACTAACGTAAAGACCAGGATGGCTGCGTCTGCTGACCATCAACCTGCAATAAAGCCCTCTGTTTATCCCCTTTCGAATCCATTGTGTAAAGTTTCTGTTTTCCTGAGCGGTTAGACGAAAACACTATCATCTGTCCATCCGGAGACCACGAGGGGCAGATGTTCTCTCCGCATCGCCGTGTTAACTGCATGAGCCCTGAGCCATCAGCACTCACGGTAAATATATTTATTTCACCATTCTTTTCCCATGTTGTATAGGCAATTTTATCTCCGGCAGGAGACCATGATGGCTGGGTATTATAACGGCCACTGAACGTCAATCTTTTTACCTGACCAGACTGAATATCCTGGATAAAGATCTGGGGAAGACCATTTCTTGAAGAGACAAATGCCATCTTGCTGCCATCGGGAGAAAACGCAGGAGAAATATCAATACTCCTGCTATTGGTAAGCCTTCGCGAAAGTGTGCCATCAGTTTTAACAAGATAAATCTGCTGATTGCCATCAAAGGAGAGTGTTGCTGCCACCTCGCTGCCACTTCTCCAGGCAGGGTCAATACTGACACCACTATTGCCAACTGACGCAGTTTTCCTCTCACCAAGGTTCTGGATACGAAGAACAGAACGGCCAGAAGAAAAATCAATGTAGGCAAGATGTCTTCCATCCGGAGAAAGAGATGGATTCATGGTAATCGATCTCGAATTGGTCAGTTGCTCAACTCCATATCCATCAAAATCACACTGATAGATCTCTTTATACCCGGTATTATTCGAAACAAAAACAATTTTACTGCCAAATACAGAAGATTTACCGGTAAGAAGTGCAACAAGATCAGCGCAGAACGCATGACCGATTGAACGAAGTTCATCCTCCTTGCCCGTATAGGTTTTCCTTAAAAGCAATCTGGAGCCAGCAGTCTCGTAGACCGACATATCCAGATTGATCATTCCTGACTTTATCGTAACCGTACCTCCTGCATAGACCTCTGCACCTACCGAAGTCAGTGCTCCAAAATTGATGACAACACTCTTTTTGTCACTGTTGTCCATAATATTAAGAGGTGGAGGAAGCATGGAGAATATCCCTGCAAAATCGAGACCATCATGCATAACGGTATCAAGACCCTGCCCAAATCGGGACTCCTTTTTTCCATCTGCATGGAGCTTGTCGAGTACAAGAACAATATTGCCAGACCCCTCTTTACGGATGGCTATATACTCTCCTGTCTCTCCCGTCTCGCCTGCACAGAGGTGCAGAGGAAATACGAGCAGAAAAAAGAGCGCCACAAAAATGCCAGAGAAAACATGTTTAAAAAATCGCACCATAACACAACAACGCTTTAGCTGTTACACATAATCTGATAACCTGCCGACCTTATACGAAACCAAAAGAACATGTTTCTGCTCTAAACAACAATGGCAGACTAAACATCACCACAATAAGCATACTCAAGGCAAATATATAAAAAAAGTTTTTTCCACACCAGCCAGCCACGAACCCTACTCAATACCTTCCGGAGTAAACACAAATCCAATCCAAACATCCCTGAACCCCTCCTCTTTCGGCAAAACAGGAAGAGGTGATGATTTTTCAAGGGCTTTTTTTACTGAACTGTTCAAATATTCACTTGGCGCCCTCTTATCAAAAATAATCTGGCGAATCGTCCCATCAGCAATAATGTTAATACGAACATAGACACTCATGCCGTAACTGTTTTTCAGCATCTGCCCGGAAAAAACCCAGTTCCGCTGAATAATTGACGCAATTTCAGCTTTATAGGGATCTGCAGTTCCACCACCACCACTCCCCTTTCCCGCACCACTTCTGCCACCGGACGAGCCGGGTTTTCCGCCGCCACTACCCTGCAAAGGCTGTTTATCAGAGCTCACCTTCTGCTGAAGCGTCGCAAGCGCTTTGTTCAAAGCACTGGCAGATGGTTGCGGTAATTGCGCTGTTTTCTTTTCAATGTTTTGCTTGAGCCGCTGAAGAGCTGTACTCATATCAGAGGGCTTTTCAACAACCTTCGGCTTCAGTGGTTCCACAGAAATTTTTTTTGGAGGCTCCACAACAACCTGCTTAAGGGCAGGCGGCTGCGGTTTTTCCGGCAACGCCTCCTTAACGACCTTGTTGACAACAGGGGGAGGAGTATTGATTTGAGGCTCTGCAGAGGGTGCTTCGGTACTACCACCCTTCCCTTCAGATCGTTGAGGCGAACCACCGGAACCGGGTAGGGAAACAAGAGAGACACTCACAATTTTCAGCTTGACATGCCGGCCAGCATCCCATAACTGGAGATAAACAGCTAAAAAAAACACCATGGCATGCATTACTGCCGCAGCAACAAGCCAAAGCAAAAACTTTTGTTCTGCAGAAACATGATTACGACTTTTTTTCATAAACGCACCTATATCCCGCCTTCCCTCGAAATGGGAACGGGTTCGGTCACCATGCCAATCTTCTCAATTCCGGCATCCCTGATCTGGGCCATAACATCCATTACCAGACCATAAGGTAATGATTTATCAGCCTTAAGGTAAACCTCTCCTGTTTGCTTGACATCAAGAATCATCGGAAGCTTCTGACGAACCTCTGAAGCATTCAACTGATATTGATTGATAAAGACCCTCCGCGAAGCATCAATACTGATCACAAGAGCCTTTTCATGCACATCCATTTTCTGATGAGTCGTTTGTGGCGTTTCAACCTTTACACCATGCGTCATCATGGGAGCGGTTACCATAAAAATGATCAGCAGCACGAGCATGACATCAACAAACGGTGTTACGTTAATATCACTCATCAACCGGCCTTTTCCCGATGTTATCATATCTACGGTTCGTTAATGAATGCTGAAACAAATTCAGGAGAAAACTCCTCAAGGTCCCGCTCGATCATGCCGATCTGCTGTGCAAAAAAGTTATAGCCCATCACAGCAGGAATAGCCGCAGCAAGGCCTGCTGCCGTAGCAATAAGGGCTTCTGAAATACCGGGAGCAACCGCAGCAAGCGAAGCGGATTGAGTCATGCCAATGTTCTGAAATGAATTCATAATCCCCCATACCGTGCCAAAAAGTCCGATAAAGGGCGCCGTATTACCAACTGTTGCAAGAAAAGGAACAAGAGTTGACAGCCGCTTGTTTTCCGCATTGACCTCACGTTTCATTGCCCGGGCAATACGGGCTCGCCCCTGCCGGAGATCACTCTTGTCGCCAAGCGACCGGTATTCAATATAACAGGCACGAAAAACCCTTGGCAGTGAACCCGTTCTGAAATTCTCGCATTCCGTAAAAACCTTATCGACATTACTGACTGCAAAAAAATAGTCAAGAAAAAGCCTCGACTCACGCAAGGATTTTCTGAGATAACCAAATTTAAACGCAATGATTGCCCATGATATGACAGAAAATGCAAGAAGAATGGAAAGCACCATCAACACAACCGGTCCGGCATCCGAAAACAGGCCAAAAATCCCGAGTCTGGAATCAAACATACGCGTACAAGCAATTAAAATTCATTAAAACAGATGAACATTCTGGATAACCACATAGGCTAACGCCGAACCGGAAAGGGCACAAAGCGTATTGACCAGATCATTATTGACCAGAGGGGTGCCTTTAAGCAACCTGTTTTCAACCAGAACACCATCAGGCGACATACTATGGGTTCTCTCCGTTACCTTTTCACGGATTGGATCAAAATACTGAGCCTGAACAGTTGCTCCGAAAAAACTGTCAACCAGGCTGGCAAGAAGCCCTGAAAATCCAATAAGAAGAAAAGACTGCAGGACACCGAAATCCATCAACCAACGGACATTGATCACCATCGCACTGGCACAGATAAAGAGGGAACCAAGAAAGGCCCCTGAAGTACCTGGTACAGAAACACCACCAGAAGTTCCAACAGGCACCTCTCTGAAAGTAGTCACTAACCAGGCTTTTGGATTCGGCCACATCGTACCGATTTCCGTCGCCCAGGTATCAGCCTGTACTGCAGCAAGCGTTCCGAGATAGGCAAAAAAGATTGCAGGATCATTGGTCAACGAAAAAGCAATCATCAGAATCCAGGCTATTCCCCCGTTGGCATAAACCTGACCGGCATCCCGCTGCGACCCTTTTTCAAAGACCAGATCAAATTTCGCCTTCCGCTTCTTGCCCAATTTCGACAAGACCGACGACAACAGATAAAAGGTTAGAAGCGGAACTGTCCACTCTATCCCTCCGATACCAAAAATAGTTGTTCCCAGCAAAAATGTGGCCGTTGCCCCGCTGTTATTAAGAAATTTGACCTTGATTGAAAAAACAGCCAAAAGAAAAGCAAAAAGTCCACCAAGAAGAAAACGCTCAAGAAGAATGGTATGATTCATCTCAAGAACATAGAGCACATAAGCGATAGATACCGGAATAAAAAAATTATCGAGACCATGGGATAAAAGCGCCTCAACAGCCGTGGCTACAAGAGTAAGAAGAAGCGCAAGCGCTAAAAGCATCAACACCGACTTTCCGGCCAACCCTCCTGTGAAATTCTCGCTGAATACCATAAGAGCTGCGCTGAGAAGCAAAAAGCTGCTGACAAACATGGTGAGCGATCCCTCGAAAGTCTTGGGGTTTTTAGTCATATGCTCAATGTGCTTTTTACCAACTGAACTGCCAACAAGCGCCGCAAGAGAGTCACTGACGCCCATGACAAGCATAGAGGTCTGTAGTATCCATTTATGAGACTCCCAGAGAAAAAGAAGCTGAAGCAGAAAAACCAGAGGGAAAAGAAGCGAACCATAACTTTTTACTGCCGGTGACTGAGCGCTCTTCTCTTCAGGCAGGGCAAGCAGAGAACCAAACCATTGAAATCGAATGTTCAATCCATTAAAACAGAGAAAAATGGATGCTGCAAGCGCAGGATAAAAATTGGAATGGAAATAGGCCGGTATGAAAAAGATAACAACACCCATCGAGAGGTGAACAATTTTCCTGACAACAAGAGCGCTGACACTGAATTTCCTTGTCAACAGTTCGGCAAGAACAACAAAAAGCAGGATAAGGCAGAGCGTCAGGAAAAAGGCTGGAAAATCCTGAGGCAATGGAGCTTGGAGATTCAGCATGAGTCGATAGTTAATTCTGGTTGGACAAAAGGTGTAACGATAACGGTACAGAATAAACAGCAAATATCCATCAGATTATAACATTTTTAATGTTTGTTTTAATAAAACTTAAAATGTAATTTGCCTCCAGTTTTCGTTTTATACCGAAAAAACCTTTTCCATAAATGTCTGCATTCACATCACAGACCAGATTCTCCAGCAGCAGCGCCGAAACGGCTGCACCTTCGAGTGCACCCTTTTCCTGCGGTTTGGCCCCATATTTGTTGAACTCCCTCAATTCCAGGATCGTCATCATGGTCACTGTGGCTGTCCCACTGGTGAGCGTGTCCGTACTCTGAAACCCAGAGTCGATCCCAAGTCCATTTCTCTCTTTTCAATTGTATGTTCACTGTGGCTTCGGGATCGGCAGCCTCGGGGAAGATATCTGTTAATCGCCAAAAAAACTTACTGCCATGAGATCTGATACCATAAAAACAGGGTTTGAAAAAGCGCCGCACCGCAGTCTTCTTAAAGCTACCGGTTCTATTGTCTCAAATAATGACTTTAAAAAACCCTTTATCGGGATCTGTAACTCCTATAACGAACTCATCCCGGGCCACTCCCACCTGCAGGAGCTGGGTCGCATCGCAAAAGAGGAGGTTCGTAAAGCAGGAGGAGTGCCTTTCGAGTTCAATACCATCGGGGTATGCGACGGCATTGCAATGGGCCATATCGGTATGCGCTACTCGCTTGCAAGCCGTGAACTGATAGCCGACAGTGTCGAAACCGTTGCACAAGCCCACTGCCTCGACGGGCTTGTCTGTATTCCAAACTGCGACAAAATCACTCCTGGCATGATGATGGCCGCGCTGCGCATCAACATCCCGGTTATCTTTGTCTCCGGCGGCCCCATGAAAGCCGGCCACACCCCTTCAGGTCAAACGGTTGACCTGATCTCGGTCTTTGAAGCTGTCGGCCAGTTCAGCGCCGGTAAAATCGGCAACGAAGAACTTGAATCCATTGAAGAGAGCGCCTGCCCGGGTTGCGGCTCCTGTTCGGGCATGTTCACCGCAAACTCAATGAACTGCCTCAGTGAAGCGCTTGGCTTTGCCCTGCCCGGCAATGGCACCATCCTCGCCATTGATCCACGGCGCAACGAGCTGGTCAGAGAGGCCTCCCGCCGCATTATTGATCTCGTTAAAAAAGATATCAAGCCACGCGATATTCTCTCGCGCAACGCCCTGCTCAACGCTTTTGCCCTTGATTTCGCAATGGGAGGCAGCACCAACACCATCCTGCATACACTCGCCATTGCAAACGAAGCTGAGCTCGATTTTAATTTTTCTGAGTTGAACGCCCTTTCAGCCAAAACACCCTATATCTGCAAGGTCAGCCCTGCAACAATGGCTGTCCATATCGAAGATGTAGACCGGGCAGGTGGTGTATCGGCTATCCTTCATGAGCTCAGCAGAATTGACGGACTGCTTGACCTCTCCACCTTAACCGTAACCGGCAAAACACTTGGCGAAAACATCGCCGACGCAGAGATTCTTGACTACACCGTCATCAGAAGTATTGACGAACCCTACTCCGCAACGGGCGGCCTTGCCGTTCTTTTCGGAAACCTTGCTCCGCAGGGAGCCGTGGTCAAAACCGGTGCAGTAGCCCCTGAGATGATGAAGCATACCGGTCCGGCGAAAATCTATGACTGCCAGGACGACGCCATCAAAGGCATTATGGGTGATGATGTCAAGGCCGGAGATGTGGTCGTGATCCGCTATGAAGGCCCTAAAGGAGGTCCCGGAATGCCGGAAATGCTCTCTCCCACCAGCGCCATCATGGGCCGCGGGCTTGGAGAGTCGGTTGCACTCATTACCGACGGACGCTTCTCAGGAGGATCAAGAGGAGCCTGTATAGGCCATATTTCTCCCGAAGCTGCCGAGCGCGGCCCGATTGCCGCTTTGCATAACGGTGACTTAATCACCATTGATATTCCGTCAAGGAGCATCTCGGTCAATCTGACCGAAGAAACGATCAATGAGCGGCTGGCAGCGCTAAAGCCGTTTGAACCAAAAATAAAAAAAGGATATCTGGCCAGATATGCACAAATGGTCACCTCTGCCAATACCGGAGCAATCCTGAAAAATCCTGTTTCCTGTGAACCTAAATAAAACAGCCATGCAAGCATCAGGCCAAACACTCAATGGCTCAGAAATATTTTTCGAATGTCTGCGACGTGAAAACGTTGAATATATTTTCGGCTATCCGGGCGGATCTCTGCTGAAAGTTTACGAGACACTCTATGATATCGAAGACATCAAGCACATTCTGGTCCGTCATGAACAGGGCGCAACCCACATGGCCGAGGGATATGCCCGCGCCACGGGAAAGCCCGGTGTTGTTCTTGTCACCTCCGGCCCCGGAGCAACAAACACCGTCACCGGAATTGCCAACGCCTATATGGACTCCTCTCCAATGGTGGTCTTTACCGGACAGGTTCCCAGCTCACTGATTGGCAACGACGCCTTTCAGGAGGCTGATATTGTGGGCATCACCCGACCGATAACCAAGCACAACTTCCTTGTCAAGGATGTCAGGGAGCTTGCCATAACCATCCGAAAAGCCTTTTTCCTTGCAACAAACGGCAGGCCAGGACCGGTTCTTGTTGATATGCCAAAAGACATCCTGAATGCATCATGCCTCTTTCAGTGGCCTGAAACGGTTGATATCCGAGGCTTCAAACCAACCCTCAAATGCCACATCAACCAGATTCAAAAGGCGGCGCATAAAATTGCCAATGCAAAACGCCCCCTTCTTTACATCGGTGGCGGGGTTATCAGTGCGGAAGCATCCGAAGAGCTCCGCGCCTTTGCCATACAGCAGAATATACCGGTCACCATGACCCTTCAGGGGCTTGGTTCCTTTCCCGGAAACCATCCACTCAGCATGGGGATGCTCGGCATGCACGGCACCTACTGGGCAAACCGTGCGGTCAATGCCTGTGATCTCCTGATTGCTGTTGGTGCACGCTTCGACGACCGGGTCACCGGCAAAGTAGATACCTTTGCACCACAGGCATACAAGATCCATAATGACATCGACCCCACCAACGTTGACAAAAACGTCAAGGTTGACCTGCCCATTGTTGGTGACGCAAAACACTTTCTCTCTTCACTCATCGAAGAGATGCCCGACACGGTCGAAGAGCGCACAGCATGGCTTGCCCAAATCCATGAGTGGCAGGAGATGTGCCCGCTGACCTACAAAAGCGATGACAACGAGCTCAGAACCGAATTTGTTATTGACGAAGTTTCAAAACAAACCCAGGGCAACGCCGTAGTAGTCACCGATGTAGGCCAGCATCAGATGTGGACTTCGCAGTTCTATACCTTCATCAATCCACGATCGATCATCACCAGCGGTGGACTCGGCACCATGGGCTACGGCTTGCCTGCTGCCATCGGAGCCGCCTACGGCATTACGGATCGCCCGGTTGTTCTCTTCAGCGGAGATGGAGGCTTTATGATGAATGTCCAGGAGCTTGTTACAGCGGTACATGGTAAAGTCCCGATAAAGATCTTCCTGATCAACAACAGCTTTCTCGGTATGGTCCGCCAGTGGCAAGAGCTTTTCCACCAGGAAAAATACTCCTTTACCGATATTGGCGACAGCAACCCCGACTTTGTCAAGGTTGCTGAAGCATTCGGCTGCAAGGCCATCATGGCCGACAATCCTGATCGTGCCAGAGAGGCGATCAAGGAGGCGCTTGCCTGGAACGAAGGGCCGGTTCTTGTTGATTTCAGGGTTTTCAAAAAAGATATGGTCTTCCCTATGGTTCCCGCCGGAGGCTCAATTTCAGATATGCTCCTGGAACGGTTGAATCCAAAAACAATGGTCTGAACCAGATTCTGAAGAGGACTGCGAGTAAGAGAACACCGCAGGGTAAACTCGCAGCCCTCTTCATCTGATAACGAACTGAACAACCACCATCTCAGCCAACCACCCGCCAACTTTGGGAATTGCTTTGTGAATTACTTATAGTTAAAATCAGTCAACGAGTTACTGATTGTGCTGTAATGTATAAAAATGGTAATACGCATCGGGTTCCAGATGCGTAAACAGATTTTGCCAACAAAACGATGTGCACAACAAATTCCCTTCCGGAGAGCAAGCTGGCCAACGATCCGGTTTTTGCATTGCTGGAGTCCCTTCCTGAAGAAGCTCTTCTCATCGACCCAAACGGCATAATTCTTACTGCCAACACCCTGTTTGCCGCACGTTTCAGCATCTCTGCAGAGGAGTGCATCGGCTCTGTAGTCTATGATTTGATTGCAACCATACTGCAAATTCCAGAACAGGCGTTTCACTACAAAGAAAAGATTGGAGAGGTACTTCGCCTGGGCAAACGAATGGTTTTTGAAGATGGAAAAGGGAATTTGAATTGGAAATTTACCATTAATCCCGTCTTGTCACCGGAAGGGACGATCACTCGATTGTTCATCACCATTGCAGATATCTCCCGGCAAAAACAGAAGGAGACAAGGTTCAATGAATGCAAGGTAAAGTTTAACCAGGCCCTTGAAGCTGCACGAGCGGGCGTCTGGGAATGGGACTTGACAACGAACGATAATATCTGGTCGGACGAAATATGGCCGTTATACGGGCTGGAGCCAACCAATAATAATCCCTCCTTCCATCTCTGGGCAAGTGTCATTCATCCTGAAGATCGTGACTCTGTCATAAGCGCTGTTACTGAAGCCGCAAAATGTGACGCCGAGCTGAACATTGAATATCGCGTCTGTTATCCCGACGGCTCCATGCACTGGCTGATGTCCCGAGGCAAACCCTTGCATGACCTCAACGGCAGGACAGTGCGCTACATCGGAACGATTATTGATATCACCAAACGCAAGGAGTTTCAGGAGAGGCTTCTTGCCGCCAATGAGCGAATGCATTTTATTCTGGCCGCGACCAGTTCCGGTACCTGGGAACATGATATAACCACAAATACCAATATCTGGTCAGATGAAATATGGAGTCTCTACGGGCTTAAACCAAACAGTGTTGAACTGAACTATGAAAGCTGGATAAACACCATTATCCCGGAAGAGAGGGAACGAGTGAGACAAGCCACCATTGATGCCGTAAATAAGGGTTGCGAGTTCATTTGTTCCTGGCGTATTCCCGGAGCTGATGGAGCAGTACGATGGCTCATGTCGAAAGGAACTCCGGTAAAAGATTCCGAAGGAAAAATAGTTCGGTATGCCGGTATCATGATTGACATCACTGATCAAAAACAGAGGGATGATGCACTCAAAGAGAGCGAAAATCGCTTCAGGATGGTGTTTGAAAAGCATTCATCGATCATGCTCGTTATTGAGCCCGATACGGGCAGAATCATAGACGTGAATCAAGCGGCTGTCAACTTTTACAAGTGGCCAACTGAAACGCTCAAACAGATGACCATCCGGCAGATCACTACAGAGCCGTTTGAGAGCAGACAGAACCAGACCCATCAGATAGCCGATGGCTCAATACGTGATGTTGAAGTGTACAGTTGCTTGATTCCATTTGGTGAAAAGGAAATACTCTATGCCATCATGAACGACATCACGGAGCGCAAAAAGGTTGAACAGGCGCTAGCCGTAAGTGAAAAAATGTTTCGTTCCATTACCGAACAAATTTCCGAGATCGTTTTTATTACGGATCAAAGTGGAATTACAACCTATGTCTCACCTGCTGTTGAAACAATTTCCGGCTATAAAGCTGATGAGGTGATTGGTCATCGCTTTGTCGAGTTTATGGCTGAAGAGGACATTGAGAGGGCGATCAGCTCGTTTCAGAATGGGTTGATGATGCAGGTGGATGAAGTGCTCGAATTCCGCTACAGAAAAAAAGATCGCTCTCTCTTTTACGCAGAAATTCATGTGCAATTTTATAAGCATGAAGGATTTATCGGATATATCGGATTGATACGCGACATTACAGAACGAAAAAAATATGAGCAGGAGTTAATCGAAAGCAGACAGCTTCTCAAGAGTATCTATAATCAGGTCAATTACGCCATTTTTGTTGTCGACATTTTAACGGATGGCACTTACCGCTATAACTCCATTAACCCGCTCAGTGAGCAAATATCGGGCGTCACAAGTAATGAACTCGCCGGAAAAACACCTGAGCAATTCTTTCCTCCCCCTATTGCCAAATCGGTTACTCAGCACTATAACGACTGTATCCGTGAAAACAAGATCATTCACTATGAAGAGTCCATGATGTTTCATGGCAAAAGCTCTTTATGGGAGACCGTGCTGAACCCTGTTCGTAATGAAAACGGAGCTATTTTCAGAATTATCGGCACCAGCGTAGATATCACGGAACGCCGCCAAATCGAAGAGCAGAGAGCGGAACTTTCCGTTCAACTTCAACAGTCACAGAAAATGGAGATGGTCGGACGACTGGCTGGAGGTATCGCTCATGATTTCAATAATATGCTGACGGTTATTCTTGGTCATTCAGAAATGGCCATGGAAACGAGTGACCCCACACTGAAAACCTATGCCCAGTTTGTTGCTATCCACCAGGCGGCAACCCACTCTGCAAATCTGACCCGGCAACTGCTTGCTTTTGCCCGAAAACAGGTTGTCTCTCCAAAAATTGTTGAACTGAACACGGCGATTACAGAGATGCTTCCCATGTTGAGGCGTCTCATCGGTGAAAATATCATGCTGACCTGGATTCCGGAATGCAAAAATTGCTATATCAAAATTGATCCATCACAGATCGACCAGATTCTTGTCAATCTCTGTATCAATGCACGTGACGCTATAACTGGCAATGGCAGAATCACTATCGATAACCGTTGTGTCACTCTGCCTGAAATCCCCTGTGAAACCGATAAAACTGCGTGTCACTCCGCAGACTATGTCTCACTTTCTGTACATGATGATGGATGTGGTATTGAACCAAACGATCTTCAACATATTTTTGAGCCCTTTTTCACCACAAAAGAGAGTGGAAAAGGCACTGGACTCGGTCTTTCAACCGTCTATGGCATTGTCAAACAAAACAACGGCAATATTGAATGCCGAAGTGAACAGGGAAAAGGCACAACCATAACGATTCAACTGCCCAAGCATATGGTACAGGCCATAACGAATCCAGATAGAGATCAGAAGCAACTACTCAAGAAAGGGCATCAGACAATCCTGCTTGTCGAGGATGAACCTGGCATTCTCAAACTCTGCAAACTCATCCTTGAACAGAACGGTTATAACGTGCTGGCCTTTGAACGAGCCGCAGACGCCATTAGAATGGAAAAAAATTACCCTGGAACGATCGACCTTTTAGTGACCGATGTCATCATGCCGGAAATGAATGGAGCCGAGCTTTCGAAAAAGCTGCTTGCCGCACGCCCCGGACTTAATGTGCTCTTTATCTCAGGTTACACTGCTGACATTATTCCCCAAAATACAATAGTTGACAGTCAGCTAAACTTTATTCAAAAACCGTTTAACCCCAAAACGCTGACGACAATCATCTATAATATCCTCAATCCGAAGTTGCATAAGACACCGGTAATGGAATAAACTCGCCACAGCATATCAGTACCAACATTTGCAAGCGAGGATGCATGGGAAACATACTTCCCGGCCCGGCCCACTCATTTCAAAAAAAACTTTATATTGACTTTCATGTAAAGTTATACACTCCGCGTTTTTTTACCTTCGGATATTACAGCCAGGAATATCTGTAAATTTTTTGTAAATGGGCACTGTAACCCATGCCATGAGTTACAGTAAAAGGGATCAATAAACTATGAAACACATCATATCAGTACTGGTTGAAAACAAGTTTGGCTCTCTTAACCGGGTTGCCGCCATGTTCAGCGCCCGGGGGTTCAACCTTGAGAGCATCTCCATTGGAGAAACCGAGGATACGGAAATCTCACGCATGACCATTGTAACGAGAGGGGAAGACCAAATCGTCAGTCAGGTGCTCAAACAGTTGAACCGGCTGGTCGATACCATCAAGGTTACCGATCTCACCCGGCAGCCGCATGTTGAACGGGAGCTGCTCCTGATGACCCTGAAGCTCAGCAAGACGGTACAGCATGAGATTTTTGAGCTTATCAATGTTTTTAAAGGAAAAGTCGTGGATATAAAACAAAAATCCATTACTATTGAGGTCATCGGATCTCCGGACAAGATCAACACAACTATCGATATCTTCAAGCCGTACGGCATAAAAGAGCTTGCCCGTTCTGGCGCGGTAGCAATACACCGGGGAGAGTAACCTGTTTTTTACTGAATCACCAATCAAACCTATTCTACCAACATGAACGTTTACTATGAGCAGGATGCCGATCTCGGTTATCTTCAGGGAAAGAATATTGCAGTACTCGGTTATGGCAGTCAGGGTCATGCCCATGCCCTGAACCTCAAGGAGAGCGGCCTGAACGTCTGCGTCGGCCTTCGCCCCGAAAGCGCATCGTGCGCAAAAGCACGGGAAGCAGGCCTCGAAGTCAACACCGTTGCTGAAGCAACAAAATGGGCCGATATTGTGATGGTGCTTCTCCCCGACCAGAACCAGAAAGCGGTCTACGACGCAGAAATTGCTCCGAACCTTGTTGCCGGAAATACCCTTGCTTTTGGTCACGGCTTCAATATTCACTACAAACAGATTATTCCGGCAGAGTCAATCAACGTTATCATGATTGCGCCGAAAAGCCCCGGCCACCTTGTACGCCGTACCTTTACCGAAGGCAACGGTGTCCCCTGCCTTATCGCAGTGCATCAGGATGCTACCGGAGAGGCCAAACAGCAGGCGCTTGCATGGGCAAAAGCTCTTGGCGGAACCAAGGCTGGCGTTATTGAAACCTCCATCAAGAATGAGACTGAAACCGATCTTTTCGGTGAGCAGGCTGTGCTGTGCGGCGGTTCTGCCGAACTGATCAAAGCCGGTTTTGAAACCCTTGTTGAAGCAGGATACCCGGAAGAGCTTGCCTACTTCGAATGTATGCATGAGCTGAAACTGATTGTGGATCTCTATTATGAAGGCGGCCTTTCAAGAATGAACTACTCCGTCAGCGATACCGCTGAGTACGGCGGCATGACCCGCGGACCACGCCTTATCACTCCTGCGGTGAAGGCAGAGATGAAAAAAATTCTTGAAGAGGTACAGGATGGCCGTTTTGCCAAAGAGTTTATCGATGAATGCAACGGTGGCTACAAAAACCTGAACAAACTCAGAGAGGAAAACAGTGGTCATGCCATTGAAAAGGTAGGCGCAAAACTTCGCGACATGATGAGCTGGCTGATCAAAAAATAACCCATTCAACAGAAGAATGTACAAGATTGTCTCAATACCAGGTGACGGTATAGGCCCGGAAGTGGTTGCAGGAGCTGTTTCAGTACTGGAGCAGCTCTCCAGAAAACATGGCTTTGAAATTGTGATTGAAGAGCACCCCTTTGGCGGCGCCTCCTGGGAACTGCATGGAGAGATGCTCACCCAGGCAACGCTTGATGCCTGCCGGAACTGCGATGCCGTACTGCTTGGAGCCGTTGGCGGCCCCAAATGGGAGAGCCTGCCACACGAACACAAGCCGGAAGCTGCGCTGCTCAAAATCCGAAAAGAGCTTCAACTCTTTGCCAACCTCAGACCGGCAAAAGTCTACGACGCACTGATCGACGCATCCTCACTCAAAGCAGATGTGGTTCGTGGCACCGATTTCCTTGTTTTCAGAGAACTTACCGGCGGCATCTATTTCGGCCAGCCACGCGGCTTCGATGAAAACCGGGGCTGGAACACCATGGTCTATGAACGCTATGAAGTTGAGCGCATCGCCCGTCTGGCCTTTGAAACAGCCCGGAAACGGAAGGGCAAGGTCGTCTCGATCGACAAGGCAAATGTACTTGAAGTATCACAGCTCTGGAGAAATGTGGTGCATGAACTGCACAAGGAGTTTGCCGATGTGGAGCTGAGCGACATGTATGTAGACAACGCTGCAATGCAGATTGTCCGCAATCCGAAACAGTTTGATGTGATTGTAACAAGCAACCTCTTTGGTGACATTTTGAGCGACATTGCAGGCATGATTACCGGCAGTCTCGGTATGCTCCCTTCTGCAAGCATCGGTACAAAATATGCCCTCTACGAACCAATCCACGGAAGTGCACCGGACATTGCCAGCCAGAACAAGGCCAACCCGATAGCCACCATAGCATCGGTAGCCATGATGTTCGAACACAGCTTCAAAGTTCCGGAGATTGCCCGTGAGATCGAGCAGGCAATTGAGTCCGCCCTTGCCTCCGGCTGCCGGACAGCAGACATAGCCAATACAGGTGACAGGGTGATTTCAACAACAGAGATGACAGAAGCAATTGTCAGGCACCTCGGCGCCTGATCAAAAAAAAGGCCAAAAAGAGTGGTGAAAGAGAAGATAATCGTATTTGATACAACCCTGCGCGACGGAGAGCAATCCCCCGGGGCCTCGCTCAATGTGCAGGAAAAGGTAGAAATTGCCCGGCAGCTTGAAAAACTTGGGGTAGATGTGATAGAGGCTGGTTTTCCGGCTTCATCACCCCTGCAACTTGAAGCGGTTCAGCGGGTAAGCGCAGAGTCCAAAGCCGTTGTGGCCGCACTGGCCAGAGCGGTGGAAAAGGACATTACCGCCGCCTGGAAGGCGCTGCAGCAGGCACGCAAACCCCGCATTCACACCTTTATCGGCACCTCCGATATTCATATCACCGGGAAATTCGGCAGTGACCGTTACGGCCTCAGCCTGCAGGAAAAGCGGCAAACCGTTCTCAACATGGCGGTGAACGCCGTAACCTTTGCCAAAACCTTCACTTCGGATATTGAATTTTCCGCTGAAGATGCAGGACGCACCGATCAGGGTTTTCTCGCAGAAATCATCGAAGCCGTTATTGCGGCAGGTGCAACCACCGTCAACATTCCCGACACCACAGGCTATACCTGGCCTTCAGAATTTGGCCGGAAAATAGCCGACCTCCGGAGCCGCGTCAGCAACATCGGCAATGCCATCATCAGTGTCCACTGCCATAACGACCTCGGTCTTGCCGTAGCAAACACACTCAGTGCAGTTGAACATGGCGCTCGTCAGGTGGAGTGCTCCATGAACGGCATCGGAGAGCGGGCCGGAAACGCTTCGCTCGAAGAGATTGTGATGGCGCTGAAAGTACGCAGCGACCTGCACAACTTCTACACCGATATCGTCACCGAAGAGCTCTACAATACGAGCCGTATGGTCTCGACCTTTACCGGCATCATTATCCAGCCCAACAAGGCAATTGTTGGCGACAATGCATTTTCACACGAATCGGGCATTCACCAGGACGGGATGCTGAAAAACCGGCAAACCTATGAGGTGATGACACCTGAATCGGTAGGAGTGCCGCAAACAAGCATCGTGCTTGGCCGCCACTCCGGCAAACACGGTCTCTCATCCCGTCTTCTGAGCCTTGGCTATAACCTTGATGATACCGAACTCGAAGCGGTCTACAAGCGCTTTGTTGAAGTTGCCGACAAAAAAAAAGAGGTCTATGACGATGACCTGAGAGTGCTGATGGGCGATGAACGGAGCAAGCCGAAAAACGCTTATGAGCTCGATTACCTCCACATCAACAGCGGTACAGCCTCAATTCCGACCGCAACCATCAGGATCCGGCACAAAGAGCAGATCTTTGAAGAATCCGCAATCGGCGACGGCCCGGTAGATGCCTGCTTCAGAGCCATTGAGCGTGCCCTTGGCATCGAATCGATGGTTACCTCCTACTCCGTCCGCTCCACCACTGCCGGACGTCAGGCACTCGGAGAGGCGCTTGTCCGCATCCGGGACAAGAATGTCTCCTTTAACGGAAGAGGGGTCTCGACCGATATCATAGAGGCCAGCGCCAAAGCCTATCTGCAGGCTCTCGGCCTGCGCCAGCATCATTTTGACAACATCACTACAGAAACCATAGAAAGCGGGGTTTAAGAATACCATGGCACAAACAATAACCCAGAAGATCCTTTCAAAAGCCGCAAACAGAAAATTTGTCGACGCTGGTGAAAGCGTTTGGCTGAATGTCGACATCCTCCTTACCCACGATGTCTGCGGGCCACCAACCTTTGATATTTTCAAGCAGGAATTTGGCGCCGACGCAAAAGTATGGGATCCCCGTAAAGTTGTCGTCCTGCCTGACCACTATATTTTTACGGCAAACGAGCACGCCCATCGCAACATTGATCTCTTGCGCCAGTTTGCAAAAGAGCAGCAGCTTGAGCACTACTATGATGTCGGCACCGACCGCTACAAAGGCGTCTGCCATGTAGCCCTGGCGGAAGAGGGATTCAATCTGCCCGGCACCGTGCTCTTCGGAACCGACTCCCATACCTGTACTTCCGGAGCTTTCGGCATGTTCGGCTCGGGCATTGGCAACACCGATGCAGCCTTCATTCTTGGCACTGGCAAGCTCTGGGAAAAAGTTCCGGAATCCATCCTCTTCACCTTCGATGGTCAGATGCCCGAATATCTGACAGCAAAAGATCTCATTCTGCAGATTCTTGGCGACATCACAACCGACGGCGCAACCTATTGTGCGATGGAATTTGACGGCGAAGCGATTTTTTCCCTTCCGATGGAAGAGAGAATGACCCTGACCAACATGGCCATCGAAGCGGGTGGCATGAACGGCATCATCGCAGCAGACAGCATCGCAGAAAATTATGTCAAGGCAAGAAGCCAGAAACCCTACGAGCTCTTCCAGAGCGACCCGGATGCCCGATATCACAGCAAGTACCGCTACGACGTCAGGACGCTTGAACCTGTGGTTGCACAGCCGCACAGCCCCGACAACCGCGCCACCGTCAGAAGTGTTCAGGGAACAAAGATTACCAAGTCCTATATCGGCTCCTGCACCGGCGGCAAACTGACCGATTTTATGATGGCCGCAAAAATTCTGAAGGGTCATAAGGTTTCCGTTACCACCAACATCGTGCCAGCCACAGTAAAGGTTGCCCGTGACCTTGAGTGCGAACTCTACGACGGACAGAGCCTGAAACAGATCTTTGAAGATGCCGGATGCACCATTGCCCTTCCCTCATGCGCCGCATGTCTGGGTGGCCCTGCCGATACCGTCGGACGCTCGGTTGACAACGATGTTGTCGTCTCAACCACAAACCGCAATTTCCCCGGACGAATGGGCAGCAAACATGCAGGGGTATACCTTGCCTCCCCACTCACAGCAGCCGCATCGGCAATTACGGGTAAACTCACCGATCCGAGAGATTTCCTCTGATCGCACTTGAACTTTGGGCAAACAGACACAAATAATGGAAACCATCATTCAGGGAAAAGCCTACGTTTTAGGCAAAAATATTGATACCGACCAGATCATTCCAGCCGAACATCTGGTCTACAGCCTCTCCGATCCCGAAGAGGTGATTCTCTACGGCAAATATGCCCTTTCAGGAGTACCACCCGAACAGGGAGGGCTGCCCCAGGGCAACATCCTCTTCATCGAGGAGGGAAGCTGCCACTCAAACTATACGATCATCATTGCCGGGCCAAACTTCGGTTGCGGATCGTCACGGGAGCACGCTCCCTTCGCCCTCAAGGTTGCCGGAGTCAAGGCCATTGTAGCCGAATCGTACGCACGTATTTTTTATCGCAACTGCGTTGACGGCGGTTTTGCCATCCCCTACGAAAGTGCGGAACAACTGAACCAGCTCATCAAAACCGGTGACGAACTGAAAATCGACGTCGAAGCCAACACCATCGAAAATCTGACAAGCAACATCACCTACAAGCTCAATCCCCTTGGCGATGTCTTCAATATTGTTGAGGCTGGCGGTATTTTTGCCTATGCCCGTCAGGAAAATTTAATGCCCCAACACTGATTTATGACTGTTACCACAAAAAAAATAGAACTTTACGACACCACCCTCCGTGATGGCACACAGGGTGAGCATATCAACCTCTCGGTTCAGGACAAGCTCCTTATCGCACAGAAGCTTGACGAATTCGGCATGGACTATATCGAAGGTGGATGGCCGAGCAGCAACCCGAAAGATGAAGAGTTTTTCATCAAGGCACGGCAGCTTTCGTTCAAACATGCCAGGCTCACCGCCTTCGGTTCAACAGCCCGTTTTGTAAAAAGCGTTGAAAGCGACCCCAACCTGCTCGGGCTGCTCCACTCCGAAACACCGGTGATCACCATCTTCGGCAAAACATGGCAGGCACACTCTGAAAAAAGTCTTGGTATTTCCGATGAAGAGAATGCCGAACTGATCTATCGCTCCGTTGCCTTTCTCAAGCAGCAGGGACGAGAGGTCTTTTTTGATGCCGAACACTTTTTCGATGGCTACAAAAACAACCCGGAATTTGCCCTGAAAATGCTCCTTTCAGCCGTTGAGGGTGGAGCGTCAAGAATTGTACTTTGCGACACCAACGGAGGTTCACTGCCCCATGAGGTGACCGATATCGTATCCCGTGTTCTGGCCGTCACCGGTGTTCCTGTGGGTATTCACAGCCACAATGATGGTGATCTCGCCGTAGCAAACTCCATCGCCTCCGTCATGGCTGGAGCAACCCATATCCAGGGAACCATCAACGGCATCGGCGAACGGTGCGGCAACGCCAACCTCATCAGCATTATTCCCAACGTCATGCTGAAGCTGCAACGCTCATTCACCTTTGTCGAGCACCTCACCCAGCTCACCTCACTCTCGAAGTTTGTCTACGAGATTCTCAACATGCCGTCAAATACCCGGGCGCCTTTTGTCGGGAAATCGGCATTTGCCCACAAAGGGGGTATCCATGTCAGCGCAGTCATGAAAGAGAGCTCACTCTA
The DNA here is from genome assembly GCF_000020645.1 of Pelodictyon phaeoclathratiforme BU-1. GTDB lineage: Bacteria > Bacteroidota > Chlorobiia > Chlorobiales > Chlorobiaceae > Chlorobium > Chlorobium phaeoclathratiforme. The sequence goes on from NC_011060.1 coordinate 2,263,912, forward strand.
CGAGCATATCAACCCCACACAGGTCGGAAACCGCCAAAGGGTCCTTGTCTCCGAGCTTGCCGGCCAGAGCAACATCCGGTACAAGGCACACGAACTCGGCATCACCCTGCCCGAAAAAAGCGAACTCTTCAAGAATATCGTGCACCACATCAAGGAGCTCGAACACGAAGGGTACCAGTTTGACGGAGCCGAAGCCTCATTCGAACTCCTGCTGCATAAAGAGATCGGCAACTTCAAGCCATTTTTTGAAGTGCTTGAAACCAAGGTGCATATCGAATCGAGCAAGAACGCCAAAAACGTCGACCAGGCAGTACTCAAGGTCAGGGTTGGAGAGGAGATAGAACATATCGCCGCCGACGGTGACGGCCCGGTCAACGCCCTCGACAAGGCGCTCCGCAAAGCGCTGATCCACTTCTACCCCGAAATCAAGAGCATCAAGCTGGTTGACTATAAAGTTCGTGTACTCGAAGAAAAACGGGGAACCAGCGCCAAGGTGCGGGTACTGATAGAGTCAAGCAATGGCCGCTTCACCTGGGGAACAGTCGGTGTCTCCACAAACATCATTGAAGCAAGCCTCCACGCCCTTGAAGACAGCATGAACTACCACCTCTTCACGCTGAAGGCATCAGCTCCTGCTGCAAAACAGGTACCACAGGGATGATATCTCAACATTTCGAAAAACCAGCGCCACACTCTACTCCCTGAAAGGATAAGAGGGTGATGCTGGTTCAAGGGCTTAAAACGGGATGTTCTTCTTTTCAGGATTGTTTGCCATCCATGACCGCTTTCTGTGCATCATCTTTTTTCAGAATGCCATCTTCGACCATTTTGTTGATCGCCTGTGAAAGTTGCTCATGGGTACGAAGCAAGGCTGGCATTGACATCGCCAGCGCCGCAACAGGCCTGATATTTGCTTTTTCTTTTTCAAACTGCATGATATTGACAAGATCAAAACGGATGATGCCATCAATCAGTGTAATATTGGCTACTCCGTCAGCATAGATAGTCTGCATATTTTTTCTCCCTTGAAAATGATTTGTGTTTCGTTTCGCTTACCATAGCGAAGCCACAATATATTAACCGCTGCATCTTATTTTATAAATAATTCGTTGATGTATACGGAATTATCCCTATTTTTTGACCAACCCGTGTTGTCGTATAAAAGAAAAACCTCATAACCACAAGCGCACTCGATCCCGGTATGCCTACTTCAGACAAAGGACTCTGCAGTTCATGCGGTCTCTGTTCCAATCAGGCTTGGCCGGTTGAACAAAGTCTCCAAAGCTGTGTTTTTAAAAATGGCTGGCTCGGCGAAAGGGAGAAACAGCTTTTCGGGCGGGAACGCAAGCTCGATGATCCGGTTGAAATGCGCTTTGGCATCACACTTGACCGTTTTACAGCTCAACTGAAACTGCCGCTACCCGGATCGCAGTGGAGCGGAATCATTACCCGAATGGCCATGAAGGCCTTTGAAGAGAAGCTTGTTGAAGGCGTTGTATCGCTGCAGCACACTCCCGGCAACCATTTTTTCTCTCAACCGGTGTTAGCCCGAAACAGCGATGAGATCTACGCAACAAGAGGCAATAAACCGGTGCTCTCCCCACTCTTATCCTCCCTTGAAAGCGCATATCATCAGGGGCTGAAAAAAGTCCTTGTCATTGGAGCGGCATGTCACCTCCATACACTCCGGGATTTCAAGGAACGATTCGAATACCTGCAAGAGATGGAGCTCCTCACCATATGAATTCCCTGCATAGACAACGTCGCACGCTCAAAATGGCCGTGGATTCTGGAGAGAATGTCGAAATCACCCGATACCGCCTGCCATATGGAGTTCATGCAGGACTTCAGGATTCACATCCGTCACCTTGACGGCAGCATTGAAAAAGTCCCCTTCTTCAGCCTTCCGGAAGAGCTTTCAAATCCCGCCATCTTCCCCTCTGCATGTATGAGCTGCTTTGACTATCTCAACAGCCTTGCCGACATCACCGTAGGCTATATCGGAGCAGAACTGAAGCCAAAGCAGAAGCGGCAATGGATTCTGGTACGAACCGAAACAGGGCAAAAACTGCTAAAGCTGATTGAAGCTGAACTCGAACGGTTTCCGGAATCAGGCAAGTGGGAGTGCCGATCATTTGTCGAAAACACGACGAAACGCATCATCGAGAGCATGAAGGAGAGGGATAAAGAGTATTCATCGAAAAGCAGAATCCCGCTCTGGCTCGGCAACCTGCTTGCAGGAGCGCTTGGCATGATCGGGCCAAAAGGGGTCGGGTTTGCCCACTACTCGGTTGACTTTCATCTGATCAGGCATTACTACTACCTCAAATTCCGCCACCCGGAGCGGATCGAAAAGCTGGTGCCACGGCATGTCCGGGTTATCCTTGAGGAATACGGACTTCCCCTTTGAAAGAGGAGCGCTTCAGGCAAAAAGGTTCCGTCTCCTCAGTGGCGCCAACACCATCTTCCCAACCATCCTCTGCAAGACCAAACCCTATCCCCCTGGTGCTGCCGGTAATAACAACCGTTTTTCCCATGTTACCGCTACCCTCTTCCAAAATTATACCAGTTGAATTCCTTCTCCATAAGCTGCTACCACAGTATCTGAAGTAATCAACAACATTTCTTCTGTCCGGGCTTGTGTAATAAGCATCCGGTCAAAAGGATCTTTATGCAAGAAAGGAAGCATAGTTACAGCCACAGCATGTTCACTGCTGATAGCTAATTCCCGTTACGCATGAAACAAAAGCATGCGCCTGAACCGGAAGGGATCAACATTAAAATCAGAGCGCCCAAGTACGGATTTGATACTGATTTCCCAGAGACTTGCTGCACTGAAAAACAAATTATTTACCGGGTTAACAAGCATATCTTTGCATCCCTCCGGTAAAAGATCAGGTTGAGCTGCAGCCCAAAGAAGAATATGCGTATCAAGCAATAAATTCACTGTGCATTTTCGTTAAATAACCCAGCAATCTCGCTACTGCCCATACGATCGAAATCTTCCGGCACAGAAATTTCACCAATCATAAAACCAAGGCGTTCTGAACTCCCAGTCATAGAGTCATAGGGTATCACTTTAACCATCGGTCGTCCCGCCTTGCTGATAATAAAAGCCTTGCCAAGCGCTGCCTGCTCAACCAATCTCACAAGCTGATTTTCCGCATCATGCAGCGTAATTGTGTGCATCGACGATATCATTATTCTCCCCCATGCTCATCGAAAAAATTGAAAGAATTATTTTTGGTACGCACCCGCGAAACCTGTTAGCGGAAAACATTTTCCTGCCTTTAAGCCCCCTTGACCAAAATACACCACTCATAAAAAAACCACTGTCAGGCCTGTCGCCATCATAACGTTCACCCTGCCACAATCACAGCGATAACGTAAAAGTATAAGCATTTCTCTCCTATAAACGATCGTAAACTCAAAGGAAACCGCTTCCTCTATTTCTGTCTTTCGATGATGAAGAAATTGAAGCCTTCGACATGTATCAAAAAGATGATGCCCCATATATGGCAATCTCAATTGCCGGGAAATTTCAGCTCCCCGCAATGATCCTTACGGTTTCTGTTTGCCCAGATAGCGGAGTTTGGCGGTATCAAAACCGAGCGCCGTCGCCCTGGCCACCAGCGCCTTGAGTTGAGCCTGCTCCATAACAGAATCTTTCGACAAAATCCAGAAAAGAGATTTATCACGGCCACAAACCATCGCCCAGCGATAGCCCGCCCTGTCGAGATCAATCACATTGTAGCTCGCATAAAATGGGCCGAAAAAAGAGACCTTTAACGCACCCTCGGTGGTTTTTTTATCATCAAGAAAAACACCGCGCCCCTGAATGGTTTTCCACTCCTGTTTTTTCAGATCATACCCCTTGTTCATCACCTTGACGCTGCCATCCGGGGCAAGCGAGTAGGTCGCCGATACCGGATCAAGCTCCTTTTCAAACCGGTTATCGAGACGAACAATTTCATGCCAGGTACCGAGATAACGATCGAGAGAAAAATTATCAACAACCGTGATTCCCTGCGGAACACCGGTGCATCCTGCAAGCAAGAGAAAACAGAGCAATAAAAGTTTTTTCATGTGGCATACTCCAATTATGATTGTTTCAAAAAAAAATTCCCCTTTCAGAGTTCCAGAAAACAGAAAGACAGAAGATCAGGAAGAGGGACTGGAACGGACAACCCGAAAGCCAAAACCGCTGAGCCAGCTCGCCGGATGACTGAAGTACCGGGCAGAGCAACGCAGAACGCCGGGAACATAGCCCCAGGAACCGCCGCGCAACGCACGGGCAAGAGCGTATTTTTCGTGTATATCATCCGTCCACTCCCACACATTGCCAGCCATATCGTACAACCCTTCCGGAGTTGCACCTTCAGGATAGCGCCCAACCGGTGTTGTGGCTCCCTCATTTTGATTAAAATTTGCCAGTTTTGAATTAGGCGCTGTATTTCCCCACGGATATTCACGTCCATCCTCCCCGGCAGCAGCATATTCCCACTCGATTTCTTTGGGCAATCGATAAATATTAGCAATCCTGCCTTCGCTTTCCAGAAGAGAGAGCCACAAGCAATAGGCTTTGGCTGCATACCAGCTTATATCCATCACCGGTTGTTCCTCCTTGTTAAATCGCTTGTCGTCATCCGATTCAGAGCGGAAAAGCTTTGCCAGATCTCGTTTATCCTGAAGATAATCGCTGAATCCATTAATGCTGTTCGCCATTTTCTGTAAGTGGTTGTGGTACAATTCCAGGGTAACAGCATCAATATCGGGCACCTTTCCTGACTGTAGGTAATTGAGGAACTGCCGGTACAACTCGTTGGTAACCGTATATTTAGCGACATAAAGATCTGGCATCTTTTCAAGCTTCTCAGTCAACGAGAAAGCAAATGTGCCACCTTTTATCAGAATGTACTCTGCATGAAGTTTGTCAAATAAAACATTGTTTCTTCCTGATTCGATAAACGTCTTCACTATTGCAAGTGCTTCAGGCTTGCCAATGATTTTCAGGCACTCCATGATATATCGCTGCCGGTTTGGCGTGGTCTGAAGGTCAAACAACTTCTTTTGCAAGGCATCGATCTTCCGCTGTGGAGCCTCTTCGACAAGGGTGACGAGCAAGTCCTGCTGCTTTGATGTCAAGTTTTCCGTAACCGGCGAATCGAAAAGCTTCTGCATGAAGCTGTCAAAAAGCTCTTCATTTTCAACATGGCCGATAAAAAAGCGAAGCGGTTCTTGCCACCAATCGTCTCCAAACCTGGTAACAATGGTGTCGAGATAGTCTGGCCGGTACATATTTTTGAGCAGTTGAACACCCGCAAGGTACTCACGGAATGATTTGTGCCGAAAAACATACTCCTTGTCGCCATACTCCACCAGCACCCCGGCCCGGTCCACAAGATTTTTGCAGAACTCCCCTGCGGGAAGAGAATTGTAGAGCGTGTCGAGCAGCTTTTGCATTTTCTGCTGCATTGCAATCCGGTCAGCTTCGTCTGTTTTCAGCTCTTCCTGCATCCAGAGAGAAACCGGGCTCAGTACTCGCCGAGCATCTTTGGCTGCAAGCAGCGGATAGATTCCCCTGCGACGGTCACGATAATCGAGCATATAATTCAATGCAGCATCATAGAGTTCTGAACGCCCTGCTGGCAGAAACTCCCTCTCTTTCCAGAGCATTGCCATAATCTGCAAGAGCAGGGGGACACCTGCCAGAGAGTGCATACTCCTGTTTTTTTCCTGCGCGAGAAACGTAATAACTGCGTCAGCTTTTTGCGCCGCTTTTTGAGCGGCCTGTTGTTCCTGCCGAGCTCTCAACTCCGGTTCATCCCGAGCACTGAGAGGTATCTCCCGAAAAAATGCTGCACTAAACCAAAGATGCAAAAACTCAGCCTGTTTTTCCTTGGTAAAGTCCATGATATCGGCCCGCAGATGGCTTGCCTCAAGCTCGATGCCATCCCCCTTCCGGTAACCTGTGCTTCGGGAGGTAACCACAAATCGGGCATTTGTAAACCTTGAAACCGTTCGGTCAATCCAGTCACAAGCAGCCTTCCGATCATCGACGTTGCTGATTTCATCCAGTCCATCAAGGAGTACAAGGGTTGAGTCCTCACCAAGCCAGCCCGCAAAAAGGTTTTCTTTAATTTTGAGAAAATATTTTTCAGACCATGCGGAAAGAGCTGCCGGCAATGAGGGATAACCGGTATCACTCTTGTTGATATCACGCAACGGGAGGTAAAAAACATTGACTGGTTCACTAAAACCAAATTCATGACATCTACCGTTATCAAGGCATGAAAGTGCATAATATTTGAGCAATGTTGTTTTACCAGAACCCGGATCGCCAATAACCAGTAGCAAGTGATGCTTTTGAAAAACAAAACTCATCACTTCTTCAGGGGCACGAACGCGCTCTTCTTTTTTGGGTTCACAGAGATCGCCCTCAGTATGGGATCGTGCTTCGCAGCGCCATGTATCAGAAAGACTCAACGAAACAAAGGTATCCTTATGCCTTACAGAAAAACTCTCGATTGCCGGAGAACCCGAAAGGTTGGTATTGCCAAGTTGCTCTGTCAGCGTTGAGTGGTAGAGCTGGAGAAGCGAATCTGTGTTGAAATCAAGTGGTTGATACCTGTTTTTCATTGAGGTATCATCACCACATTCTTTTGAACAGAACCACCGGTGAACCTGTATATCAAGCTGATGAGCAAGTTTTTCCCGGAACTCATGACGCTCGTCATACTCCTCTATCAGCGCATTCGATTGTAGTGATTCCCTGAAGCGATCAAGTGCCTCAATCTGTTCGATAGTAACATCCTTCCTCCGGTATGGCACATTTGAGAAATAGAGCATGACCAATTTTCCGGCTGCCATCATTCTCTCAACCTCTTCAACCGCCCCGCCTGGAGCAACACCAGTACCTGTGCCAATGCGTGTCCAGAAAATACCGATAGCAAAATCACATTCATCAACAATCTGTTTATTGAGTATCCCCTGCACCCGCCCCCCGGTTTCAGGCGCTGCATGTGATTCCCATAACACCGCTTCGAGCATCAGCGGACGCTGTGGCCGAGCATTCCATTTCTTTATGACATCTTCCGCCATTTCACGCTCAGCAACAACATCAGAGGGTGATGCGACAAGTACCTTTATGATCCGAATATTTTTATCACTCATTCTTTCTATCATTTATCAATCATTTTCTGACAAAAATAACGCCGTCAATGCCGTCCAATTTCATAACACAACATCTCAGAAGTTCATGACGGAGAAGCAGAACGAACAACCCGAAAACCAATCTCGGAGGAACTATAAAACGGACTCTGAAAACCGGGAGCTGAGCAGCGCAGATAATCGGGAGTAGTGTCCCACGAACCGCCTCTCAAGAAAAAACGCTCTTTTTCTTTCTCATTCTCATTCCTGTGTTCCATCCACTCCCACACATTTCCTGCCATATCATACAACCCGTCAGGAGTCGCACCATCGGGATAAACACCAACCAGTGTTGTTGTCTCTTTCTTGCTCATCTTATAATTTGCACGTTGCTGCGTTGGAGAAGAACTGCCCCATGGATAGGGGCGTTGTTCCTTGCCGCTGGCACAATATTCCCACTCAATCTCTGTCGGCAGCCGATACAATCCTGCATCCATGCATCCCGTTTCAAGACATGAAAGCCAGTAGCAATACGCTTTTGCGGCATACCAGCTTACCCCAACCACCGGTTGATGATCCTTGTTGAATCGGTCATCATCTTCATAAACGGAACGTAAGCGCTCTGTCAAATCCGACTCCCCCTGAAGATAGTCGTAGAATCCCGTCTCGTGAATTTTGTTTGCATAAAGCAAGCAACTTTTGCCTAAAAATTTCGGTAGACAGTACCTCAATAAAAGAGCCCTTGCCTGACAGGTAGTTGATAAACTGTCGATAGCGAGAGTTAGTCACAGCATATTTTGCCATGTAGAGATCAGTCACAACTTCGGACTTGTCTGTCAAAGAGTAGGTGAATGTACCTCCCTTGATCAGGATATAATGTGCACCAAGCTTGTCAAGCAGCATAAAGTTTATCCAGCGCTCTACCAACAAAACTTTATCTGCGTAAGAGATATCATCAAGATCCAACCCTCGTTGTTTCATAAGATCGGGCTGAGTCGCCTTAAACTCCATATAATTGTCAAGAATCACTTTAGGCCCAGGAATTGCATCATTAATCTTGAGTGCATGCAAAACATCCCTGATACACTTGATCAACTTCTTAATATCATTGTCATGAGATTTGACATCTTGACCCGATATATCCGAAATAAACTGTTGATAACGATGGGGATCCCTGTCAAGAATAAGCGACACTTTAGACTTCTGCAACTTTGAACCAAATCGTTTGGCACCAAGAAAAAGCCCTAGCTCAAAGGGCATATTAAATCTGGGCAGCTTGGTCTTTTTATCAGGTTCTGTTCTTGATATATCATGGATTCCACAACAACACTCTTCAATGATTCGATTGATTTTTTCTATGCGTACCTGGCCGCCATCATCAAATTCGTAAGCACAGCGAGGACGAAAACCACACTTATAGACCGTAAAAAGAATAGCATCAAAAAACGGAATGTACTCTTTGTCAAAAGGGCAATTAATAAACACATTGAGGTTATGTGGTGGCATGGCAAACGCAATTATGATTTATCCTGTACCGTAGCAACACTTGGATTTAATGACCTGTTGCTCCAATTTTCACCAATCATCACTACGGGACATCCTCTCCCGATCGTGAATCCTCTACAGCCTCCAGAATATCTTTCGTTGCTGCTCTTGTTTTCACCCCTTTGACATCAAAAGGAGAATTTGAAAGCTGTTTATACACAACGGCAAATTGTTCACCACTCCGTTTTTTGATAATCACCTCTTCCGTACGAGCAAGATCAAACACCTTGGCGAATTTCTTTCGCGCTTCAGAATAGCTGTAAACTTTCATAACGTCTACGTCATAATTGTGATACCAATTCTACACAATATCAGCGATGGAATCAAGCCATCGTTTCAAAACCAGTCAATACCAGATTTTTATGGATACTCGTGCCTTGAATAACAATCAGTTCTCAAAAAGTTACAAGCTGTCAGCTCTTTTCCACCAGCCCCAACGAGCGCAACAGATTGCGGGTATCGGCCTGCCGGGCGTGACCAACCCACCCGGCAAGGCTTTTCTGCAAGGTTTCCGGCTTGGCAAGCAGGGTGCATTGTATCCGTTTTTTTGCTCTCCGAACATTTGCTGAAGGAAGTAACCGGTAGCTCTGAAAAACTTTTTGCCCGAGAAAGCACTTCCCTTCTGTTGCCGGGTAAAGCTCTGTTCTCCCTGAATTAAGCGTCAATCTGAATTGTTGCAAAAACTCTTCGATTGCTTTTTTCCACTCCCACAATTCATCCTTGCTATCGGAAAACAAGACGTAATCATCAACGTATCTTACGTAGCCTTTGCATCGCAACACCTCTTTTACGTAGTGATCCAGAAAGCTGAGGTAGTAGTTGGCAAAAAACTGGCTGGTCAGGTTCCCGATAGGCAGCCCTTTTCTCCGTTCATGAGGGGTAAAAAGGGTGTCACCGGGGAAATAGTGAAAATGCTCTGCCTGTATGTTACTGTTATCAATAATGGTATCAATAAGCCACAAAGTGTCAGCGCAGGCTATTTTTCTGCGAAGCAACGATTTGAGTATCTCGTGATCGATTGATGGAAAATATTTCCGGATATCACACTTCAGCACATAAGCATACTTTTTCAGATAGTGCTGGTAGCGCTCTATGGCCTTGTGTGTTCCCTTGGCCGTTCTGTTGGCATAGGTGTCGAAAATAAAGCTCCGTTCAAGAAGAGGGCCAACAATAGTGATCAGGGCATGATGCACAACGCGGTCTTTAAAGGGAGCTGCGCTGATCATTCTTGGTTTTGGCTTGTAGATGCTGAAGGTTTTGTATGAACCGGGCTGCCAGGTTTTCGTTCGCAACTCCGAAAGAATCTGCCAGAGGTTCTCTTCCAGAAAGGTGAAAAAGTGCAGCACCGACTGGTTTTCGCGCTTTCCTTTCGCCGCTTTTTGGGCTGCTGAAAGCACATTTTCGAAGGTTACAATGCTCTGAAAAAGGTTTTTGCTGGTTTTCATCGTTTTGCCAGAAAAAAAACAGGCCGCTTTTTCAATTACTTACTCAAGCGACCTGTTTTATGGGTACTGTTCGTGCATGTTCCACTGAGTGCAATGGCAACATGCCGCAGGAGAAAGAGCCCGGGATGTCATGCCCAAAAAACTGTCCGTTATTCCTTGAAAGAACGGCATCATAATGGGCTTTAACACGCATCGAAAGGGGCATGATTGGAACGGACAACCCGAAAGCCAATATTGTTGTTCCTGTTCGCCGGATGATTGTTGTTCCGGGCAGAGCAACGCAGATTGTCGGGATTATTGTTCCAGGAACCGCCGCGCAACGCACGGGCAGATCAGTTACCGGCTCTTTTCCATCATTCTGAACAAACGATAATTACCATTTATCAACGACTTATTCAAGCTTTTTTTATCCATCCGCCCAGCATCTTCCCCAATTCTGAAATCTGGCTGCTCCCAAACTCATAGGAGTTCAAGCTGATAAATTTCATGTCAAAACTCAATCGAACCAGAATGCGCAAACGCGTCAGCACCTCATCGGCCTGCTCCAGCAATGGTCGTTTGACGTTCCGCATATTGGCAACTGCCACAAGCTCTGTAAACTCGAGTATAGAATTTTCGATACGCACAGCAATACTGAACCGGTAGCTTTTGGGAAATTTCCCAGTATGCAGCAGCAGCCATTTCGAAAAATCGTAGGCCTTTTTGACGATCAGCATTTCATGATTCTGCACAAATTTTTTCCCTTTCAGAGTTCCAGAAAACAGAAAGACAGAAGATCAGGAAGAGGGACTGGAACGGACAACCCGAAAGCCAACATTGCCGCTCCTGTGCGCCGGATGAAGGTCGTACCGGGCAGAGCAACGCAGACCGTCGGGATACTTGCTCCAGGAACCGCCGCGCAACGCACGGGCAGATTTAAAATACTCATCCGACGTATTGTTTTCGTATAAATCTTCCATCCACTCCCACACATTGCCTGCCATATCATATAGCCCCTCCGGTGTAGCGCCATCGGGATAGCGCCCTACAGGAGTTGTGGCGCCTTCATTACTATCATAATTGGCTCTAGTGGTTGAGGGCTCCTCCTCGCCCCAAGGGTATGTTCTGTTCTCTTTGCCACCTGCGGCATATTCCCACTCCTTTTCTGTGGGCAAATGATAAAGGGTGCCATCCTGACCATTGCTCTCAAGCAACGAAAGCCAGAGGCAATAGGCCTTGGCGGCATACCAGGTTACACCCATCACCGGTTGATCTTCCTTGTTGAATCGCTTGTCGTCATCATAAAAAGAAGCAAGAAGCTTTACCAGCGATTCTTCACCCTTGAGATAATCGCCAAACCCCTCAATCTCCCCAGCCTCAGATCGTAGAGTTTTTGTATACAATTCAACCGATACATCCTTGGCAAATACAGGCTCTCGGGAATCCAGATAAGCAATAAATTGCCGGTACAACTTGTTGGTAACCGTATATTTGGCAACGTAAAGGTCTGGCACTGTTTCCTGCTTCTCAGTCACGGAGAAGGTAAAGGTACCTCCCTCGATAAGGATGTATTGCGCATCGAGTTCATAGGGATTGTATCTGACAGAAATTGCCTTCACACTAACATTCACCTTACAGACGATGTCAGCGGTGATATCAGAGGCAATTTTAACCCCTGGAATTTCATAAGCAAGACGCAGAATATCGGCGTCTTTGGTGCAGTTAGCGTCAATGAACTTCTGTACAGCTTTGACAGCTTCCGGCTTACCGATGGTTTTCAAGCACTCCAAGAGATATCGCTGCCTATTTGGCGTTGTTGCCGGGTCAAGCAACTTCTTTTGCAAGGCGTCAACCTTCCTCTGGGGAGCCTCCTCAACAAGGGCAACAAGCAAGTCCTGCTGCTTTTGAGTCAAGTTTTCTGTAACCGGCGAATCAAAAAGCATCTGCATAAAGCTGTCGAACAGTTCCGCATCATCAACATGGCCGATAAAAAAGCGAAATACCTCCTGCCACCAGTCGTCACCAAAGCGGGTAACAAGCGTGTCAAGATAACCTGGCCGGTGCATGTTTTTCACAAGCTGCACACCCGCCAGGTACTCTCTGAATGATTTGTGCCGGAAAACATACTCTCGGTCACCATATTCCACGAGCACCCCGGCCCGATCAACAAGGTTACGGCAGAACTCCCCTGCGGGAAGCGAGTTGCAGAGGGTATCAAGCAGTTCCTGCATTTTTAACTGCATGTCAATTCTACCAACCTCGTCCTTTTTAAGCTCCTCCTGCATCCAGAGTGAGACCGGACTCAGAACGCGCCGGGCATCTTCTGCCCCAAGCAATGGGGATATTCCTCTACGCCGGTCACGATAATCGAGCATAAAATTCAATGCCGCATCATAGAGCTTCAACCGGCTACCCGGCATATATTCTCGCTCTTTCCAGAGCATGGCCATAATCTGCAACAGCAAGGGAATCCCTGCGAGTGTTTGCATACTTCTATTTTTTTCCTGTGCCAGAAACGCAATAAGAGCATCTGCTTTTTTCGTAGCCACATGTTCCTGCTGGCTTCGCCACGCCGCCTGATATCCTGCTGGAGGAATCTCTCCCAAGTATGCAGCCTTGAACCACTGCTGTAAAAATTGCGCCTGCTGCTCTTTTGTAAAATCCATGATATCAGCCCTCAAATGGCCAGCTTCAAGCTCAATGCCATCCCCTTTCCGATAACCCGTGCTTCGTGACGTCACAACAAAACGGGCATTGGTAAATCCACCAACCGTGCGGTCTATCCAGCCACAGACCGCTATCCGGTCGTGAACATCGCTGATTTCGTCGAGACCATCGAGAAGCACCAATGTTGACGGCTTGTCAAGCCAGCCGGAAAAGAGTGTTTCTTCAATCTTGAGAAAATGTTTTTCCGACCATGCCGCCAGGTTTTCCGATAATGACATGTAGCCGGTATCACTTTTCTTGAGTTCACGCAACGGAAGAAAAAAAACATTGACTGGTTCACGAAAGCCAAACTCCTGATAGCGTTTGTTATCGAAGCAGGAGAGTGCATAATATTTGAGCAAAGTTGTCTTTCCCGAACCGGGATCACCGATAACGAGCAGTAAAAGATTATGCTGAAAAACAAAGCTCATCACCTCTTCAGGGGTACTGTTGCGTTCATCCTTCTGCGGTTCGCACAAAGCCTCCCCTGCACGAAATCGCTCTTCGCACCGCGATGAACCTGAGAGAGTTAACGAAACGAAGGTGTCGGATAGTTTTACTGAAAAACTTTCAAGGGCGGGAGAGCCTGTCAGGGTGATATTTCCGAGTTGTTGTTTCAATGTGGATTGGTAGCGGAACAAATCAGCCGCAGCGTTGCGGGTATGCGAGCAAATACGATTGCCTGAAAAAACGACATCCGAATTTTTTTGAGCGAACCAGTTCTGAATCTGAAGGTCAAGATGTGTGACAAGATCGCTCTTGAACATGGAGAGATCATCATATTCCCACAAAAGAAGATAATTTTGCAATGTTTTCCGGAAAGTCTCAAGCTCTCCAACCTGCCGGGAAAATTCTGCCACCTTGCCTGCATCAGAAGTGTCAAGAGGATACTTTGCTCTGGAAAAATAGAGCATGACCTGTTTTTCATCGTTCATCAGGCGCTGTACCTCTTCAACTGCTCCTCCCGGCGCAACACCTGTATCGGTGCCAATCCTTGTCCAAAAAATAGCAATGGCAAAATGGCATTGATCTACGAACTGTCTGTTGAGAATTCCCTGCGTCCGTTCCCCGCTTTGAGGAGCAGCGCGTTCCTCCCACAATACAGGATCAAGTATGAGTTCAGACTCTGGATGTCGGTGATTCCAGCCCAATATTACCTCTTTGGCAATATCCCGCTCTTCTGCTACATCTGAAGGCGAAGCAACAAGAACTTTTATTTTGCGATACAATTTATCACTCATTCTTCCTCGAGCCCCATTAATCGTCTTGTATGATAAAGAGAGATAACAACAACCCGTGATACTTTTTCGTCTACTCTGTAAACAATCCGGTACTCTCCATGCAACAACTCACGAAGAGAATCTTCAGAAAATTCCGGAACAACTCTTCCGATATAAGGGAAATCAGCAAGTTTCATAACGGATTGCCTGACAGATTCCGCCCAATTTCTGGCTGCACCGGGTTTATCAACAGCAATAAACCGCACAACCTCTTCAATCTGAGAGGCCGCACGTTCTGAAAATTCGACGATCATCGCTTTTCAGCTTCGGCAATGATCTTTTCAAGCGAGGCAAAAACCTCCTTTGCTGGTACAGTGCGGTTGTTGCGATAATCTTCAAGCCCTTCGGTAACCGACTGCATAAATGCTATTTGATCAAGCATCTGTTGATATGATTCCGCATCAAGCAGCACAGCCGAACCTCTCCCTGTCCGCGTTAACAGCAGCGGTTGTTTGCTGACGCTCAGCTCCTCCATATACCGTTCGATATTGTTTCCGAAATCTGTTAATGGAGCAACGTTCCTGACTTGAATGGTATGCATGGCATTCACAAGAAGTAATAAGGTGACACTATCTTGTACAAGGTAACTCCATTCATACAAAAATCATTACCCGTTTTATGAGAAACAACCCAATCCCAGCGAGCGCAAAAGGTTACTGATATCGGCCTGCCGGGCTTGATGCTGTTTCACCTCTTCAAGCTTCGCTTACAATCTGCGCAAGTGGACTGCTCATTGTTTTTACTGGTTTCCGCTTTTGTCAAGCAATTTTCGGAGGCTGGATTGCCGAGGAGTTGAAGGCTACAAGCTTGTGCCAGTTGATAGCACCACTGTCGTCGCAATACTCGATACTGAATTGGCGGGTAAATTTATTGAGCATCCTGTCATAGGAGTCCTGAAACTCTTCGCTTTTTTCCTGGGCCTTGTGACCCAGCGGGTCGATAAGCTCGGTGTAGAGATTGGGATCTGAAGAGATAAACTCCCAAAAAGTCTGGCCGCAATATTTGAAATAGTCGCCCTGATCGGGGGTACTAACTCTGCCGTAACAGCAGCCATTAACGGCAACAACCTATTCTTTTCTGATGAAAGGTGCCGATGTTCTCTTCAACGTAGGTCAATACGTCGTTCAGGATAAGTGGTTTCATGCTCCTCCTTTTGTTCCAGCAGATAGAGTTCAACCGGTTTCAGCTCCGTTTTTACCATGTCGTAGTACTCTGGCACAATTTCAATGCCGATAGAGTTTCTTCTCATTCTTTGCGCTACCGCATTGGTTGTTCCTGACCCCATGAATGGATCGAGCACAGTATCTCCCTCTTTGGTAAAGAGCTTGATAAACCATTCCGGAAGCCCTTCAGGAAAGGCTGCGCTGTGTTTTTTGTTGTTGCATTCTGTGGCGAGGTGCAGCACGTTGGTCGGATAGGCCATCTCCCGATCCAGCCAGTTTGAGATATTTTTTCCGAACCCGCTGCCGACCTTCGATTCATCACGCGTTTTGTCGGTCTCACTCAGGTTTTTCAGGCGGGTTTTCGACCAATCGCCCATTGGCACCATAACGGCTTTCTGGTCCATATAAAAGTGCTTGCTTTTATTGAACTGGATCAACCGTTCCCAGGAATCCCTGAATCGGTTTGGCCATTTACCGGGATAACAGTTTTTTTTATGCCAGATAAATTCTTCTGTCCAGAACCAGCCCTGCTTCCTCATTTCAAGAATGAGTTCCATCACGTAGGTACTCCGTTCGCCATTGACAACCTTCTCCTTGATGTTCAGGACAAAGGTACCTGTTGGTTTCAGCACCCTCAGAAGCTGCAGGGATATCGGTAAAAACCACTCAACATAATCGTCCGGATGAAAGCCGCCATAGGTTTGTTTTCTCTGGTCAGCATAGGGCGGGGAGGTAAATATCAGGTCTACCGAATCATCCGGCAACGTTTTGAGCAGTTGTGTGCAGTCTCCAAGGTAGAGATCCGTTTTTGTTTCCATGCGTATAAGCTTTCAAAGTCGTAAGATGTTCATCTCTCGCAGTAGTTGTGTCGCATTCGATACTGCACTGGCTGAAACTTACATTATTTTTTTGATTTATCCGGTTGAGAGGCCACGCTGCTGCAACCCGATAAGGGTGCTGGGGCATGGAGCAACAACTTTTCTCCCGAAAAAATGAGCCCCTCATAAAAATGGGATAATTCCGTATACTCCCCTTTTTATGACACAACCAAAACGGGAGAAGCAACCATGGCAATGACTGTAGAGATCAAGAACAACAAGCTTTGTATTGAAATCGATCTTGAAACCCCTACCCCTTCGGCTTCTGGTAAGACCCTTGTTGTTGCAAGCACGCGCGGCAATGCAGTCACCACCGCAGAGGTGAATGGCAAGCCAATCATTATCGGTCTGAACGCCTATATCAAGCCTTAAGGCTAAAGGAGATTCCGGCACGCCTCTCCGGGATATTCGATTTCAACGGTTGAGTGATACAGTCCGTATCGCTCAACCAGCGCTCTGATAAGCTCCTTGAGTTGCATGTAAGCTTCGGCGTCGAGAAGGGCATCGACTTCGAGGTGGGCGGTAAAGACGGTATGAACACCGTCGAGTGACCAGATGTGGGCATGATGGACAGCATGAATATGCTCCATCGCTTCGATCTCTCTGGTAATGAGAGCGATATCAAGCTCATCGGGCACGGCCTGCAGAAAGACCGGCAGCATGGCTTTGAGGTTTTTAACCACACCGGAGAGAATGTAGAGCGTGATGATGACGGCAAGAAGCGGGTCGAGCACCGGAATATTCCAGAAGTAGAGCACAACGGCAACAACAAGCACGGCAACCCATCCGAGCATATCTTCGAGCAGGTGCAGGGCAACCACTTTTGCATTCAGACCACTCTCTTTCGAAAGTCTTGCCATGGCAATGCCGTTGACGATAACACCAATAATAGCCAGAAGAATCATCCCTCCGGCATCGGGTTTTTGTGGTTCAAGAATGCGGGGTATGGCGTGGGCAAGCACAAAGAGTGAACTGGTAAGCAGCACCACTGTACTGATGAGCGCTCCAAGCAGGGAGAAGCGTTTGTAGCCGTAGGAGTAGCGCGCGCTGCTCTTTTCTCCTGATTTTTCCTCAAAATACCATGCCTGGGCAAGAGCAAGGGAGTCGCCGAGATCGTGAACGGCATCGGCGAGGATTGCAGTGCTGCCGGTTAACAGTCCACCGACAATTTCAACCAGGGTAAAGCCCACATTGAGAAAAAAGGCCACCTTGATGTTTCCTGACGCATGATGATGATGGTGATGATGCGTCGAATCATGGGTATGCGCACACTCTCCCGATGTTGTGTTGCTCATAATGGCATTCAATTTTTCTATGACGTTGACCTCTCCCTGGCTCTTTCAATCAAACACAACCGTTTTTTTGCCGTTCACAAGAATTCGGTGCTCGGAGTGCAGACGAAGGGCTTGTGCAAGCACCAGCCGTTCAAGGTCGCGCCCTTTGCGGACAAGATCGTCCAGTGTATCCTTGTGGCTCACCCGCACAATGTCCTGCTCGATAATCGGTCCCTGATCGAGTTCTTCAGTCACGTAGTGGCTTGTGGCTCCGATGATTTTAACGCCCCGTTCATAGGCCTGCCGGTAGGGACTGCTGCCGACAAAGGCTGGCAGAAAGGAGTGATGAATGTTGATAATCTGACCCGGATAGCGGTCAACGAATTGTGATGACAGTATCTGCATATAGCGGGCAAGCACAATGGTGTCGATCGAGTGCTTTTCAAGAAGCTCTCTTTCCTGTAATTCAATCTCCTGCTTGCTGGCACTGCTGACAGGGAAACAATGATACGGGATTCCATGGTGTTCGGCAAGCGGAGCAAGATCGGGATGGTTTGAGATAATCAGCGCAATATCGATGGCGAACTCTCCGATACTGTTCCGCCAGAGAATCTCCTGGAGACAGTGATCGTAACGGGAGACAAATATTGCAATACGGGTTTTTCTACCGGTAAAACGAATTTTCCATATGGCGTTGAACTCTTTCGCCAGAGGCATAAAGGCCTCAACAAGCTCAGAGGGGGGAATCGAAAAGTTTTCAGTACTCCATGATACCCTGATAAAAAAAGTTTTTTCAACAGGATCCACATGCTCGTCGAGATCCAGAATATTGCCCCCCCGCTCATAGATAAAGTGTGAAATGCGGGAAACCAGACCGGGTCGGTCAGCACAGGAGAGAAGAAGAATCGCCACCGTATCTGATTTTTTCATCATCTTTATTTTGAATGAAAGAAGTTTGCATTTGCAAAAACAAGAAGTTGCAAAGAGGAAAAAATTTAATGTATTTTTTCGGCCAATCGTTGGTCAAAGATAACTCCTTGCGTGATGGCTGAAACTATGAAAGTTTTATTGAAAAAAGTACCGGTTTTCTGGATTGTTCTCAGCCTTACTGCACTTCTCTATCTCATCAATTTCAGTGTCAATGACATCTGGACAGAAAATGAGAGCTTTTATGCTGAATCGGTGCGGGAGATGGCTGAAAAGGGGAATTATCTTGAAATCAACAACAGTCGTTTTTACCAGCTTGCGGCTGTTGCCCTCCCTTGGCTTGACTTACAGCCTGATCTACAAAAAATAGTTTGATGATGAATCGTTCCCTGCAATGGAGTATCAGCTCTGCGACGGTTGCCCTGCTCTGTTTCGTCAGTTTTACCTCTGCGGATATTGAGACTGCGTTGTGGTTCCATGCGCTCGACAACACCGCGCTTTACACCCTCTTCAAAAAAATAACGCTCTTTGGCGATTCAACAGGCTACCTTGTCGGGGGGCTCTTGCTCTTTGTTGTTTTTCGCAACCGCAACCCGTTCAGGGCTTATGCGGGCCTTTTCCTCTTCTCTTCCGTCGCTCTTTCGGGTTTGAGTGCTGACCTTGTCAAATACCTTGCCGGTCGGGCAAGACCGAAACTCTATTTCAGTGAACAGCTCTACGGATTTGCCGCTTTCCATTGGGAACACGCATGGACCTCCTTTCCCTCCGGCCATTCTGCAACGGCGCTGAGTGTGGCTACGGTTCTTGCAACCCTTTACCCGCGCTGGCGCTTTGCCGCCCTCTTTGGCGCTCTCCTGATCGCTTTCAGTCGTATTTTTCTTGCCCAGCACTATGTCAGTGATGTTATAGCCGGCTCTTTTTTTGGTATTGTTTCAACAGTGCTGCTCTACCATCTTTATTTCAAAACAAAGTTTGATGACTCCTTACACAACAAAATCTGAAACCGGCTGGTTTCTGGCTGCGCTCATCATCCTGATCCTTGTCAGTTTTTTTCTGGGCCTTGGATCTGCTCCACTTTTTGACGTTGATGAGGGGGCTTTCAGCGAGGCTACGCGGGAGATGATGATCAGTAAAAATTATCTGACCACCTGGCTAAACGGCGCTCCCCGTTTTGACAAGCCGATTTTGATTTACTGGCTGCAACTGGCCTCCGTCAGGGTGTTCGGATTGAGTGAGTTTGCGTTCCGGCTCCCCTCTGCCCTGGCTGGCAGCGCATGGGCACTATCAATTTTTCTGTTTGTGCGAAAAGAAATCGGCAACCGCCAGGCCTTTCTTGCTGCGGCGATGATGGTGCTCTCGATGCAGGTGATGGTTATTGCCAAAGCGGCCATAGCAGACGGCCTCCTTAACTGCTTTCTTGCCATAACCATGTTCGGGCTGCTCCATCATTACAAAACAGGCTCGAAGCTCGCCCTGCACCTCTCCTTTGCTGCCGCTGGTTTCGGTATGCTTACGAAAGGGCCGATTGCCCTCATTATTCCCCTTGCCGTGACATTTCTTTTTTCACTGCAGGAGAGATCCTTGAAACAATGGTTGCGCATGATCGTCAACCCGACAGGGATCATACTCTTTCTCGCCATTGCCTTGCCCTGGTATCTGCTCGAATACCTTGATCAGGGAATGGCTTTTGTTGAAGGATTTTTCTTCAAGCACAATATCAGCCGTTTCAACTCCTCTTTCGAAGGGCACTCGGGCTCACTGTTCTACTATGTTCCGGTCATCATGCTCGGACTCATGCCCTTTACCGGTCTTTTCTTTACCCTGCTTTTCAACATCAAGCCACTGCTTTCCGACCGGATGAACCGTTTTCTTCTTATCTGGTTCGCCTTTGTCTTTCTCTTTTTCTCCCTCTCGGGCACCAAATTGCCGCACTACATGATCTACGGTTATACACCGCTCTTTATCCTTATGGCAAGGGTTGTGCCGATGAACCGTCATCCAAAAAGCCTTGCACTCTGGCCGCTGCTTTTGCTCGCCGCTTTTGCCTCCCTCCCGCTGCTCCTGCAGGTGGCATTGCAAAAAATCGACGACAGTTATATCAGGGCAATAGTCGAGGGGGGCGTGCTGCTTACAGACCAGAACTATCTGCTGATCATTGGGGCGGCCATGGCCGGAGTCTCTGCCATACCCTTCCTGCCCCGTTTTTCTCTTGAGGGGAAACTGGTTGCAACCGGTGTGATCTTTGCTCTTCTTATCAACCTCTATCTTATGCCCTTTGCTGGTAAACTCATGCAGGAACCCGTGAAGGAGGCTGCTCTGATGGCAAAAAAGAGGGGGTATAAAATTGTCATGTGGAAAACCTATAACCCCTCTTTTTTAGTATATTCGGAATCTTTTGTTGAAAAACGTATGCCTGAGCCGGGAGAAATTGCTCTGACAACCGTCAAAGAGCTTCGGACGTTTGATAATCCTGCCGTACTCTATCGTAAAAACGGTATTGTGCTGGTAAAATTGAGACCATGAATTCTGAGATCATGAAGTTATCGGTGGTCATACCGGTTATGAATGAGGCTGAGAACATCAAGCCGCTCTTTGCCGCTCTTGCCCTTTCCCTGGCAAATGTCGAGCATGAGATTGTTCTGGTTGATGATGGTTCTACCGACAACACCGTCGCCGAGATCCAGGCAAACGCTCCCGCCAATGCACAACTTGTTGTCCTGAATAAAAATTACGGTCAGACAACCGCAATGGCCGCCGGTATCGATCATGCACGCGGGGAACTGATAGCCACCATCGACGGTGATCTGCAGAACGATCCTTCGGATATTCCCATGATGATGCAGTACCTCTATGACCACGATCTTGATGTGGTTGCTGGCCGACGCGCCGGACGGCAGGATGGTATGATTCTGAGGAAAATACCGAGCAAGATCGCCAATGCGCTCATCAGAAACCTGACCAATGTGCACATCCACGACTATGGCTGTACACTGAAGGTGTTTAAAAAGGATGTTGCTAAAAATCTCGGTCTTTATGGTGAGCTGCACCGCTTTATACCGGTTCTGGTACAACTCTATGGTGCAAATATGGAAGAGGTTGATGTCCGCCATCATCCCAGGATATTTGGAAAATCGAAATACGGCATCGGGCGCACCTTCAAAGTGCTGAGCGACCTGCTCTTCATGCTTTTCTTCCAGAAATACAGCCAGAAACCGATGCATCTTTTCGGCACCCTTGGCTTTCTCTCCCTTTTTATTGGAATAGCGCTGAATCTTTACCTGCTGGCCCTGAAAATTATTGGTGAGGAGATTGGTGGTCGTCCGCTGCTCTCGCTTGGCATCATCATGACCTTTATCGGCATTCAGCTCATTACGACCGGCTTCATTGCTGAATTCATCATGCGCACCTATTACGAATCACAGAACAAGAAACCCTATATCATCAAAAAGATCGTTGGCAAACAGTAAAATCAACCCGAAAAAACTGCTGAAAACGCTTCTGCAGATCCTTGTCACCAGCGCGGCTCTTTATCTGGTACTGAGAAAGACCGATGTTGCCAAACTTGGGAGCATCATCCGAAATGCCAACCCCTGGTATCTTCTGCTCTCTCTCCTTTTTTTCAATATCTCAAAAGTTATCAATGCGGTGCGCCTGAACCGCTTTTTCAAGGCTATCGGCATTGAGCTTTCCGCGATGTACAGTCTTAAACTCTACTATCTCGGAATGTTCTATAACCTTTTTCTTCCGGGAGGTGTTGGCGGTGATGGCTACAAAATCTATGTGCTTCAGAAAAACCACGGCCTGAAAATGATCAATGTTTTTCATGCTGTTTTCTGGGATAGGGTATCGGGAATCATCGCGCTGATCTTTCTCTCACTCATCCTGCTGCAATCAAGCACGTTTGCCACGCACCTGCCCCAGTTTGTGCCCTATGCATGGGTAGTGCTCATTACCATCTACCCACTGACTCTCCTGCTGAACAAGCTCTTCTATAAGCAGTTTGTCGAGGTTTTTACCATCACCTCAATCGAATCGCTGCTGATTCAGATAGCCCAGGTTATCTCGGTCTTTTTTATCCTGAAAGCTCTTTCACAGAATGCACACATGATCGACTATCTGGCGATATTCCTGATATCAACGATTGCGACCATTATTCCAATAACGATCGGAGGAGCTGGAGCCCGGGAGATAACCTTCTTTTATCTGCTTGGATTTATACAGGTTGAAACTCACGCGGGTGTCGCGCTGTCGCTCATCTTCTTCGCTGTTTCTGCCCTTTCCTCACTTGCCGGAATTCTGACAAAAATCAGCCACGAAACAAGCGTTCCGGAAACACAGAAGAGCTGAGCCTAAAAAAACAGCTCTTCGGCTTCATTATGACGAAACCGCCCTTCTACCACATTAAATCTTTTTTCGTACATTTCCCTTCAGTCCGTACAAATATTTATCCTTCTCTGGTTAAAAAAAATCAAACCTCCTTATGAAGAAACATCTTGCCTTGTTGGGAGCAATTCTTGCTGCAGGCACTCTTGCAGCGCCCTCCTATGCCGCATCATCACCTTATGTCAGCGGCAATATCGGAGTCTCATCGTTCAATGATACCGCATTCAAAAGCCCTTCGACCAACGCTACCCTGGCTGAAATGACCTTCAAATCCGGTATCGACCTGCGGTGTGCTGCCGGACTCGATTTTGAGGATTACAGGATCGAGGCTGAACTCAGCTATCAGAAGGGCGACGTGAACAGAGGCACAGAACATGGAGGTACTGCCGATATGCAAGGCTTTAAATCAGTAACCTCCCTTATGGCAAATGGCTACTATGATTTCAATCCAGAAGGCATTAACCCATATCTCACTGGGGGCCTTGGCTGCAGCAGGGTAAATTTCGATAACGTAAAAGTCAAAGGCGCTCCCTATCCCGGACTTACCGAGCACCATACCGTACTTGGTTATCAGCTCGGTGCAGGCATTGGTATTCCAATAACGAGGGAAGTCACCGTTGATGCACAGTACCGTTATTCCGGACATAGCCGCATCAGCATGGAAAATCCTGATTTTCATTACGATTTCAAATCATCAGGCAGCAGTTTTCTGCTTGGTCTGAGGGTTGGACTGTAACATTAGCACCTGTTTGTTGCCAAAAAGCCGTCTCACCAACAATAGCGTGAAACGGCTTTTTTGGTTGGGTTAACTGCCAACATGCCGTTTGGTAAGCTCAAGATCCTTGAGTTTGATCTGCCATTGTTCACGGTTATTCCACATCCTTTTTTCTACCGAATAGACCATTGTAAATACCGGACGGGAGTGTTCCTTGAGTTCGGTGTAGATGTCAAGACGGTCAAAACCGATCACGTCGAAGGTGCGTCCATTTTTATCCCTGACGGTAAACTTGACATGCCTCTCCTTGAGAAGTCTTGGCTGACCATACGGAACAATTCCTTCTGAGAGAAAGAGCGGCTCACGATTACCATGACCGTAAGGTGCGAACTGTTCGAGCACATTGATAAACCGCGAAGTGATATCCTCAAGGGCAATTTTTGAATCAACCACCAGCTCCTTCTGGCGTTGACCTATGGAAAGAAGAGTGGAACAGACCTCGTTGAACTTTTTGCGGAATCCTGCAAAGTTCTCCGGGCGAAGGGTAATACCTGCTGCCTGATGATGCCCCCCAAACTGTTCGAGGTAGTCACCACACTCCTGCAGTGCCTCATAGATATTGAGCCCCTCAACGCTTCGTACCGAGCCCTTGATAAGACCGTTCATGCCACCAAGAATGACCGTCGGCAGATAATGTTTTTCAATCATTTTTGAAGCGACAATACCAAGGACTCCGATATGCCATGATTCATCATAGAGCACAATTGAGGAGCAATAGGAGGCAAAATGGCTGTCGAGCATCTTTTCTGCCTTCCCCATGATATCAGCATCAATTTCGCGGCGCAGCGAGTTTATACGGTCAAGTTCATCGACATGGCGCTGTGCATCAACCGACGTATCAGAAAGAAGCCATTCAACCGCCAAATGTGCAGAGTGCATTCTGCCTGCAGCATTGATACGTGGAGCAATACCAAATGCAATATGAAACATGCCCAGTTCTGCCGGAGCAATTTTCATGAGTGAAAACATCGCCATTAAATTGGTTCTGGGCTTTGTGCGCATTCTCTGCAATCCCTCTCGAACCAGCGTCCGGTTTTCCTGTTCAAGAGAGACCATATCGGCGGCCGTAGCAATGGCAACAAAATCAAGATATTTCTGCCAGCTCTCCGGTTCGGCGTGCACATGCTCGGCGATGGCCTGAATGAACTTGAATGCCACACCGCACCCGCATAACTCCCTGAAGGGATAGGTGCAGCCCGGAACCTTCGGGTTCAAAATAGCATAGGCCAGAGGAAGCACGTCCGGCTCGTGATGATCGCAGATAATGACATCAATACCATGAGCTGCACAGCGCAGTACCGCTTCATTCTCGTTTATACCGCAATCGACCGTGACAAGAAGCGTGACTTCCTGCTCAACAGCCGTATCGATGCCTTCCGCCGATAAACCATAGCCCTCCGTAAAACGGTCATTGATATAATAGGAAACCAGAGCCCCCTGCTCTTTCAGAAAGAGCAAAAGCAGCGCTGTCCCGGTTGTGCCATCAACATCATAATCACCATAAAGCATTATTTTTTCATGATCCCTGATGGCCTGCACAACGCGGTCAACCGCCTTGCGCATATGGAGCAAAAGATAGGGGGATGGAAGAGAGAGAATTGAGGAGCGAAAATAATCCCTTGCTTCGTCAAAGGTCTGAATACCGCGATTGAATAATGCTCTTGCAACGGGCAGACTCACATTGATTGCCTCCGAAAGAACAAGAACAGCCTGTTCATCAGGAGAGAGCAAATTCCAGCGGAATCGTTTCATGGGAGATGAAAAAGTGCTAATGGAAATCACCAATTTAGAGAAGAGTTCACCATTTCCTGATAAAAAATGTTCAGACCACGATCTCCTGCTCTCTGCGCTTGAAAGAGGGTGTGAATATTTTTACATTAAACTTCAAAGTGAACGCTTAGTCCATCAGTCAATACATGAACACTAACAATCAGGAACACAGAACATGAGTAATCTGATCACCATTGAACGCCACATCCTCGAACAGCAGAAATTTTTCCCGGATGCACAGGGCGAGCTGACCGACCTTCTCAATGATGTGGCCTTTGCCGCAAAGCTGGTCAGGAGAGAAGTTGTGCGAGCAGGACTGGTCGATATTCTTGGTTTCACAGGAAGCACCAACGTCCAGGGTGAAGAGGTCAAAAAACTTGATCTGTTCGCCAATGAAAAAATCATCTCCGCCATCGGCCAGCATGGAAGGTTTGCCATTATGGGTTCCGAAGAAAATGAGGGCGTCATTATCCCGCCGAAAAATGAGAGCGGCAACTATGCCCTCCTGTTTGATCCCTTGGACGGCTCCTCAAACATCGATGTCAATGTCAGCGTGGGCACCATCTTCTCTATCTATAAACTGAAAGGTGATGATCCCGGCAAGGCAAGCCTCAGTGACTGCCTGCAGCATGGTTACGAACAGGTTGCTGCCGGTTATGTCATCTATGGTTCATCGGTCGTCATGGTCTACACCACCGGCCACGGGGTGCACGGCTTTACCTACGACCCGACCATCGGCGAGTTTCTCCTCTCTCACGAAAACATCATCACCCCGAAAAGCGGCAAATATTACTCGATCAACGAGGGCTCCTACGCGCAGTTCAACGAAGGGACAAAAAGATATCTCGACTATATCAAGGAGGAAGACCCTGCAACCAATCGTCCCTACAGCACCCGTTACATCGGTTCACTGGTTGCCGACTTCCACCGCAACCTTCTGACCGGCGGTGTCTTCGTCTATCCGCCAACCACAAAGCACCTCAAGGGAAAGCTCCGGCTCATGTACGAAGCCAATCCCCTTGCCTTCATCTGTGAACAGGCTGGTGGACGCGCAACAAACGGACGGGATCGCATCCTCGATATTCAGCCACTTGAACTCCATCAGCGCACTCCGCTCTATATCGGCAGCGTCGATGACGTTATTCTTGCAGAGGAATTTGAGCAGGGAATCAGGTAATATACGGTTTTTTGATACCCCGTAGGGGCATGGCATGCCATGCCCTTACGAATGCGGGGTATTAACGATTACCCATTATTTCGATCATCCATTATCCCTGTATTACACCACGGTCGAATTCCGGATAAAAAATCCGCTGGATACCTACCGTTTTTCCGCTTGCCACGTCCATTGAGAGCAGTACTCCTGAAAAATGGACATCATCTTCTGCGCACTCATATTTGTGGGGTGTCTGGTAGAGCATCCGGTCTGTTGCGGACTTGATCTGCATACCGATGACGGAGTTATGCGGCCCGGTCATGCCTGCGTCGGTGCAGTAACCTGTCCCTTTTGGCAGAATGCGTTCATCTGCCGTTGGCACATGAGTGTGAGTACCGATCACAGCCGACACCTTTCCGTCAAGATACCAGCCAAGCGCTATCTTTTCAGCGGTAGCCTCTGCGTGAATATCAACAAAAATATGACGCACCTTATCCTTGCCCTGCTCCTTGATCTGCTTGATCGCCCAGTCTGCTGTTCTGAAGGGGCAGTCAATGGAGTACATGAAGGTCCTGCCCTGAAGGTTGACCACAGCAATATCTCCCAGCCCGTTTGGCAGCTTGTAGATGGCGTAACCCTTGCCATAGGTGCCTTTGGGATAGTTCAGCGGACGCAACACCTGCGGATGCGTTTTCAGGGTATCAAAAAAGTTGAAATTGCTCCAGGTATGGTTGCCTCCGGTCACCACATTGACGCCAGCCTCAAGAAGCTGGTTGAGCGCTTCGAGGCTCATCCCCTTGCCATGATGGGCGTTTTCACCATTACAGACAACAAAATCAACATGATACTTGCTGATAAAACTCTTCAGCATCCGGCCTACCATCTGGAGACCCGGAGTGCCAACAACATCACCGATGAACATGACGTTCAGGGTTTTCTGTGCCATACCTCTTTCTTAACCTGTTCTATTTCTTAAAAACGACTGTGCGGGGAAGTTACACAAAACAACAATCACTCCACCATGGCTTTCAGCAAGAGAGAATTTATGCCCCTACTCGCCCGCTCTTTTCCGATAAAGTATCGTTTTCAAATAATCCTCTGTAGCCTCAAATACCGGTTCTGCCTGATTGAACGTACGCATCAGGGGAATAACCTTGGTGCGCACTCCCATACCTCTTGCATCAACATACCCATAGTCACGCAGAATTTCCATGATCAGGGTATTGCGTGGAGAGCGTTGTCCGGCAACCATTTTGCTGACCGTCATTGAATTCTGGAGTTTCCCCGGGCTGATAACCTCCAGTCGATCAGAGTAGTTTGTCACCTCAATATCGACCGACCTTGTCCAGTCACGGTGAGCCAGAGCATTGACGACTGTTTCTCGAATGGCTTCCCATGGATAAAACCAGCTCTTTTCCCGCCGCATATTCTTATCAATCCCCGATGCCTCCTGAGTGATAAAAGGTTCTATAAGAGAAGAAAATTTTTCAATCAGACCTTCATCAATCAACTCTTTTTGCCCCGATGCAGAGCGTTGCCATCGCCCGACCAACGGTGCATCAAGCACAACATCGAGCAATGCCTGGTACTCTTTATCATTCCCCCGAAAAGCCATCATTCGCAATCCTGCCTGTCGAAGAAAACGGCGGGGCTTTATGCCAAAGCAGATCAATCCTGCTATCGAACATACGCTGTTTCCCATGCCATCATCGGCCATCAATCCCAGACCGATAAGGCGTTCAACCCACTCACTATCGGTTTGTGGAATCTCAGGGTCCTTGATTATGTCTTGCAGATAATAGGTAAGCCTGCTTTTATCAATAGTAGACAATGAGGTGCCCGCAACTGGCAAAACCTCAACATGAAGCAACCCGCAACTTTCAAACAGGCGAAGTTGCTGTTCACGTGAAGCAAGTTCAGATCGGTCGCCCATGCGGATATAGACCTCTTCGCGGTTGTTGTGGCGCACCACGTAGGGTTTTGATATTCCGGCAGCAATCGTTATCACCCCGATTCGTAAACCCTTTTCCAGCTCAATCTCTTCATAGTAAGGAATGATTTGCGGGTGTACCTTGTCCCTGAATGCATTCAAAATCCACTCCTGGGCATGAGCACGCTGGAGGCCGGTAAACTCTCCATTATCCTCAACGCCAAGGAAAATCCGGCCACCCTGAACATTTGCAAAGGCAACAATCTCTTTTGCCAACTGCTCAGGCCGGATATCATCACGTTTAAATTCAACACCTGAATTCTCACCATTGGCAACCATTTCGAATAATTCAGCTTTCAGCATAAGTCACCTTACCATCCATACTTTGTTTTTCGTTGATTCAATACAGTTGTGCTGCTTTTTTCACTTGCTCCGTTGGTGCGTACCCATTCATCAATCTCATCCTTTTTGAACTTCCATAAACGCCCTCCCCAAGAACGTATTATCTGTTTAAACGGGTATTAAACTGAATTTTTCTGTCGTCTCAACCTGTTCTTATCCGGTTTTATCCGACTAAAACGGGATAAAACTACACTATAAAAAGCGGAATGTCAAAGGCAGATGCAGCAAGAGTTGCAGCAAGGGAATTGAAAAGTAGTATTTTCGGTATAGACGCAAGACACATCGCAGAGAACATACAAAAACGGATAAAAGATGAGCGCTCAACAAAAAAAAGCCTTTTATGGCGCTCTGGTGGCGCTCCTGCTTTTCGTTCTTGGTGGAACTGTATTGCTTTACCTCCCGGAAAAAGTATCTCCACAGGCTTACCGGGCGGCGATTGCGGCTCTCGAAACCTATCGAGCAGCTCATCCGGAAATGGGAATCCGATACCTTGCGGTGGTGGATTATTCGAAGCCCTCCTACATAAAGCGCATGGCGGTGATTGATCTTGTGAGTGGTGAGGAGTGGTTTTACCGGGTAGCGCATGGAAAAAATTCCGGCGACCTGTATGCAACCCGCTTTTCCAATACCCTTGATTCGGGTATGAGCAGTACCGGACTTTATAATGTGCTTGATGCGTACACGGGAGACCACGGAATGGCCGTGCGCCTTGAAGGGCTTGAACCAGCAAGAAACGGCAATGCATTCAGCCGCGATATTGTGCTGCATTCGGCTGATTATGTCTCACTGGGCTATATCATACTGAACCTCGTCACCTTGAACGGCCCGAGAATCGGCAGAAGCAATGGCTGCTTTGTGGTATCGCCCGGCGATATTGATGATGTGGCACAAAAACTCAGCCACAAGGGACTTCTTTATGCCTGGAGTAGCTCCTGGTAACTCACTCCCCATACACATCCCTGTTATCCCCGCACTTCTTTCCATCCCTTTCCAGTATATACGGCGCATATATTGCTCCTATACAAAACAAATGCATCATATAGTGCGCAGTTGATGTTTTTTCCATCTGAATACTTGGTACGAAATATATTTTTATATACATTCTCTATATATAAAGACACTACTCGCATATAATATATATGCGCCAGACACTACAACCCTATTGCCATTTAAACTTAAAAATCCCGAAAAAATGAAAACGATTCTTTATGCGATTATCGCAGTTGCAATCATGACAATGAGCGGGATGGCTCATGCAACAGAGGTGATTAATCTTCACATAGGCGGATCCTACTCAAACATTAAATCTATCGTGAAGGGTGTCCATAAATCAGAGGGGGGAGGTTCTATTGACCCATCTTATCTTAACGAAAGAGCGCTCAAATATCTCTACTGTGTTGATCTTTTTACTCCTGTCAATGTAAATGATAATTATCCTTATACCACCGTAAATAACTCAGCTATAATCCATGGCAATCCTGTAAAAAATGCAGGCAAGGTCGCTTATCTGTTAGGAAATTATGGCATTGGTGGACAGGGAGAGCAGGCAATAGCTCTTCAGGCCGCTATTTGGCATGTAGTTAATGAAACAGGAGTGTATGATCTGGATATTGAGTCATACGGATCCACCTCCAACATAGCAACTCTGTACAATAAATACATCAATGAAGCGACTACTAATTCCAGCGACGTGTCGAAATTCCTCTGGATCAATCCCGGAAAAGATGTAAAACATACAAACTACCAGGGTCTGGTTTCCAACAGCCCGAATCCCGAGCCAAGTACATATGTTCTTCTGTGTCTCGGCGGTTTGTTTGTAGCATTCCGCCTCAGGAAATCTTCAGGAACGTCAGCAGTTACCGTTTGAACTCTTAAAAAAAAGATGATTGCTGAATACCGAGAAAAAAGAAACAACAGAAAAGCCCTGAATAAACCGGGCTTTTCTGTTGTTTCAATGCTTTTGTAATCAGATAATCAGAGGACGTCAATAATAGCGTTAAAGGTGGCGCTGGGACGCATGGACTGTGTCGTCAGGGCTTCATCCGGGTTGTAATAGCCACCCATATCGACTGGTTTTCCCTGTGCGCCAATCAGCTCTTCGTTGATTTTTGCTTCATTGTCGCCAAGTTGCTGTGCAACAGCGGCAAAACGGCTCTGCAGTTCCTGATCTTCCTGCTGTGCGGCAAGCGCCTCTGCCCAGTAGAGTGCAAGGTAGAAGTGGCTTCCCCTGTTATCGATCTGGCCAACTTTACGGGCTGGTGACTTGTCGTTGTCGAGGAACTTGCCAATGGCCTGATCGAGAGTCTCGGCCAGAATCCTTGCCTTGTCGTTGCTGAACGATTGGGCCACATGCTCAAGCGATGCGGCAATTGCTGAAAATTCTCCGAGGGAGTCCCAGCGCAGATAGCCCTCTTTCTGGAACTGCTGCACATGTTTTGGAGCGGATCCGCCTGCACCGGTCTCAAACAGACCGCCACCGTTCATGAGAGGTACAACCGAAAGCATCTTGGCACTGGTGCCAAGCTCGATGATCGGGAAGAGATCGGTAAGATAATCGCGAAGCACGTTACCGGTGACCGAGATGGTATCCTTGCCTGCCCTGATTCTTTCAAGAGAGAAACGCATGGCCTCAACCGGAGTCAGGATACGGATATCGAGACCGGTGGTGTCGTGCTCCTTGAGATATTCTGTCACTTTATTGATGATCTCTGCATCATGAGCCCTCTTGCTGTCGAGCCAGAAAATTGCAGGCACTCCGGTTATTCTTGCCCTCTTGACGGCAAGTTTTACCCAATCCTTGACCGGAGCATCCTTTGCCTGGCACATCCTGAAAATGTCACCCACTTCAACAGCCTGTGCGAGCACGGTCTGGCCAGCAGCATCAACAACATTAATTGTCCCGTTTGCGGGCGCTACAAAGGTCTTGTTGTGTGAACCGTACTCTTCTGCCTGCTGAGCCATAAGCCCAACGTTTGGCACACTGCCGATGGTTGCCGGATTAAAGGCGCCATGTTGTTTACAATCCTCAATGATGGCCTGATACATGGTTGCATAGCAGCGGTCGGGAATCATGGCTTTCGTATCGTGAAGCTTGCCGTCAGGGCCCCACATCTTGCCGGAATCACGAACAACCACGGGCATGGATGCATCAACAATGATATCATTCGGAACATGAAGATTGGTGATACCCTTGTCGGAATCAACCATGGCAAGTGCCGGACGGTTGGCATAAACGGCATTGATATCAGCTTCAATTTCAGCTTTTTGTGCCTCAGGAAGTTTCTGGATTTTGGCATAGAGGTCACCAAGACCATTGTTCACATTCACGCCAAGCTCTTTGATAAGTGCGGCATGTTTTTCAAACACATCCTTATAAAAAACGGTAACGGCATGACCGAACATGATGGGATCAGAGACCTTCATCATGGTGGCTTTCAGATGCAGCGAAAGCAGCACACCGGTAGCTTTTGCATCGGCAATCTGCGCTTCAAAAAAGTTGCGGAGTGAGCGAACATTCATAACGGATGTATCAATAATCTCACCGGCAAGTAACGGAGTATTCTCTTTCAGAACGGTTGACTGACCTGCATTGTCGACAAACTCTATGGTAACTGCGGTTGCTTCGCCCACCGTAACAGACTTTTCACTGCCATAGAAATCACCGGCACTCATTGAGGCGACATGTGATTTGGAGTCGCTGCTCCATGCGCCCATCTTGTGCGGATTTTTCTGTGCAAAGGCTTTTACCGAAAGCGGCGCCCGACGATCGGAATTTCCCTCACGCAAAACCGGGTTTACAGCGCTGCCAAGAACCTTGGCAAACCTTGTCTGAAGCTCTTTTTCTGCTTCATTTGCAGGCGCTTCAGGATAATCAGGGATGTTGTAACCATGCTCCTGAAGCTCTTTGATAGCGGCTCTCAACTGGGGAATTGAGGCACTGATATTCGGCAGCTTGATGATATTTGCTTCGGGAGTCAGTGCAAGAGCACCCAGTTCAGCAAGGTAATCGGGTATTCTCTGGCTTTCAGTCAGATTTTCAGGAAAGTTTGCAATAATTCTTCCTGCAAGTGAGATATCCCTGGGCTCAAAATCAACGCCAGTACCCCTCGCAAATGCATTGAGAATGGGAAGGAGAGAGTAGGTCGCCAAAGCAGGAGCCTCATCGATCTTGGTATAGATAATTTTTGCTGTTTTTGCCATCTGTAATAGTGTCGTTTTAAGTATTTTTGGAAATTATTCGAAAAAGATACTCAGGAAAAAGAATCTCATGAAATCGCACAGAAGCGAGCGCCGCTCCAACTGAAACGAAAACGAAATATAACTGCTGTGAAAGCCTCCGACAAACATCTACACCGACCATACAAAAACGGACGCTGATAATCAATGCGCCCGAAGCGGGATGGTGAAAAGAGCCGTCAGGCGATAAAATACGTAATAGTACTGACCGTATTTTTCTGTGCATCACTCAGAATGCACAGAAAAACAGAGCGGCCATATCATCTTTAGAGGGAACCCGGACACTTGTCTGTCAAACAAACGAAAACAACGCTACGGCCTCATCCTCCTGCATACAGAAGGAAGGAGGAGGTCACTCATCGAGACCCACCCGTAATGCAAGCTCCTTGTCATTGAGCACCTCATGAGCAAGCTTGATCATGGGAATGGTCGCTCCCATCGAACTGTAACCGCCATCGTGGAACAGGTTCTGCATGGTGACCTTGCGGGAAAGATCACTGAGAATAGTCATGCAATATTCAGCACACTCTTCGGCAGAAGCATTTCCAAGAGGCGACATGAGGTCACTATACTCGTACATTTTTTCAAATCCAGGAATACCGCTTCCTGCCTTGGTATAGGTTGGACTCTGCGATATGGTGTTAATACGGATCGCCTGCCTTGCAAGCCTTGGTCCATAACTGCGGACAATGGATTCAAGCAGCGATTTGGCATCACCCATATCAGAGTAGGTCCAATAATTTCTCTGTGACGCGATATAGGAAAGAGAGAGAATACTGCCGCCCTTATTGATTGCCTCATTCTTCAAAGCATAAGAGACGAGCCGATGCAACGACAAAGCAGAAACATCAAGGGTTTTGATAAACCACTCATAGTTCAGATCTTCATAGGGCAACTGCTTGCGAATATTCTGTGACATCCCGATTGAATGGACAATAAAATCGACCGAACCCATTTTTTCCTTAAGTTCCTTGAAGCATGCATCGACGTCCTCATTTTTCGACGCATCACAAACAAACATCGGAGCATTACCGCATAGGGTCGAGAGTTCTTCAATATTGCCGAAACGCAACGCGGCCGCAACATTCGAGATGGCGATCTCTGCGCCCTCCCTGTAGGCATGAAGCGCAATCTGCCAGCCGATACTGCTTTCATCAAGCGGGCCGAATACGATTCCCTTCTTCCCTTTCAACAAACCATAGTGCGCTTTCTCGGGCATGATATAAGCTGATTCTTTAACAAAAATTGGGGTAAATTGCCGTTAATTCAATGTTTTAAACATTGAAGATACAAGATTCCCGTGAAAACTTAAACTCTTTCCCCTGAATTTTTCTTCCTGCGGCTGTTCCCCACTTTTACTACAGCTTCATTCGCCTCATTGAACGCAGTTTATCAAGCACATTTTTATTCACGCTCAACTCCTGCTCCTCTTTTTCAACAGGAATATCTCTGAATACCACGCGAAGAAGATTATCCTCCCGGATATACTCTTCCATTTCAAGACTGTAGAGCGCCCTTGGAAGAGTTATGATTCTTTGTGCCCTGTCTACAGTGACAACGATGTCCGTACCCATGCGGGTGACAAGCACCTCTTCGGCATCCTTGAGAAAGGGTACCTTGATACAAAGAACTTCGCGATGATCTTCCGTTGCTGCATTTTTTTTGCTCTCAATCCAGAAGTTCTTTCCGGAATAAAAAATCTTGTCAGGAAGCTGTTCGCCAAAAACCAGTTTGCTGATATCATGCAACGCATCCGGCCCGATCGGTTCTGTTCTCTGCAAATGACAGCGGAAGACCGGAGTAGGGTAAAAGGAGCTGTCGATCTCCATCAGATATTTACTGTGCAGATCGGCCCAGAACTCAAAATACTCGCCGACCGTTTTTGAGGTAGGCAAAATTTTGTTGATCACAATACCGTCAACATTGATACCGTAAAGATGCACGAAAGTATAGGCGCGCTTTGTTTCAAGAATGGAGAGCTTCTCAGGGTTCAGCACCAGTCGGAAAGTAACCTCGGGACTGAGAATAAACTTGTTGATATCCTCCATCTGCTTGAGAAGCACATTGACCTCATTAAAAAAGTCATCATCCGGGATGGATTTTCCGCTCAACGGACGAGCCAGTGACGACATACTTTTATAGAGCTTGAAAAACTGCTTGCCCATATTTCCGCCAATAATGATTTCAGGGTAGGCGAGCAGGCGAAGCGTATTCCCTGTAGGAGAGGTGTCGAGCACCACAGCATCCCACTTCCCTGATTGCGCCTCATCCAGCAGACGACTCAAGGCAAAAATTTCATCAAGACCTGGCTGGGTGGTCAGCTCGGTAGCCATACCGCTGTCAATACCCTTGTTTTTGTAAGAGGTAGAGACGAATTTCTGAAAACCGGACATGTTCTTTTTAAGCTCGTACACCGTATCAACTTCAAGACCGTAAAGATTTTCTTCGATCTTCTGGGGATCATTGCGACTGATACGAACATTAAAAACATCCGAAAGCGAATGAGCAGGATCGGATGACATGATCAGAACCTTTTTGTTCTGCCTTGCCAGTGCGACCGCTGTTGATGATGAAATGGTAGTTTTTCCGGTTCCCCCTTTTCCTGAATAAATGATAACTCTTGTCTGCGATTGATTTTCCGTTAAGTCCCTCGACAACATAAAAACTCCCCGGTTAAAGGTCAATAATCCAAAAAGGTCTCCCCTCTTCGGGAAGGTAAAACTATCGTTGCACAAAGTACGATTTTTCGCCTGCTTAGAGAAAAACAATCTTTTTTTGCAATGCATGAGCGAGTTGCCGCATATACTCCTCATGTTCAATCTCAACAGCGCCCAGCCTCTGGAGATGGGGGTTCATGATCTGGGCATCAAGCAACAGGTACCCTTTTTCTCTCAAATGGAAGACCAGATGGTCAAATGCAATTCGTGATGCATAAGAGCGGCGGGAAAACATCGACTCCCCAAAAAAAGCGCCACCAAGGGCAATACCATACAAACCTCCAACAAGCTCACCCTGATACCAGCTTTCAAAACTATGGGCAATACCGAGGCTGTGAAGCTTGGTATAAGCCTCAATAATCTCATCAGAAATCCAGGTCTCATGATCATTTTTTCGTGGCGCAGCACACCCTTTGATCACACCCGCAAACTCTTTGTCAAGAGTCACAGTGAACTCTTTTTTTCTGGTCAGGCGAAGAACATCACGCGAAGGGCGATAGGAGTCGAGACAAAAAACAGCCCTTTTGTACGGTTGACACCAGTACACTTTTTCATCCTCAGGGTCTGACATCGGGAAATAACCGCGCCGATACGCTCTGAGAAGTTCGTCAATACGGATCATAAGCCGTAAAATAACACCATAGGGGGTTAAAGAAAGTTCAGGAGAACATCATCAACCACTCTTTTTGGAACATGATGAAGAGCGTTCGCATCCCTGTAATAGCGAACCGAATCATCATCGCCCATCTGGTCAATAACAACCGTTTCGATGGGTTTTCCCAGAGCAATAACCATGAGAAGAGCAAACCTTTCCGGGATTTTCAGCAACTCTCTGATTTTTTGGCGATTGAGAGAGCCAAGAATGCATCCTCCCAAACCCGAAGCTGTTGCGCCAAGAAGGATGGTTTGGGCTGCGATGCCACTGTCGCAGGCAAAGTCACTGCTTATTGAGAGATCACCAAGCATGACAATATAGGCCTGGGGACGCTCACCCTCAGGCGGGCCTGACCAGTCAGCAAGGTAACCTGCCCAGGAAAGAGAGGGGTAGAGGGCCGTGGCGAGAGAAGGCTCACAAACAGCAATAAATTTCAGGGGCTGAAGATTTTTCGACGAAGGAACATAACAGGCCAGCTCCACAAGATCCCGCACAACATCTTCGGCAACCGGTGTTGCCCCGTCAAATCTCCGGTAACTCCGGCATTTTGTTACAAGCTCCCTGAAATGCATGATGATGCTTGTCAAGACTGATCCGCCCAGGCGGCATCAGTATATTTCGAAAGCTGATCCCACTGGCCACTGCCTATCCATTCAGCAATATAGTCGACCGTTCTGGCGTAGAGCAATGGCTCACGGCAGGGTTTCTGCAGCCACTCTGCAAGAAGAGCGCCATCAAGCGTATCCATCGCCATACCATACCCAAGTTCTACCAGACCAAGTGCATTGGATTGCTGTTCAATCTGACCATCGAGAGGCCTGAGCAACAGCTTTTTTCCAAGATGAAGCGCTTCACCAGGAAGCTCAAATCCGGCATTGCAGACAACGCCATTGCAATCCATAAGATCGGCGAGAAAACCTGCGCGGGAATACCCCCTGAAATGCAAATGGCCCTCATCACGATCCTCATGCACCTTCCCGTAGATATAAAACTCATACGCGCCAAATGGAGCCAGAAAGAGCTGAATGTCTTCAACCTCTTCAAAAGGAAGATAGACAAGAATTTTTTTCCCGATTACCGTCACACTCCGATGTGCATAGAGCGTAGCGGGAATAACCGGCGGGAAAATTGGCTGGTCAAAATGGCTCCAATGGAGACCTGCATTGTAGCGGGCAGGAGCAAAATTCAGGAGGATCTGTTTTTCAAAAAAAGTTCCCCGGCCCATTGGAATATCATATTTGAAAGCATATTGATGACCGAAACCTACAGAGGGAATATTTCTTGTTCTGGCCACCATTGAGGTAATCGGATCGAAATCAGTAATAATCAGCTCTGTCCCTTTGGTATCAAGCGTCACAATATCCGCCATCAGACGAACGAGGTCAAGCTGAAGCATCGTTTCGAAATAGTCCATCTTTCCCTTGTAGGTGACCAGTGTCATCCCCTTCATCACCCGGTATGGCTCAAATACCTCTACCTCTTTCAACTCCTCCTCTTTTCTGCCGCTGATAATCACCTCAACATCGTGACCATCCTCCTTGAGCTTTCGAACAAGCTCCCGGCTGCGACTGATATGACCATTTCCCGTACCCTGAACACCGAAAAGAATCTTCATACTGCGGAACATTTAGATGTGAAGTACAGGAACTCCGACACGG
This sequence comes from Pelodictyon phaeoclathratiforme BU-1, assembly GCF_000020645.1. GTDB lineage: Bacteria > Bacteroidota > Chlorobiia > Chlorobiales > Chlorobiaceae > Chlorobium > Chlorobium phaeoclathratiforme. Next base: position 2,301,940 of record NC_011060.1, read on the forward strand.
GTTACTGCTGAATCCTGAGATTGGCATACTGAACCATCAGCGTCTTCTCCCCTGCATTGCGAAACGTTATCCGGACTTTCTGCTTTGCGCCGCTACCCTGCACATCAAGCACAACTCCTGGACCAAAAACAGCATGATGCACCATCGTTCCCTCACGAAAAGCGGGCTGTGAAGACTTTGGCAATACCCCCGCAACAGCAGAGGAGGAGGTTGCCGTTTTTGACTGATACCCTCTTGAAGGAGATGAAAAACCGGAAGCCACTTTTTCCTTTGCCTGACGATCAGAAAGAAAATTACCACTCTCTGTCTGCACAATCGAGGCATCGATCTCACCAATAAACATCGATCTGAGGCAATGGTGCTGCTGCCCGTACTGATAACGGCTCTGCGCCCAGGAGAGAAATATCTTCTCCTGCGCCCTCGTCATTGCAACATAAAAAAGCCTTCGCTCCTCTTCAAGCTCTTCAGGCTCATAGCAGTGCAGGGGAAAAAGCCTCTCCTCAAGACCTGTAATAAAGACAACAGGAAACTCCAGGCCTTTGGCGGCATGTACCGTCATCAAAGAGACGTAATTATCCGATTCCTGTGTTTCATCATAATCAGAAGCAAGCGAGATATTCTCCAGAAAATCACCAAGAGAGCCTGTATCCGGATTGTGATCAGAAAAATCCCTTGCCATGGAGAGCAGCTCCTGAAGGTTTTCATAACGCACCAGCGATTCAGGAGTATTTTCTGTCTGCAAAAGAAGAGGAATGGAGGTCAGCGTAAAGAGTTCTGTCAAAACTTCGTACACCGTGCCATCTACCGCCACTTTTCTGAGCGTTTCAATAACAGCGCTGAATGAGCTGAGAGCATTGACAAGTCGCGGCTGAAAACCACCCTCACCTGAGTGCAGAATAGCTTCATAGAGGCTTATTTGACGATCTTCGGCAAATTCCCTGAGTTTGGCGATACTGACATCACCGATTTTTCGGGGCGGGAAATTGATAATCCTTAACAGCGATTCGCCATCACGGTCATTAAGAATAAAACGCAGGTAGGCGACCGCATCCTTGATCTCTTTGCGTTTGTAAAAGGAGACGCTGCCGAAAATCTTGTAAGGAATCTTGTGCTGACGCATGACATCTTCAAGCACCCTCGACTGGGCATTGGTACGGTAAAAAACCGCAAAGCTCCGAAATTCGAAGCCTTGCTTCAGACGCAGATTGCGAATCTGCTCCCCCACCCTTTCAGCCTCATTCCGCTCATTATAGGCCTCAATAAGCGTCAGGGGTTCACCCTCATTACGGTGTGAAATCAGCTCTTTTTTGATCTGCCGCAGGTTACAACTGATCACGTTGTTTGCTGCCTTGAGGATATTTCCCGTACTGCGATAATTCTCAACGAGCTTGAAGGTCAACGCATCATGGTAATCGTCCTGAAAGTTCAGGATATTGGAAATATCTGCGCCCCGCCAGGAATAGATCGATTGTGCATCATCACCAACTACAAAGATGTTGCGATGTTTTGCCCCAAGCATTTTTGCGACAAGATATTGTGCCCGATTGGTATCCTGATACTCGTCAATCATGATATAGCGGAAAGTCTCCTGCAACTCCTGGAGCACCTCGGGGTGCGCATTGAAGAGCTCAAGCGGCTTGATAAGCAGGTCATCAAAATCGAGGGCATTGTTCTCCTTCAGCTTTCTGGCATACAATTCATAGATCTGCGACGCCTTTTGCTGATTGTAGTCGCTGGCATTGCGATGAAACTCTGAAGGAAGAATAAAACTGTTTTTTGCCCGGCTGATAAGTCCCTGAACCGTATTGACGGGGACCGACTCAACAGAAATATTGAGTTCAGCCATCGACTGCCTGATCAGGCTTTTGCTGTCCTCACTGTCGAAAATTGAAAAGTTTTTGTCATAACCAATCAAATCAATGGAGTTGCGGAGAATACGCGCAAAAATAGAGTGGAAGGTACCAATCCACAGGCCACGGGAACTGCCTTGATGCAACAAGGTGTCAACACGGTGACGCATCTCACCTGCAGCCTTGTTGGTAAAGGTGAGTGCAAGTATATTTTGGGGAGAGACTCCCTCGTTTCTGATAAGATATGCAATACGGTAGGTAATCACCCTTGTCTTGCCGGAACCAGCTCCCGCCAGTACCATTACTGGCCCGGTCGTAGCGATTACGGCATTGCGCTGCACTTCATTGAGATCGTTTAAAAAATCCGTCAATACTTCTCGATACCTGTTAACAGTTAGAGCGCTCTATCCACCCTCGTCCATTCGGAGAACGCCAAAATCTCCAGTTGAATTTCGTACATCTTTGCCCCTTTTACAAATCAGAGCAAAACAAATCCTTTTGCCTCTTTTTTAATGAGTAGCCCACTCACTTTTGGCTTTCAGAGTTACTATATTTGAGCGCGATGTTATTGCCACCTAAACGATCAAAACTCAATGTTTCCTCTTGTTTACGAAATCAATACAAGAATCTGGCTACAAAAACTGAGCAGAGAGCATAACCGGCCTGTAACGCTTGGGAATATACCGGACTCAGCATTCAACTTCTTTACAAGCTGCAATTTTGACATGGTATGGCTGATGGGTGTATGGAAGCCAAGTCAGTACAGCAAGGCAATTGCAACAGCACACCCCGGTCTTCGAAGCTCGTTCCTTGAGCACATTGCTCTCATTGAGCCTGGCGATATTGCATCATCACCCTATTCCATTCCTTCATACACCGTCAATGACGCTCTGGGAGGAGAAGAGGAGCTGATTGTATTCCGCGAAAAACTTCGTGATTACGGCATCAAGCTTATGCTTGATTATGTGCCAAACCACCTTGCACTCGACAATGAATGGCTCCCGGAACACCCGGAATACTTTATTCCTGTATCCAAAGCTGAACAGAGCCAGGATCCCCGATCCGGTTTTGAATATATATGCGGAACATATCTGGCTTACGGCAAAGACCCTTATTACGACCCTTGGACAGACACACTTCAGCTCAACTATGCAAGAAAAGAGACCCGGGAAATGATGACGGAAAATCTTTTCAAAATCAGCACACTCTGTGATGCCGTCAGATGCGATATGGCCATGCTGATTCTGAAAAGTGTTTTTAATACCACCTGGAGCAACCTCGGTGGCGCCATGAAGGAGGAGTTCTGGTACAACGCAATCACTGCGGTCAAGCGCCGTCATCCCGACTTTATATTTCTTGCCGAATCTTACTGGAACAAGGAGTGGGAACTGCAGCAGCAAGGTTTTGACTTCACCTACGACAAACCCTTTTATGACTATATCAGCAGCTCCCCCGTCAATGTTGAAAAGCTTGATGGACACATGCAGGCACATTGGGAGTACCAGCGCCATCTCTGCCGCTTCCTTGAAAACCATGACGAACCAAGAGCTGCCGATAAAATCGGTCTCAACAACAAAGCTGCCGCTCTGGTGCTGCTGACTGCTCCGGGAATGCATCTTGTCCACCAGGATCAGATGGATGGCTTCCGGCAGAAAATTCCGGTTCAACTTATCCGGCAGGCTCCCGAACCTGATAACATCGACCTCTCTGTGCTCTATCAAAAGCTTTTTACGCTTCAGAAAAAAAAGGTATTTCAGGAAGGAGAAGTTGAGCAGCTTGAAATGCACAGTGCCAACAAATCAAACTGTCTGGGATTTCACCGTTTTACCGCCAATGAACACGCCTTTGTTCTGGCCAATTTCAGTGCAACCGGAATTGCCATAGAGTTCGAACATCCCTCGATTGATCATATCGCCATTGAAAGGCTGACCCTCCAAAGCACACTTGCTGACAAAAAAATCAGCGATATTCATTGTGCAGAGAACGTTACACGGGTCAATCTCTCTCCTCACGAAGGAATTGTCATCACCTGCTGAAAGCAAAACCAACGAGTAATAAAATCCCGTTCTGTCGGGAGAAAGATGTTTGAACGCAATTATTGACCTTTTACAGCAATGCGCATCATTACGCACACGATCAGGATACAAACCACAAAGCCCGTTGAAATCATCGACATAACCCCGGAAGTAACAACAGCTCTTGTATCATCAGGGCTGCAGCAGGGGCAGGTAACCATCATTAGCCAGCATACCACGGCCTTTATCAATATCAACGAAAAAGAGGAGCGACTCCTTGAAGATATGGAGACCTGGCTCAAGCGTCTGGTACCGAAAGATGGAAACTATCTCCACAATCTCAACCCGATTGATGGCCGCCACAATGCGCACTCCCACCTTCTCGGCCTCTTTATGAACAGCTCTGAAACCATTCCCTTCTCGGATGGAAAGTTGCTCCTCGGAGAGTGGCAGTCACTCTTCTTCGTTGAGCTTGACGGAGCACGCAAAGAGAGAAAGGTGCTCGTTCAGATATCAGGCATATAAAGGCCGTTAATGGCTCATTGCCCGGCATGGAACCGGGAAGCCTCAAGCATGGTTATCGTTAGCAAAAGTACAATGAACCCGAAGCCCGAAAACACCATGCCAGATTCCCTCCCGGTCACCATTTCCCAGCAGATGACTCTTCTTTCTGCAATCCGTTCGACTGACGATCTTAAAAAGTTAACCATCGCTGAGCTCCAGACGCTGGCAGATGAGTGCCGTAAAGAGGTCATCAAAATTGTCTCCCTCAATGGCGGCCATTTTGCATCAAGCCTTGGCGTTGTTGAGCTGACCGTGGCGCTGCATCATGTCTACAGCACTCCGCACGATAAAATCATCTGGGATGTCGGACACCAGGCTTACGTGCATAAAATCCTGACAGAAAGAAGAGAGCGGATGCAGACCAACCGGCAATTCGGAGGGTTGGCAGGTTTTCCAAAAAGATCGGAAAGTGCTCACGATGCCTTCGGAGTCGGTCACGCCTCAACCTCGATTTCCGCTGCCGCAGGAATCGCTGTGGCGAGTGATCTCGCGGGCGGCGATGAAAAGGTTATCGCGGTCATAGGAGACGGCAGCATGACCGGCGGCATGGCCTTCGAAGCGATGAACCATCTCGGAGACCTGAAAAGTGATGTGCTTGTCATTCTCAACGACAATCAGATGGCCATTTCCTCCAATACCGGTGCATTAAGGCACCATCTTGTCAACATAAGCCTGAACAAAACCTACAACAGAGCTCGAAAATTGGTCTGGAAATCACTTTCGCTCCTCAACAACGGACTGGGAGACAAGGCAAAAAAGGCCGTTCGTAAAATTGAGGACGGAGTCAAGGCTGCATTGACGCCCGGTGCATTTTTTGAGGCCCTTGGATTGAGATATTTTGGCCCGATTGATGGCCACAACATGGAACAACTCGTCAAGGCGCTCAAAGAGATGCAGACGCTTCCCAACCCCAAGCTGCTGCATGTGATCACGACAAAAGGTAAAGGGTTCAAGCCGGCAGAGGAAAACCAGAGCAAGTGGCACGCACACAATGGCGGGTTCGATACGACAACCGGCAAATTGCTCAAAACCGCTGATACTTCGCTTCCCCCGAAATATCAGGAGGTATTTGGCGAGGCACTGGTTGAGCTGGCCCTGAAAGACTCCACAATAACTGCTATTACTGCCGCCATGCCAAGCGGAACATCGCTCGACCTCTTCCAGAACGCCATCCCGAATCGTTTTTATGATGTCGGCATCGCCGAAGCACACGCGGTCACCTTTGCTGCGGGACTTGCCACACAAGGGTTCAAACCCGTCTTTGCCGTTTACTCAACCTTTCTGCAGCGTGCCTATGACCAGTTGATTCATGATGTGGCGCTTCAGAACCTGCACGTCGTTTTTGCCATTGACCGTGCAGGACTTGTCGGCGAAGATGGCCCGACCCATCACGGGGCATTCGATCTCTCCTGGCTTCATGCCGTACCGGGTCTTGTCATTATGGCTCCTGCGGATGAGCAAGAGCTGCGCGACATGCTCTATACCGCCCTCTATGAGGTGAAAGGCCCGGTTGCCATCCGTTATCCGAGAGGCAATGGAACGGGCATAACCCTCCACAAAAAATTCACCTCTTTGCCCATCGGCAAGGCCGTTATGGCGAGGGAGGGAAGCGGACTTGCACTGCTCTGCATGGGAACCATGACGGGAAAAGCCCTTGAAGTGGCCACCATACTGGAAAAAGAGGAGATCAATGCCACCGTCGTCAACATGCGCTTCCTCAAACCGCTCGACACCGAAGTGATCGAGGAACTGGCCTCCCGATCAACCCATTTTGTTGTTCTCGAGGAAAACAGCGCTATCGGTGGACTCGGCAGCGCCGTTATCGACCACATCAATAGCAAAGGGCTCAACCGCCCGGTACTGAAAATCGCCCTTCCCGATGCATTCGTAACGCATGGCAACATGAACGCCCTCTACAAGGAGATCGGCTTCGACACCCCAACCATGACGGAAAAAATCAGGCAGTTTTATAAAGAGGGCCAGAAATGAAAAAGAGAGAGAAGCAAAAGCAGAGCCCGTACGGAAAGATTGGCAAATAAACCGGCAAGCAGATCATCGAGCATGATCCCCCACCCACCCGGCAAGCGCTGGAGAGCGTCGACTGGCCCCGGTTTAGCGATATCAAAAAGACGGAAGAACGCCAGCGAGAGCAGAAGGGGCAGCGCCCCTTCCGGCAGGGCAACAAGCGCCAGCCACTGACCGGCAAGCTCGTCAATCGTAACAATTGATGGATCGTTTCCATACTGCTCCTCCATCACTCCGCCAGCCCATATGCCAACGCCACTGCAGAGCAGAACAAGGGAGAACAAGAGCAACGGATTGTGCAGTGCCGGAAGAAAATAATAGCAGAAAACGGCCACAACACTCGTAAAAGTCCCAGGCGCTACCGGAAAAAAGCCAATTCCGAAACAGGTCGAGAGAATTTTGGCAGTGAGGAGCTTCATCTTGTCATCACTCCTGGAGTGGCTTCTGAAAATATATTTTCCAGTTACTCACCAGATAGGATATGCCTGTATAAACAGTAAAAACGGTTACAGCAAGCATGACGAAATCAAGATAGCCGGAACCAAGAAAACCATTAATCATCACAGCAACACTCTTGCCGGAAAAAGCGGACTCTTTCATCAACATCAGCACCATGATCGCATAGACAAAAACATTCTGTACCACCGTTTTGTACTTTGCCTCCACGCTCGTCACAACAGGTTTGTTTTTATATTCAGCATAAATTCTCAACGCTGTGATGACAACATCACGAACTACAACCAGAACGACCATCCAGAGAACAAGATAACCCATCCAGACATAGAGAAGAAAAGCTGCAGTGATCAGCAATTTATCGGCAAGAGGATCAAGAAAAGCGCCGAGACGGGTTTCAACACCGTATTTCCTTGCATGATAACCATCATAGATATCAGTCAGGGAGGCTACGGCAAAAACAAGCACACCGAACAGTTTGAACCAGGGATCAACCTGCAGCAGCAGCACCACAAAAACCGGAACCAGCAAAATTCTCAAGGCAGTCAACTGGTTGGGTACAGTGAAATATGTTTGGTACTCTTCTTTCAACTCCTGCAGGATTATAGTGCGTTATCGGTTAAAAACCGGAAAATGATGTGAGCTGCGTTGCAACCCCTGTTGGGCACAAGATACGGTATTGAACGCTGTTTTTCAATGCATCTGCCCCGATCGGAAAGAAAATGGTTCTTACTCCAGCTCCACCACCGTCACTCCAGCCCCTCCTTCGCCCCACTCACCAAGACGAAAACTCTTGACCGCGCTGTGCTGCTGCAGGAACTCCGCCGTCCTCTGCCGGAGTGATCCGGTTCCCTTGCCATGAAGGATCATCGCTGAATGAATACGGTTAAGGCGCATCGTATCAATAAACCGGTCAATTTTCATGATCGCCTCATCACCACTGAGCCCCCGCAAATCAAGCTTTGTTGATTCAACACCTGAAGTCGTAGCCGACCAGGAGACCTTTTGCTGCCGGGGCAAAGGCTCCTTGTGAATTTTTTTAGCCTGAGTTTTTGATGTTTTCTCAAGATTTTTGAGCGATGTGGTCAACCTGAAATTACCGCACAGCACCACCACACTCTCCTGATTAACACTCTCAACCTCACCGGAGGTACTCGTATCAAGAATCCTGACCAGGTCACCCTCACGGATAGTCCGATCAAGAGGCACTGCCATTTCGGCTTCAGCCCGAAGAGAAAGCTCACTCTTTTCAGCCTCCTGCTTTTTCAATCCAAGTTTTTTTCTGGCCTCCTGCACGGCTTTTGCGTCAGTTGGTGTGCTCTTGACCTCCTGAACAATCTCTTTGATCTCTTTTCTGGCAGATTCCACCTCTTTCTGGAGTTCCCTTGAGGCGCCAAGTTTCAGATCCCTGCGCTTCCGCTCCATTCGAGCCTCCTCAGTGCGCAGGGAGAGTTCGCGTGCCGCAAGATCCGCCCGCTCTGCCTCAAGCTGCTGCTTCAGCAGGCGATTCTCCTCAAAGAGGCGGCTCAGGTCATCAAGCATCCGATCAAGCCCGATACGCTCATCCTGCATAAATCCCGATGCCCGCTCAACCATGGTTTCAGGAAACCCCATCCGCTTCATCATTGCAAAGGCAAAGCTGTTGCCCGGCAACCCCTTGACAAAACGGAAGGTAGGCACCAGCCCTGCCCGGTTGAACTCCATCGCGCCGTTGACCACTCCCTCGCGCTCATGGGCATAGGCCTTCAAATCGCCGAGATGGGTGGTCACAATGGTTTTGGTGCCTCGATTGAGCAGCTCCTCCATCACCGCACGGGCAATGGCTCCACCCTCCTCCACATCAGTTCCGGCGCAGAGCTCATCAATCAGCACCAGATCACTGCTCCCGGCAACATCAAGAATGGTTTTGATGGCGCCAAGATGGGAACTGAAGGTGGAAAGGTCATTCTCAATCGACTGATCGTCGCCAATCTCAATAAAAATATCGCCAAAAAGAGGAAAAACCGAGCTCTCGCTGCAGGGCAGCAGATAGCCGTGCACCAGCATACAACAGAGCAGACCGGCCGTCTTCATCGCCACCGATTTTCCACCCGCATTGGGGCCTGAAATCACAAGCACCCGGTCATCCTCATCCAGATCAAGATCGAGCGGCAAAACCTCTTTTTGATGATGCGAAATCAGGAGCCAGGGATGAAACCCCTTCACAATGCGCAGCGAATGCCCTTTGGCAATACCGGGAAGCACCGAGTTCGTTTCAACGGCAAAGCGTGCCCGTGCATACAAGGCATCAAACTCACCGAGGATAGTTTCATTATACCTTAGGTTTTCAATCTCGGGCCGCAGCTCTTCAGTCATCTCCTTCAGAATGCGCTCAATCTCCCTCCGCTCACTGATCTCCAGATCCTGAATGCGGTTACTGATCTCAAGCGTTTCGGCAGGCTCAATAAAAACCGTCTGCCCGCTCCCCGAATAATCCTGGATGTAGCCCGCTATCTTGTACTTGTACTCCACCCTGAGGCCAAGCGTCAGCCGCCCGTTCTTGATGGCTATCGTATCCTCCATCAGCCAGCCACTCTCCTGGCAACGCCTGAGCAGCCGCTCCATCTTCCGACGGATCAGCTCACGGCTGCCACTCAGCTCACGGCGGATCATCAGAAGCGCCTCGCTGGCCGTATCACGCACCCTCGACTGCTCATCAATAATCCGTCGGATAGAGGCCTGCAAACTCTTCTCAAGCCAGAGCCTGATGGTGAACTCATTCAGCAGCGGATAAACCTCACGGTTGAGGAACATGAACTTGCGCAACTGCACCGATGAAAAGAGCAGATGATGAATATCCTGCAACTCCTCCGGCTCAAGATAACTCTCAAGAATTTCCAGTTTTTTCAGGAGCGGGCGCGTATCCGGCAACCAGGAAAAAGGGAGCGCACTCCCCTCCTGCAGCAGATTGCGTAACTCAAGCACCCGTTCAAGCTCCGCTACCAGCGCTTCACGACCAACCTGCGGCACAGCCTCAAGAAGCCGGTCGCGCCCCATCGCGGAGAGGCAGAACTGCGTTGCGTAGTTGGCAACTTTATCAAATTCGAGTTTTTTCAGGCTAACGGCATTCATTGATACAATCTAATTCTATAATCCTTTACGGCAATTGCGCCACAACTCATCGACACACAAAAAAGAGAGAGCTGTTCATAAGCATCACGTTCAAAGCCAACATAATAAAATTATATAAAGTTGAACGGGTTCAGGGAATAAAAAAGCCGGGGAATGTTCCGGCTTTTCCCGTTGCGGTAACTCGTCCAATAATATTGTGTTGAGAGGTTGTCATATCCGGGAAATGAGAAGTCGTCAGGCAAACTGCCACAAAAAGCACTATTAAAACATTTTTTGTTCCAATAGAAACTACTCTTTATATTGGTTTCGTAGAGTTCAAAACAAAGGAGGGAAACAATGAACACGGTACTTGAGCGCCAGATCATCACGTCGAAAGATCGTGGAGCATTAGCCAAAATGGTGATGACGCTTTTCGACCACTGGAAGCTGACAACGGAAGATCAGGCCCTGCTTTTAGGGCTTGCGCCAGCCAACAGAGCCGCCTTGACTCGCTATCGCAAAGGCGAAGCAATCGGAACCAGTCGTGATCAGTATGAACGGGTCGGTCATTTGCTGGCCATCCACAAGAATCTGCGTATGCTTTTTCCGAAAAACCGCGATCTTGCCTATCGCTGGATCTCCACACGGAACAAAGCATTCGATAACCTCACCCCGGTAGAGGTCATCAAAGAGTGGGGTTTTGCCGGTCTTTTGATGGTGCGATTCTATCTTGACCGCGCCACAAGCGAAATGTAATCGGCTACATACCATGGATCACCTATTCACCCGTCTCGCGGTAGCCGATATTCATCACGACTTGCTGCGCAATATTGTATCCCTGAATGAATCAGAGAATCCTTTCGACGACCTGAGCAGCAACACGGAGGAGTGGGTTCTGGCTCGTCAGGTAGAATCCGACACCAGACCGCTGCCTTATCATTCGCACACTCCTGAGATCCATCGCCCCTTTGAAGAGGCCCTGTGGCTCAATGCTATACACTGGCAATTTAAATACCGGCAGACAAGCCGATTCTCTGATGGATCATTCGGAGTCTGGTATGGCAGCGATACGCTCCAGACATCAGTCCATGAATCGGCTTACCACTGGTTTCGGGGCTTACTCTGCGATGCCGGCTTTGAGCATGAAGAGGTTACCATTGAGCGCACACTCTACGCTGTGGCGTGCGATGCGATACTGCTTGATTTTCGCTCTGCCGCTGACAACTATCCAAATCTCCTTCATAAAACTGATTACACCTTCACCCAAGCTATCGGAACGAGAATTCACCGGGAAGGCCATCCCGGCCTGCTCACCTTCTCCGCTCGACACCAGGGAGGAATAAATTATGGCGTTCTGAACCCCAATGTTCTCTCCAATCCACGGCAGCAGAGCCAACTGAGCTATCGCCTTCATGGGCAAAGCATCACGGTAGAGGAAAAATCTGGAGTTCCCTGCATGGAAATCACGATTGATGCTTTCTGAAAAGCATAATATTGCCTATCATACAAATATCAAGTATCAAAAGACACTATTATGGCTTCAGATATAAACTCCTTTTCATCAGATGAATGGGAACTTCTCGTCGGAGATCAGTTCCGGGCCCTGCGTATCCGGGCTGATCTGGAACAGACCGAACTTGCTACCCTCGCATCCATCAGTGTTGGTGCGCTGAAAAATCTTGAAGGGGGCAAAGGTTCATCACTCAAAACAATCATCAAGGTTTCGAGAGTTCTTGGTCGAACTGACTGGCTGAACGCTTTGGCGCCAACGGTTTCAGTAAGCCCTATGCAACTCTTGAAAGGGCAACGCAAGGATAGGGTACGAAAAAAGGTTTCCCGCTCCCGCAAACCGAAAACGGAGTAAGAGCATGTACCACCCCGTCAAGCTCATCGAAGTCCGTGCCTGGGAGAAAACTGTTGGCGCCATTTCGCTTGATTCCGGAACCGGTTACTACGTTTTTGAATACGCACCCTCATGGCAGGTCGGAGGCATTGAGCTGGCACCGATGACCATGCCGGTAAAAGAGAGCATTCACATATTCCCGCTCCTTCCTGAAGCAACATTCCGGCGACTTCCAGCCATGCTGGCCGACGCCATTCCGGACGATTTCGGTAATGCCCTGATTGATGCTTATTTGGCAAAAGCCGGTATGCAAAAAGAGGCCATTACCCCCCTCGACCGTCTGGCATACATGGGCAAACGCGGCATGGGCGCACTCGAATTCAGGCCGGTTCGGGGCCCGCGCCATACCAAAGCCACCGCCGTTGAAATCTCAAAACTGGTTATCAGCTCCAGAGAGGCGCTTTCGGGCACCATTGATGGCGACAGGGATACGCAAGCGGCCATCATGAACCTCATTCAGGTCGGAACATCCGCAGGCGGAGCACGTGCCAAGGCGGTCATTGCCTGGAATCCCGAAACCAAAGAGATTCGCTCAGGGCAACTGCCTGCAGATCCCGGTTTTGAACAGTGGCTGCTCAAGCTTGACGGTGTTGGGGAAGGGGAGGATCTCAGCACAGGAAAAGGGTACGGGCGCATTGAATACGCATACTACCTGATGGCCCGTGCTGCCGGAATAACCATATCAGAATCCCGATTACTCGAAGAGAATGGCCGTGCCCACTTCATGACACGCCGTTTTGACCGTTCAAACGGCACAAAGCTGCATCTCCAGACACTCTGCGCCATGCAGCACCTCGACTACCGGCAGCGGGCCACCCACGATTACAGCCAATATTTTCAGACCATCAAAGCACTCAATCTGCCCTTGCACGAATTGGCCGAGGCATATCGCCGCATGATCTTTAACGTCCTTGCCGCAAATTGCGATGACCATACAAAAAACCACTCCTTCCTCATGGAGAAAACCGGAGAGTGGCATCTCGCACCAGCGTACGACCTGACCCACTCCTTCAACCCCAACGGAGAGTGGACATATCAGCACCTGATGTCGGTCAACGGCAAATTCCGCAACATGAACCGCAGCGATTTCCATGCCGTCGGCGACCGCTTTCTGGTACCCGATTACAAAGGAATAATCAGTAGTGTGAGTGCCGCCATAAAACGCTGGCCCGAATTTGCTGAAGCAGCAGGGTTGCCGATGAGAGAGGCTGAGCGGATTCAGAACGACTTTATTCCATCGGCTGAGCGGGGGTGATAGCATCAAACCCCGTTTCGAACAGAACTCCCTCTTTGGCGCTGCCATCTGATGGAAATTTTAAAAAACACACAAATTCTTCCCATCATTCAATATATTTGATACTTGTCGCCAGTCGCATTACAACAAAGAGTGAACGAAAAATGCTTGCACGTATCATTGTAAATTGATTTCGTGACATCCATCACAACGGGGTAAAGTAGATCCGCGCTCTTCGTCTCCGGGCTAACCTTGGAGCAGACTGAACTTGCTGAACTTTCATACATTTCGCCGATTGTCCCCCTCATCATTTCGACCAACCAGACCCTGTTTTTTAGCCCGAAGTTCCTTGACGTAAAATCGTATAACATATTGAATTTCGATAAATTGCAGGGAATTTACGTATTTTGTACCCATGTAAAATACATCAAGCCGCTTGTTTTATTTGGGTTTTAGTGATATACTAAACCCATGCACGTTGATATTATTCCAAATAGAAACTCTCGTCCCGCCATCTTGCTCCGTGAGTCTTGGCGTGAGAACGACAAAGTCATGAAACGCACCGTGGCTAATATTTCGAACTGGCCTCCGGAACAGGTTACTGCGTTACGACGGGTTTTGAAAAATGAACCGCTGGTCTCACCCAGTGAGGTATTTTCAATTGAACGCTCATTGCCTCATGGTCATGTTGAAGCTCTTCTTGAGATGATTCGTCTTATCGGTTTTGACAAAATGATCGCTGCCCGACGGACTCGTGAGCGTGATCTCGTTTTGGCAATGATCGTCGAACGCCTGATTGCGCCATCTTCAAAATTGGCCACTACGAGGTTATGGCATAGCACAACTCTTGCGCAGTTACTCAATGTTGAGGATGCTGATGAAGATGAATTGTATGCAGCCATGGACTGGTTGCTGGAACGCCAACCTGTTCTTGAAAAGAGATTTGCAAGCCGTCACCTTGGTGAAGGTCAACACGTATTTTATGATGTGAGCAATAGCTCTTATGAGGGCCATTGTTGTCCCCTGGCACGTTTAGGCCACGATAAACAGGGTCGGCGAGGCAAGCCAATTATTACCTACGGAGTACTGACCGATGTCAAGGGGCGTCCCATAGCTGTTGAGGTTTATCCGGGTAACACTGGTGATCCCAGTACCGTAGCAGACCAAGTGGAGAAGCTGAAAGAGCGTTTTGCCTTGCAGCGAGTGGTTCTGGTTGGAGATCGTGGTACATTGACTCAGACACAGATTGATATCCTGAAAACTCATCCCGGGATTGGGTGGATTTCAGCGTTGCGAAGTGAAAACATTCGCAAACTTGCAGCAAATAATCATTTGCAGTTGTCATTGTTTGATGAAAAAAATCTGGCAGAAATAACTTCGGCAGATTTCCCCGATGAACGCCTGATCGCCTGCTTCAACCCCCTGCTCTGTGATGAACGGAGGCGCAAGCGCCAGGAGTTATTGGATGCAACAGAAAACAAGCTACAAAAAATTGTTGATGAGGTTCATCGTCGCACGAAAACCCCGCTGAGTGCATCGGAAATTGGTCAAAAGGTTGGCAAGGTGATCAATGGGTATAAAATGGCCAAACACTTTGAGCTATCGATTGCTGACGGAGAGTTTTCCTTCAAGAGGAAAGCTGAATCGATCGCACAAGAAGCGGAGTTGGATGGCATCTATGTTATTCGCACCAGCGAAAGCCGACAGAACCTGTCGGCAGAGGATACCGTAAGAAGCTATAAGAATTTAGCAAAAGTTGAACAGGTTTTCCGCACCTTCAAAAGTATTGACCTGCAGGTACGGCCCATATACCATTATTATGCCGAACGTGTTCGTGCCCATATCTTTCTGTGCTTGCTGGTTTATTATGTTGAGTGGCACATGCGTCAAGCACTTGCTCCTTTGCTCTTCGATGATGAAGAACTTGCTCAGGACAGGAAAGAGCGCGATCCGATCAAGCCTGCAGTCTCATCCAAATCGGCAAAAAAGAAAAAAAGTACAAAAACAAACAAAGAGGGATTCCCCGTTCACAGTTTTCGCTCGCTTATCATGGAACTGGGCACTCGCAGTCGAAACCGGTGCAGACTGAAATCTGCTCCAGGAAGCCCTGTGATTTCCCAGGATACCGAACCAACACCACTTCAAACCCGTGCAATGGAATTGATTCGTTTGTACCCAGTAGATGGAAGTTGATTTCACGTCTTTTTGCTTTTTATATAATAGGTTATCATTTTTTTATACAGGGAACTTCGGTTTAGCCCTGCTTTCATTCAACACACTGATATCTGAGTATCGGATTGCCCAGATCTTCTGCTCTGCCGACAGTGATTGCCTGAACTTATCCGAAAGCTGTGGCAGCATGGAATCCGGAGCTTCCGGAATCACCAGATACATTTTCAAAGGGAGCTTTAAATGCTCAACCTTGTTCAGATTATCCGGTATAACTTTCAGAAGTTGCTCATGACGCCCGCAAAGCGCTGTAAACCAGACAGTGAGCGCATGAATCATTTTCAATCGAACTTCAGCAAAAAAAACATCTGATTGACGAGGAACGGAGCGCTTTGCTTCCACAAAAACAACCGCAGCACTGCCCAAGCCATAACGCACAATAAATTCGACTTTTGAAACATGGTCACCGAATTTCAGTTCAGTTAACACTTTTTCAAACTCGAAAACGTCATTTGGAGCAAAACGGCCAAAGGTCATCCCCGATTCAGTGATTGAGATACTCATCCCGCAGAGACCTCAAGCTCTTGATCAAAAAGGCGAATGGATTCATTAATGATTTCATTATCCGGAATGCCTTGCAGTAAATCTTCCTGATGCCAGCCTCCGTCCTGGTCAGCAAGAAATACCGGGATATGTATATTTTTTGATAAGGCTATCAAATAGAGCTTTTTCACCACAAAATAGGAGTGTGATGCAATAAAAAACTGAATTCCTGCATCAGAGAGTTGATAGACAATGTCGAGCAACTGACTGATCGCTGTTGGATGCAATGCTGACTCAGGCTCATCAATAAAAACAACAGAATCCGGGGTTAAAAAACGATTCCCAAGGAGCGTATCAAGAATGGCTATTTTTTTTATTCCCTCCGCCGTCGTATTCAGCGAAAAACGACTGTTTCCCTTTTTGTAGACCCATCGTTCAGCATCCGGCACATATTCAATCTTTCCCTGAAACATCCGCTCCAACTGCTGGCGTGAACGAGTAAAGCCGTTGAAAGTTCGCTCTCGCTGCGTCGGATTTTGAAGAGCAAGCACCAAATCGACATAGGTTGCATCAAAACCAAATGCCTTGTCTTGCAGACCTGACTTCAAAATGACCCTGGCAAGTGTCAACACCTCTTTAGGCGGTAAAAAAATAGAATTGGCCTCTCTTGGCGCCAAATTGTTGTGTAACGGCACTACCTTGCGACTGGCATCAGGGCCAAACTCGTAAGCCAGACTACAGTTATTCTGCATAGTAACGGAAACAGCAAGACGATTACCGACACCTTTTTGCACCAAATCACCTAACTTATCAGCCTGAAATGTCCAGTACAGCTTGTCACCCAGCACCTCGGAAAAGTCACGGGGATCTTCTCCCCTTCCGCTCTCTTCCTGTGCACGCATCGTTGCATACAGCGCCTTGAGAAGAAAGGTCTTTCCGCAGCTATTGGCGCCAAGCACCAGGTTGAGCTTCCCCAAACCCTCTCCCCGTAGAGACGATAACGGTCCGAAGTTTTTAATATCAAATGACGTAATCATCCTGTTGTTCTCTTGCTGATGTTGATGAATAGCTTACTGGCGTCAAACTCTCCGTATGCATGAACCATTGCTTCAGCTCAATCACGAAAGTGGAGATGGCCAGTCTATCGACCATTTCCAACCAAACGGTGAACATTGCGACACATGACTCAATGTAAAGAATATTTCTTGATTGATACTGCGCTTCACAGAGAGTCCCCCGCCACCCACGCAGATGGAATTCCGCGCCTTGCGTATCCCGGACTGAACCTGAAACAGACTGAACTTGCAGCCTTGGTAACCATCAGTGTTGCCGCACCTCGGGAACGCCGAGCCCCAGCTCAGAAAAAAACGAGGACAACGCACTAATCTGAGGCTACACACACCAATACAACTTGCGCATAAAAACAATGACCGATTTAGCATATCTCAACATCCAGAGCATGATTGTAACCATGCGAGGGGTTCAGGTAATGCTTGACAGGGATCTGGCCGTTATCTACGGGGTTGAAACCAAAGTGCTCAACCAGGCGGTCAAGCGCAACATGGAACGCTTTCCACAAGAGTTCAGATTTCAGCTTACCCAGAGTGAAGATCAGGAGCTGGCCGCAAAATGGGAGCAATTACACTTGAGGTCACAAGCTGTGACCTCAAGCAGGCATGGTGGCAGAAGATACCTTCCCATTGCCTTTACCGAACAGGGAGTCGCAATGCTGTCAGCCGTGCTCCACAGTGACACGGCTGTTAAAGTCAGTATCAAAATCATCAACGCCTTCTTTGAAATACGGCGTTTCATCCAGAACAACGCGCAAGTGTTTGCCCGGCTTGATTCTGTTGAGCAGCGTCAGCTTGTTTTTGAATCCGAAACAGAGAAAAAATTTGAAAAGGTATTTTAAGCAAACGATCTTCCGCTGTCTCCTGCACGATTTACACAAAAGCTATTTCAAAACAGCTTGCACTGGACATAGAAAAGCATAACCAGCAATACCCGACTGTCGTCATCAAATCTTTCAAAGAGGCTCATGACCGTTTTTTGAATATTGACGGAGCCGAGATTTACCATATTGGAGCATCTCTCAAAGATTTAGGGAAAAAGTGGTTCGCCTTTTCACGATTTGAAACCGGAGCACTTGAGATGCTTAAAAAGCTTGACAATAATAAAGATGAAGAAACTGAAAATGCACCCGCCAAACCTGACGGATGAGAATACTCTTGTGGCATGTTTCGATTCCGATCACACCGCTTTCTGATGCCCTATTACAAAGATGAAATAACACTCTTGGTCAAGGAGCGGCTAAGACTCAATCATCAGCTTTGCTGTTCATTATTTTTATTACCTTGTTACTACAACTTCATGGGGCGATTCAGGTTCCTACTTCTATAGAAAAGAAGCTCAATAATTTTCAAATCAAGCGGACAAATCCATGCAAAAGCAACTGACAGTCATTATCACACATGAAAAGGATGGGTATGCTTCCATTTGTCCCGAATTTGATATTGCAAGCCAAGGAGAGAGCATTGAAAACGCCCGCGATAATCTTCGTGAAGCCTTGGAGTTGTTCTTTGAAACCGCATCCAGTGAAGAGATCCGGACACGCTTGCATGAAAAGGTATATGTCACCCGGATGGGGGTTGCTGTTGGGTAAACTTCGCATCCTTTCGGGGAAACACAGATCTGCGCGATTCTTATGAACCCACGGCTTTGCCGAAGAGCGTCAACGAAGTAGACACATTGTCATGCAGACTGGCAGATATTGCTGCCTTATACCACTATCTTTATCCCGGCTTTCTCCCAACAACAATATCATACTTCCAGTCCAAAACAAGATTTTCCATAGCCGGAAAAATCGTCACCGGCATAAATCCCGCCTTTTCCATTTCCATCTTTAACATCACTGAAGGTAATGGATAATATGGTATTACGTGGACACATGGATTGATAGATTCCCCATAAATCGTAACAACAATTAAAGCCCTACAGACCGGATGAGTAAAAGCAGGGTCATTGTCATACATCAATCTTGTATGGAATTTTACGTTCCCAAGGCCCTCAATATTCCGAGGTTCTTCTCTCTCAGATCTTAATATCCATTCTTGTTTTCCCGCGATGTATCGCAACTCTTGGTATGTCTCTATATCATTTAAAGATCGGGTTTTTATATATTTCTTTGTATCAATGATAAGCAACCCTCCTGGTGCTAAAAGGTCGTAAAAATTATTCAGAGCAACATCCATATATCCCGAAACAGGTGGTATATGACAAAACGAATTCGCAGTATTAATAATTACATCAAAAAAACCAGAAGAAAATTTAGCATGATAAGATTTATTATCTGTCCAATTAAGCGGCTCTAACTCAATATGATCCGTCGATACCCCTATGCTATCACAATTATTTTTTGCTTTTTGAAGCATATAGCGGGAGCCATCAGTGCCATAAATATTATAGCCATTCTTTGTGAATGAAACATAGGTGTTGCCGGTACCACAAGCACAATCCAATATTTTTTTCCGTAGTATATTTCCCCGTGAGCCCTCATCATAGGCTTTTATTATAGATACAATAGTCTTAAATGGATCATCAAGCTCCCAATGATCTTTATACCAATGATCATACCAATATGCTAATTTGTCATACGCAGTTTCTCTATACTCCCCTATTAAACTATTTTTTCCCCTGTGTGTGTTTGTGTCTTTTTCTATTCGAAGAAGATCTCTAGCTAAAATCACCCCCAATTCCTCAGGTGTCACATACTTCTGGACAGAATACTTATTACTTAAATAATTAATTAATGCGTCCAAATCTGATTTGTTTTTTCCCGAGTCAACATGTTTTATTAACACAGGCTGTCTATCTGTATCTAAAATATAAATCAGAATAGGCTTTCCAAGCCTTTCAGCCTCCCTTATTTCCAATTCCGTAAATGAGTGACTATTGCAATCTGGACGTGAACCATAACGAGTACCTAAAAGAACAATCATTCGATCTGATTCTGCAATATTTTGGAAGCAAACATCAATAGGAGTATTTTCTGATGCGCCAAAAAACTCCATTCCGCGATATATCATTTCATTTCCACGCAATACCTCCATAACCGAGTTACGATATTCGATCATATCCTCATATGTACTTGAAAGAAATATCCTCATACTTCGTCATATTTTTGTTGTATTATTCAGAAATCTTAAATTAAATCGCTATAGGATACATTCCTCAAAGCTGTGCTTTGTGAAAGTATTCTTAAACATGACGTTATACCCCGTAGCTCTGCTGCGGGGTAGTTGATTATCAAGCAGCTATTTTCATTTTTATTGCCCAAACCCGGAATTCTATCGTTCAATTTTTTATGGCAAAAACAGTCTACCTACACCACTACCAAGCATTGCTGTGTTGGACACAAACGTCATAAGCTCGTTAAAAACCGTGATAATTTCATATAATTTTTTAATTATTTCAGTTTCTTTCCCTTGAAAATTATTACGCATATATAGAGAAATTGAATTTATTTTATAACATGAATTATATATCGCATGTTCTCCAAAAATATCTTTTTTATTATTAGTATCTTCGATAACTATACCAATTTGTTTTATATACTCTTGTTCATTGTTGATATTATATCCCCCATTTATATTATTAACATCTTTTATTGCTGAATTAACATTTCCCCATTTTATAGAATTAAAATATGGTGTACCATAAGATCTATCGAGCTGTTCAGAAGAGTAATCAAGTTCATTTAGTGCTGGAACTGATATTGCATTTCTATAATCGTCCCATGACCCATATTGTAAAAAGCTCATCATTGATTTTTCGATTCTACTAATATTTGTAATATGTCGACTATGATTTATATCAGGAATATCAGAAATCCTGCGTTTTAGTCCAGCAATCAAATTCTCAATAAAGATAAAATCTTTCATCACCGCAGTTAATTCTCTTTCATTTGATGCGTTTTTCCCAAAAACCTTTGAGCTGCCATAAATAATAAAATTAGAGTGGAAATAATTATCACTGTATCGAAATTCATCAATATTCGTCGTTTTTATTTTATTTGCTATACCCTTAAGGGCATCAGCATAGTTGAGCACTTTTAATTGCGTTGACTCGGTGTTTGGCATAGTTTTCTTCCTCCAATTAAGCATTATCTATTACCTCCAAAAAAACGAAAATTTAAATGGCGCACCACACGTATACAATCAGTTCATAGCAATACGACCAGAATAAAAATTATACACCGACAAACTACCGTTTCTGGACTTTATAATCAATCACTTTCTTTATTTTTGAACTTTACCTTCCCCCCAATCCCCGCCAAGTCCCGCCCCTTCGGCATCACAAACAGGCAGGTGCCATTGCTGCGCTTCTCCCACAACTCCCCCAAGGCGAGTTTCTCTCGTGAATCTTCATTGCTCCATGATGTCTCCGCTTTATATTCGACAACGAAAAAGCGCCCATCCTTGAGTTTGCAGACAAAGTCGGGGTAGAATTTGTCGGTGGATGTCTGGAGCCAGAAGGAGTGGAACTCGCGCCGTTCGATGTTGCGTACCCAGAATTCAACTTCGGGGAGTTGATCGATATAGATTGCGCACTCCTCCTCTTCGCCGTTCAGGGAGGCAATCTCTTTGTAGTAGTGCTTCTGGAACTTGAAGCTGCCCTTATATTTTGCATTGCAGGGGTATTCGTCGGGTTTGAATGTAAAGCATCGGGCTGGTGTCACCACAATCGGGGTTGCACATTCCGGCAGGAGAAATGCCTGATAAGCTTTCTGCCGCTCGGCTTTGCGCAGAGTATCTATTTTTGCAACAATCCTTTGGCGCAGGGTGTATTTGTCGTGGAAAAGCTCCTGAAGGGAGATAGTTCTCTCGTTCAGGAGATAGTGAATAACGCCGATGAGCCAAGGGCCGCTCTCTGACGGGAAGATATCAGCGCGGTTCGGGATGTTCCGGTCAATTTAGTGAACCAGCGTTGCCACACTTTCATCGTCATCTGGCTCCAGAAAAGAGATCTGATGGCGCAAATCCTTGAGGAATGACTTTGAGACCTTGCCGCGATCATCAACGTCAATGTCAATCACCTTACCGTCAAACTGCTTTGCTGCATAGTCTGACTCGGTGAAGGCGGGCGGGTATTTGGAGAGTCTCCACGGAATTTCAAGGAAATGGCTCTCCTCGAAGGGTTCAAACAGCTCACCCTGCTGCACGGAGAGGAGAGGAACCGAGAAGTCAATGCCGAGTTCAGCCGCTGTTTTTGGCTGTTCCGGCGGTATGCCACAGCTTTTGCGATAGAGCCTCTCGATAGTTGCCTTGGCTTCCGGCGTTGTGCAGCAATCAAGAATCGCGTACTTCTCAGGCTCTTCCATGATACCGACGAAGGTGCAGGTTTTGCTCGCCTCGTCGTAGGTGAATTTATTGGCAACGGTTTCGGGCAACCCTGCAAGGAGTGGCACTTCTGCGAGAGGTTCCGAGACCTTGAAGAAGAGGTCAAGCCTGCCCTGTTCCCCGGCTGGCATACGGGTTATCAGCTCTTTGGCCTCCTGCCGGTTGAAGCCGTTTTGAATCAGCGCATCTTCAAGGGCGTTGGCCGCCTCAACAAAGTTTTTCGATGCTGAAAAGGCATAAGCCATGTTCAGCTCTGCCCGCTGCTTCCGCTTTGCAAGGTGCAGCCGCATGATACGGCCGAGAATCTGTTCGACCGCCGTGGAGGAGCGCATCTCGGCAACGGAGCAAAGGACGTAGGCAAAGGGGCAGTCCCACCCCTCCCGCAATGCCTGCACGGTAATGATAAAGCGTACCTTGCAACTCGATGCCGCAAGGTCAAGATTTTCCAGCCCCTTGTCGGTTCCGGTAGCCCGGCGAATCTGCTCCGCCGGAATGTTAAAATCATCAATCAGGCACTGCTCAACAACCTCAACGGTGAGCGTCTCATGCGTCTGGCTTTTGGCCTGTGCCTGAATGAGCATGATCGGCCTGATGTACTCGCCTGTCGCCTGCTGCTCTTCAAGGGCAAGCTGTTCAAGATGCTTGCGGCAAGCGATGGCATCCGTCAGCAGCTCCTTCCAGTTTGGCCTTGTTTCGAGCCGGATGGGCATCTTGATCATCTGGGCCGCCTTCAGCTCTGCCGCCGAGACGGAGTAGAGGATGTTGCTTGGATTGTGCTCGGTGGCCGGTGTTGCTGTGAACTCAATGATGCAGGAGGGGTTGAAGCGGGCGAGCGTTTCAAAGGAGAGCTGCGTCCGGGAGTTGTGCGCTTCGTCAACAATCACAATTGGACGGTGCATTTTCAACAGATTGGCCAGCGACTGAATCGGCACGCCGTTGTCGTAGGCTTCAAGGGTTTGGGCGAGAGCGGTGTCGAGATCAGTGAAGTGCTCCATCAGAACGCCGGATTGCTCATAGACCTTTCGCCCCTCCGTTTCATCGACCCTGAAGGCCTGAATGGTGGAGACAATAATGGTGGCATTGTTGGCAAGCGTCGGACGAGTGACGTAGAGCGCCTCCGGCATGGTCAGCACCGCAACCGAGGGCATCGACTCCTCAACCGCCTGCCGGTAGGGGTGGTTCCGATCTTTCAGAGCATTACAGGTCTGCTCCTTGATGGTATTGGAGGGAACAAGCCAGAGAACAACCGGCGTTTCCGTGTGCATCAACTCTTTGGCCGCAATACCGATGGCATGGCTGGCAACAATGGTTTTGCCTCCGCCAGTGGGCATTCTGAGGCAGATATAGGGCAGCCCCGGAAGCTCCTTCACCTCCCGATAAGAAAGCGCCGCGCCAAAGGAGTGCCGGGTGACAGTGGCATAAGCCATCCCGGCACTCTCATCCTGCTGAAAGGCTGTAAAATAGTCGGAGAGGGCCGATAACGACCGCCACTGGTAATCCTTGAGGGTTATCATGAGCACCTCACTTCGTAGGGGATTTGGCGGAAAATGATATTCTCCCGGTTGAGATGCGATGAGCCAAGCAGGCAGCCATTGCCGTAGACAATTTTTGTGCCCTCATGTTTCGGCAACCGGCTTAACACAGAACGGGTAAGCACATTGCCGCCCTCATCCTCGTTATCGCCGAGAATTCCGTTGTAGAGCAGATAGACTGCGATATTGTTCAAGATGCCAAGAAACGGGGTTGAGAAATCGGTGGCCGGTGGCAGAGGCTCCCCGGTCGCAATGAAAAAGATGTGATGCGCCAGCTCCTTGAAGGTGACCGCCTTGTTGATGGAGCCGTCTGCGGAGAAGAGGGGTTCGCCGAGTTCGCAGAAGCGAAAACCGCCACCGAGGCCCTTCACTGATACATTCTTTATACTTTCATACCCTTCAGAAACTCGTCGGATACGTTCAGCCGTGATATCGCGGGCTATCTTCTCTTTCATTTCGATAAGAATAAATCGCCGGTTTTGACCATCACTTTTGTTCAATTTCAATACCGCATGACCTGATGTTCCCGAACCCGCAAAAGAGTCCAAAATCAGATCATCACCTGATGTTGTAAAACTGAACAGCTCTTCCAGTAATGTCGTTGGCTTTGGGAAATCAAAGGGGCGCTTATCGTAATGAAGAATGTCCTTGATTTCGTTGGTACCGACCCGTCCGTCGAGAGTAAAAAGACTGGAGAGCTTTGCTCTGTAATCTTTTACGTAGACCTTCAACTCGATCAGCTTCGTTTCATCATTGCCAAAAATGACACGTTTTTCGGATAACAACCTGTAATAGGTTTCTTGCGGAAATCTGTAACCCATCATGGGCTGCTTACATGGTAGCTCCGTTGTTGGGTGAATAATATCGTACCGATACCCCTCTTTACCAGGGTTATGAACGCTTTGACTTCCTGTGTATATCCCGTCTCCGTCAATGAATTTATACCTGTCAAAAGGCCACAAGTAATCTTTGTTTTCTCTAAACCACTTTGTATACGCTTCTTGGCGTTCTTTCTGATCTGGATATTGCTCCACGAAATCATCCCCGATTTGAAGAAGCTTCGTTTTTACCGCAAGATTTGGCGATTTCCAGACTGATGGGAGCTGACTCTTGTTTTTTGCGTAACAAAGAATGTATTCGTGCTCCATCGCAATATTGGTCGGGTTGTTGTCGGTGGCATTGTCCCAGATTATTGTTCCAACACGATTTCCAAGCCCAAAAATCTCATCAAAAAGCAGACGGAGATTCGCGTATTCTGTTTCATCAATACTTGCAAAAATCACTCCATCTTCTTTCAGGAATTCATGTAACATCATGAGACGCGGGTACATCATGCACAACCACTTGTCGTGGCGAGAAAGATCTTCCGCCTCTGCCCCGACAACCTTGTGAAGCCAATCTTTGATTTCAGGGTTGCTGACATTATCGTCATAGACCCATCCGGTACGTTTCCCGCTTTCATCACGCTCATCCACTCCGGTGTTATACGGCGGGTCGATATAGATGCACTTCACCTGCCCGGCATAGTATGGCAGCAATGCCTTCAAGGCCACAAGGTTATCCCCCTGCACCAGAAGATTTTTTGAATCAGGGTCACCAGCCGACAACTCCATATTCTGACGCAACAAATGAAACGGCACCTGCTTGTGGTGGTTTACAACAGCTTTTTTCCCAATCCAGTCAAGTGACGGCATTTATTTGATTCCCGTAAGGTTTTGTGGTAAACTATTCTGTTTCAGAACGTCTGGCAAATATCCACAGGTCTGCTGCACAGACTATTACTTTAAACATTCAGAACTATCAGCTATTTGATCGTTTCGTAAAACGCTTATAAAGTTCAACATTTTACGAGAACGTAAATACCTAATTTAATACGACTTAAAAAGATGTTATTACGTATTTCCTTTCTTAATTTTTCTTTCCCGTTCTATTTTACGAGAACCCACTGAGGAGTAGCCATGCTACCTTTATTGACAGTCACTTGATTCCTGCGAAGCTCTCCCATCAGATTGCCTATCTTATACATCTTCTGCTTATCACTCATCCAATCAGGCAGTTTATTCCAAAGGAGATCATTAATATCCTTGCGGTTCAATGAACCATGTTCGCCAATCGCTCTGCAGATCATATCAAGGTAGTACTGTTTGTCTAAAGCCCTGTTTTTACTGTATGATGCTTTTTTACCGATCTTCTGCGCCACCTTTTGAGAGATATAAAAATTCGGTTTGCGCCCTTCGATAAGGAATTTTGCTTTAAGCAGTTTTTCTTCATCGTTACTGAGTGAAAGCTTCTTTTGCACCTTGTCGAGCGCCATGATTTCGCTGAGAGTCAAGTCGCCGGTGCTGGCAAGCAGACGGGCATAGTCCATGTTCAGCACCTTGCCAGTGAGTTTCAATTTTACACGATTGCTTGAAAGCTCATAATCGGGCAACGGAAAAAACCGGGCACTCTGCAACAGAAACAACTTCCGGATTCCGCCGCCTGCCGTCTCCACCATCTTCAGGTTGAACATAGCCGTCGCTAAAAAGCGGTTCCGGTAATACTCCTCCGGGGCGTCTTCCATCACCACGCGCTTTACATCGCCAGGCGCAAAACTCCCGAGGTTGGTGAAGGTCAGCGTCTCGTCTCCTTCAATCACATTGATACGCCCAGCCAGAGAATAATCCTGATGGGCAAGGCAATTATTTACAGCCTCACGAATTGCATAAGGCTCATATTGATCAATCTCTTCAGGAAAGAGTGTGCCTTCAGGGAGATAGCGGTATTTCAGATTGCGGATTTTGGCATAGACCTTGTCAACAGCAAGCAGCATCGGCAAACCAAACAAGGCATAGTCACGGTCATTACCCAAATGATCTTTGAGTATCCAGCGGATTTTGACATCAGCAGGCAACAAAAAATGTTCAGCTTCATTGTTGCCCAGCAATATCAGGGCGGTACGGGTCAACTTTCCTTTGATGGATAATTTGGCCTTGTTCAAAAAGGTCGCATTGTCCCATGCGTCAACGTCAACCGCTTTATCAGGGAATTTGCTCTTGAAGTTGTTACGCGCGACCCGGAGAGCCTCGTCGTCCAGATCATCCAGCCCCGCATCGGGTACTATTGCCGCACTCCAATCCTCCAGAGTTGCCTGTGCACGGATGCGTTCGATCTCTTCCAGATTAAGCTCCTTGAATTCTACCACCTCGCTCTCAGCAGTTAAGGCAAGCAATGCGTCAAGTTTTGACGCAGAATCAAGATGCTGAATGTTCATACTGCTACCCTTGCTTCTTCTTTCAGAAATTCATGTACCATGGTAAGGAGAGGATCTGAAACATTACCCTGTGACAGCCTTGTTCGTTGTTGAAACTTCGGAAGTCATTTCTTGTTCAAGAATATAACTCAACCGTTACTATTACCGCAGTGCGGGCACTCCGTTTTACCGATTGCGCTGGAACCAAATCCCGCATTTGTTGAATAGAGAAACATTTGACAGAAGAGCCTGACAATGATCGGAAGCCCAAACGCGGACAATCTTGAGACGAGCGACCTTTACAATAAAAAGAAATTATTTTCATCGCCCCTTGAATGTTATAGCTTGTGAGCTATATTGACGAATGAGCTATCAAATTCTGTTTTTCAATAAATCCGTCCAGAAAGAGATTGAAGCCTGGCCAATCGGCATCAATGCGAGCTTTGTCCGGATTACAGAGCAAATCGTGATCTCTGGGCCAAATCTTGGGTTACCCTACACCCGACCATTTGGTGATGGATTGTTCGAAATTCGTGCAAGAGGTGCTGAGGGAATTGGACGAGCTTTTTTCTGTTGTCTGGTTGACCGGAAGGTTGTCATTTTGCATGGATTCATAAAAAAGAGACAGGCGACACCAATCAAAGAGTTGAAACTTGCCAGAAAACGGCTGAAGGAGATTACACCATGAGTGACAGCAACACCTATAATCCTGTAGCCTTTGACCCAAAAGCTTATGCGGCTCATAACAGCTCAAGCGACCCAAAGTTCAAAATAGCCTACGATGCACTTGAAGATGAGTTTGCGGCTCTCAGGGCACTTTTGCATGCCCGTACGCAGGCGGGCCTCACCCAGGCTGAAGTGGCTTCACGTATGGGAGTTTCGCAGCCTGTTCTGGCACGCATTGAGGCAAGCCTGGGCAAGCAGGATCACTCTCCATCACTCAATACCTTGCGCCGATATGCAAACGCATGCGGCATGAAACTGGTCATCCAGATGGTTTTGCCCAATACACCCGTTCCATAGGGAAATCTTCATCATTACACAGCTTCCGTTCCCCACACCGTTTGTAATGGAATATTCCGTCTCAGGACGTCTTTCGAATATCCGCCAGCAATCGCCTGCCTTTTTCGGTCAAGGTGTACTGTTGACGGGAACTGGTCGGTTTCTCCGAGACGGTCATCGCCAGAATATCCTCCTCCAAAAGTGGATTGACATATTTTTCCCTGAACTTGCTCCGGTCTTTCCACTCCATGATCGTCATCAATTGCTGAACTGTCGCAGGTTTTTCGCATGAACTCAAGACAATTTCGACTTGATGCCAACCTGGTGCCAACTTGGTGCCGACTTGGTGCCAACTTAGTCCCGATTTGACAGAAAACTGCTCCCGGCACTTTCTTCCATCAATTCTGCGATTCTATCAGGTCTGTAATCCTTTTAAAAAACTACGACGCCTCGCAACTCCCGCTGCAGCAACAGCCGAGTTTGCCGGTACGGGCTTTTTCGAGCGACTCTTTTCCTTTGCTTCAGGCAAACCAGGCAATGCCAAACGATCCGGCGGCATCGAACAGAGCGATATGAAAGAATTCATAGAGGATACTCAACTGAGAGCAAGAGAGAGTCAGAATACCGAGTGCCAGAGCAACATTCAGGAGTGAGGATGTTGATGGTACTTTCATAACGAACAATTATATTTTTCTACAGAAACAAATCGACTATATTATTTCCACAGAAATCATAAACGAAGATAGATACCCATGCAGCAATCCACACAGTTTCATCCGGAAAACAGGCAGGCTGTGCTTTCCAAGGCAGTGCGAAACACGGCACTCTATCTTGGTCTCCCGAACACAAAACTTTCCAGAATTCTCGGACTGAGCCCGGCAACAATCAGCCGTCTCAATACAGGAACTTTTTTACTTTCGACCGACAGAAAAGA
The DNA here is from genome assembly GCF_000020645.1 of Pelodictyon phaeoclathratiforme BU-1. Lineage (GTDB taxonomy): Bacteria > Bacteroidota > Chlorobiia > Chlorobiales > Chlorobiaceae > Chlorobium > Chlorobium phaeoclathratiforme. The sequence goes on from NC_011060.1 coordinate 2,330,884, forward strand.
GTGGGAATTTGCTGTGCTGCTGGTCAGGCTCTTCCGATCGCTAGATTCGATTGTGGGAGGATCATCAGAAGCGGCCAAAGTATGGCTGAACAGCGAAAACAAGGCACTTTCTGGCCGGAAGCCAGTTGAACTTATTGAAACAACGGAGGGACTTGTTCATGTCGTCACCTATCTGGACGCCTGCCGAGGTATTGTCTGAAGCCTGGAATCATCAGAGGACAATATGGAGAATCGTTGAGGCGCAGCACGTGGTCTCGACCATGAAAATTGTAGACTCACTTGCTGAACAGGCGCTGCTTGAAGAGATTCTTGAACAGGGAAAGCCGCCCGTACCAACTGAAACGGCAGGACTGCACTATCTTCTCTCAACGCCATTTCGTTATAAAACCCTCTACCCTAAAGGCTCACGGTTTCGGGCTCCAAGTGATCCCGGCGTTTTTTATGGGGCAGAACGGGTAAAAACTGCTGCGGCTGAAATTGGGTACCATCGCTGGCAATTTCTTCAGGATTCCTTGAATCTCGACAGGCTTCCGCCCGCTCAATTCACCGCGTTTTCTGTGCAAGTGAAGGGAATAATGGTCGATTTGCGACTGGCTCCTTTCAAGAAAGATACACTCTTCTGGACTGATCCAGGCAACTACAGCGCAACACAAGCATTTGCAAAAGTTGCACGGCAAGCATCTCTTTCAGCAATTCTCTACCACTCCGTCCGTGACCCCAAGCCTCATTGCTGCACCGCTGTGCTCACACCCGGAGCATTTGCTGCAAAAAATCCTGACAAACCTATGCAGACGCTGACGCTCACCATCCTCCAAAAGGAGGCCGTCTGGCAGGGACAAAGGATTCAATCTTTTGCATTCAATCCCGCATTCTGGGCCAACCCACTCATATAACCGAGGTATAAAGAATTGCCAGCTCAAGCTACCTCTCTGCAAAAATTGCCCATTGTATCATTTTTCATTACCTTCGCTTAAGAAAATAAAGCAGGAGAACCTGCAGAGAAAAGCTTCCGATTGCTGACCATTGACCTTTCGATACCATGAGATTAGCCGTTAATATTGATCATATCGCCACCCTGCGCAACGCTCGGGGCGAGCAGGAACCTGATCCGGTTGCCGCTGCCCTGCTTGCTGAAAAGTGTGGCGCTGCGGGCATTGTCTGCCACCTGCGTGAGGATCGTCGCCATATTAACGACCATGATCTTGCCCGACTCCGCGAAGCGGTGACCACAAAGCTTGATCTTGAGATGGCCATGACCCCGGAGCTGCAGCAGATAGCGCTGAAAACAAGGCCGGAGCTCATCACCCTTGTGCCTGAAAAAAGGGAGGAGCTTACGACTGAAGGCGGGTTTGACATTGTCCGCCACTATGCGGTACTGGCAGCATATCTGAAACCGTTCAATGCTGCGGGAATAGAGGTCAGTCTCTTTATCGAACCCGAGAAAAAAGCTATCGACCTTGCCAAACAGGCTGGGGCCGATCTGGTAGAGCTGCACACGGGCCTTTATGCCCTGAAAAAAGAGGGTGAGGCACAATCGAAAGAGCTGCAAAGAATCCGTGAGGCCGCCATACACGCCAGAAGCCTCGGGCTCAAGGTGGTTGCGGGCCACGGGCTTAATTATCTCAACATCGCTCCTTTCAGGGAGATTGAGGAGATTGAAGAGGTCAGTATCGGTCATGCCATTATTGCCCGTGCCGTACTGACAGGTCTTGAAGAGGCAATCAGGGAGATGCTTCGTATCATAAAATAGAACAACCCATGCCAGCAACTGCCGATAAAGAGATTACCATTGTTCTTGCCACCGCCAATCGGGACAAGGTCAAAGAGCTTCGTCCTCTGCTTGAAACAATCTCTCCCCTGTTCACTGTTCGGACACTCCATGAGCTTGGTGTGGATGTCGAGATTGAGGAAACAGAGGAGACGCTCGAAGGAAATGCCCTGCTCAAGGCAAGGGCGATTTTCGCCATTCTCTCTGAACGCTTCCCCTTTATGATTGCACTGGCAGACGATACCGGGCTGGAAGTGGATGGGCTTGATGGAGCGCCGGGTGTTTACTCTGCACGATTTGCTCCTGTGCCGGATGGCCAGAGTCCAACGTATAAAGACAATGTTGCTCACCTGCTGCACTGCATGAAGGGTATCGCCAACCGAGAGGCTCGTTTCAGAACCGTTATTGCGCTGAAAGGCGCTCTCCCGTCTGCGGAAGGATGCTTCCGGTTTGAACACACTGCTGAAGGAGTGGTTCCCGGCAGCATAACCCTTGAAGAACAGGGTGTTGAAGGGTTTGGTTATGATCCCCTTTTTCTGGTACACAACACCGGGAAAACCTATGCTGAAATGAGCACGACAGAAAAAAACAGGCTCAGTCACCGCGCCCTTGCCGTTCAGCATGCTGTAAACTACCTTAAGAACATTCTTCAGCAGAAAAGCGTTCTGCCAACCGATACAACGACACATCCATGACCCTCTTTGAAGCTATCGTTCTCGGTATCGTCCAGGGACTGACGGAGTTCCTTCCGATCAGCAGCACGGCACATCTGAGAATTATTCCTGCTCTTGCCGGATGGGAAGATCCCGGTGCCGCATTTACTGCCATCGTTCAGATCGGCACCCTCGTAGCTGTTCTTCTCTATTTCTGGAAAGATATTTTCATCATCGTCGCCGCTGTCATTGAGGGCATCGTACAGCGCAAACCGCTGGAAAACAGTGACGCCAAAATGGGGTGGATGATTGTTGCCGGAACGATACCGATTGTCATTTTTGGCAAACTCTTTGAAACGCAGATTGATACCACACTCCGCTCCCTTTACTGGATCAGCGGGTCACTTATCGGGCTGGCGATCATTCTCTTTCTGGCTGAAGGGAAAATAAAAAACCGGATCAAAAAAGAGCTTCCACTGAAAGCAATGGAAAATATCGGATGGAAAGAGGCTCTTCTGATCGGTCTGGCTCAAAGCATCGCCCTCATACCCGGCTCATCGCGTTCAGGGGTAACAATTACCGGCGGCCTTTTTTTAAATCTTGACCGTGCAACCGCTGCACGTTTTTCATTTCTACTTTCCCTGCCAGCGGTATTTGCCGCAGGACTCTACAAGCTCTATCAAACCTGGGATATTATTGTCGCATCTCCTGAACACATCACCAACATCCTCGTTGCAACCCTGGTGGCTGGTATTGTCGGCTATGCATCAATAGCCTTTCTTCTCAACTACCTGAAAAAACATACGACAACCATCTTCATTGCCTACCGGCTCGTGGCAGGTACAGCCATACTCTACCTTGTCGCTACGGGAGTCCTGCAACCCTAAAAAGAGGGAGTACACAACTCTTAAAAAATAATTAAGTTTTCTGCAGAAGCAGGCGGAAAATTTTTCTTATATATCAGTTAATCTAAATTAACAGTTTAATAATCCAACCGTGCCATACAGCTTATCCGGCGTAGGGCATAATGGTTTTGAAAAAGCAGATTTACATATACATACCAAATGTTCAGACGGGATCTTTACACCGGCGGAGATTGTTGAAAAAGCAGCACTCGTCGGGCTGAAGGCCATTAGTATTACTGATCATGATTCTGTTTTAGGTATTGACAAAGCAAAGCCATTAGCCTCAGAGAAAGGCATTGAGCTTATTCCTGGTGTAGAAATGAGCTCGACCTACAAGGGCAATGATATTCATATCCTTGGTTATTTTTTTGATTATCAGCATTCAGAGCTGAAAGAATATCTGGATCACTGCCGCCACCTGCGCACCGAACGGGCTGAGCGCATGGTGAGCAAACTCGCCAAAATGGGCGTAAAGATCGGTATTGAGCAGATCATTGTCAAGGCACAGAACGGCAGTGTCGGGCGACCGCATATTGCAGCGGTGCTGCAGGATGTCGGCTATGTAAAAAGCTTCAGCGAGGCATTCAGCAAATATCTCGGCTCACACAGCCCGGCATATGTCAAAAGCATTGAAACGCATCCAGCGGATGTCATAAAGCTCATCAACAAGGCCTCGGGCCTCTCTTTCCTTGCGCATCCGGCGCAGAATGTCTCTGATGAGACGCTGAAACAGTTGATTACGTTTGGCCTTGATGGCATTGAAATTGTTCATCCCTCTCACGATGCCTACCGCCAGAATTACTACCGTGAAATTGCGAATGAGTACTTTCTGCTCTTTTCAGGAGGTTCTGACTTTCATGGAATGCGTGAGCGCGATGAAGATATCTTCGGCAAGGTCACCATACCTTGCGAATGGGTAGCGAAAATGAAAAGCCGACTTTTACACGCATGAAAACAGGACAACAAGCGCTCAGCTCACCTCATCACACTCTTTTTATGCCATTATCCTTCATGCGCAATCTGGAAAAAAAGCTTGTCCTGCGACTGAAAGATTTTTTCCTCACCATGCAGGATTTTTTTCTCTTTTCGCTCAGGGCGTTTATGGCTATGCCGAAAATAAAGCGCTACTGGAGAGACTTTCTTGACCAGGCTGGCATCTGCGGTACCGACTCGATTCCCATTGTACTGGTCAGCGCCATTTCCATTGGGGCGCTTCTTGCCATCGAAGTTGGGAACCTGCTTGAAGATTTCGGCGCCAAAACAATGCTCGGACGCTCAACCGCCCTCTCCGTAATCCGCGAACTCGGACCGCTGCTGATGGGCCTCATGCTCTCCGCACGCTTCGGATCGAGAAATGGTGCTGAACTCGGCGCCATGCAGATATCGGAACAGATCGACGCCCTTCGTGCTTTCGGTACCGATCCCATTGCCAAACTGGTTATGCCGCGCCTTGTTGCTGCACTCATCATGTTTCTGCCACTGACCGCGCTTTCCGACTTTGCCGGACTGCAAAGCGCAGCCTACATGGCCGAGCACTACCACCGGATCGACCCTGGAATATTCTGGAACGCTGTTTATCCCCGGCTTGCACCAAAAGACTTTGTGGTCGGGTTTCTCAAAGCTCCTGTCTTCGCCATTATTATAACGCTGGTCAGCAGCTTCAACGGCTTTTCGGCAAGGGGAGGTACCGCTGGTGTCGGGCGTGCCACCATCAAAGGCATTGTTGTATCATCCGGGCTGGTACTGATTGCCAATTTCTACGTTTCAAAGATTGTGCTGGAAAACATGTAAGTGGATGATTGAATTACGAAATGTAAGCTTGAAATATGGCGAGAAAGAGATCCTCAAAAAGGTCTCCCTGACCGTCAAAGACAACACCATCAAGGCAATTCTTGGTCCCAGCGGCGTTGGAAAGAGCACCATTCTCAAGCTGATGCTCGGCCTCATCAAGCCCAACAGCGGTCAGGTTATTGTTGATGGCACCGATATAACCGGCATGAAAGAGAGTGCCCTTTACGCTATACGGCGCAAGATGGGGATGGTTTTCCAGGGAAATGCGCTCTTCGATTCGTTGACCATCAGCCAGAATCTGGGCTTCTTTCTTCGTGAAAACATGAAGCTTCCGGAAGAGGAGATAAGCCAAAGAGTTGCCGAGCAAATCCAGTTTGCGGGGCTGGAAGGGTATGAAGATCAACTGCCTGAAAGTTTGAGTGGAGGAATGCGCCGAAGGGTTGCCATCGGAAGGGCGATGATTTTCAAGCCACACATGATTCTTTTTGATGAACCAACCGCAGGACTTGATCCGGTCAGCTCAAAAAAAATCCTCTCGCTTATCAGTTCGCTGCGCCATAACAACAACCTTGGAGCCGTGATTGTTACCCATATTATTGATGATGTCTTTAATGTTGCCGACTCCGTTGCCGTACTCTATCAGGGTGAAATGATTTTCGACGATGTAACCGAAAAACTGCATGAGTCAAACCATCAGTTCATACGCTCAATTCTTTCCGATAAAATTCTTGAACTATAACATCACTTAAGACTTTCACCTGTATGAAAAATCCGAACGCTTTGAAATGGAGCGATCTGAAAACCGGCATATTTTTTGTTTTCGGCGTCTGTTTTGCCGCCTATATGGGACTGGTTATTGGGAAAAACAGCAACCTGTTTACCGGCGTGACGAACATTAAAATTCTTTCTAGTGATGTTCAAAGCCTCGCAGAGAACAACTTTGTCTCGGTTTCAGGCAAAAAAATCGGCACCGTTTCAAAAATGGACTTTGAGAGAAGAAATGGTACCCTTTTCGTCGTTGCCACGCTCAGACTGAAAAATGAGTTTGCCCACCTTGTTACCAAGGATGCCAGGGCGACCATCAAATCCCTCGGTATACTGGGCGACAAATATGTTGATATCAAAACAGGAAAAGCTGCAGCCGTTAACGATGGGGATTTTATCTCTCTTGAAACCGAGGACGGAATGGCAAACCTCACGGCCAGTGCGAACAACGCTTTTGTCAAAATCAATGAGCTCCTCGACCACCTGAACAGCGGCAAAGGAATGGCTGGAAGGCTTATTTCAGATGAAAAAATGGGCAGTGAACTTGCTGAAACAATTAACAGTCTGAAAACCACAACGGCAGAGCTCTCAACACTGACAAAGAAGGCCTCCCATGGCGATGGTCTCCTTCCAAGACTCCTTAATGACAAGGCATTGGCGGAAAACAGCAGCGAGACCATTGAACGTCTCAACCAGGCTGCGTTGAAAACCGAAACACTGATCACCAAGCTCAGCAATGACAACGGAACCCTTGGCCAGCTCTCTTCCAATCCGGCGCTCTACAACAACCTCTCCAGAACGCTTTCATCGCTTGATTCTGTCCTGGTTGACCTGAAAGCGAACCCGAAACGCTATGTCAAATTTTCGCTCTTTTAAACTGCCAATAACCCGATGCCCCGACTGCTCCGCTTTGTTATTGCATCATGCATACTCTTTGCAGGATCAGGCGGAGCGCTTCCATCAAAGAGCATGGCTTATGATTTCAAGCCGCTTGAAGCCGTCGTGCAAAAAGCCGTAAGCGATACGGTCTTTCCGGGAGCAAGCCTCGCCGTTCTTTACAAGGGAAAGGTTGTTTTTCATAACGCATTCGGAAGGATGACCTATGACCCGAAAAGCAGCCCGGTAGAGACGACAACCATGTACGATCTTGCCTCTCTGACCAAAGCTATTGTCACCACGAGCATTGCCATGCAGCTTGTTGATCGGGACTCACTCTCTATTCAAACTCCAGTATCCCGTTATCTGCCAGCTTTTGCACAGAAAGGCAAGGATGCAGTGACGATCGAGCAGCTCCTGCGCCATACCTCCGGATTACGGGCCCACACGTTTTATGCAAAAAGCTGCCGTACCCCCGAAGAGCTTTTCCGGGCCATTGAAGCCGATACGCTGCTCTCACAACCCGGCAAAACCACCCTCTACAGCGATCTCAACTTCATGCTTCTTGGCAGAATCATTGAGATGATAACCGGCAAAACCCTTGCCGCTAACTTTCATCGACGTTTTGCTGAGCCACTTGGCATGAGTTCGACCATGTTCACCCCACCACCATCGCAGAGCGGACGTATTGCACCGGTGGACAAGGATACGCTCTGGCCATTGGAGGCGCCAAGGCCCCTCGTCAACGATCAGAATGCTGCGCTGCTCGGAGGCGTTGCCGGTCATGCCGGACTCTTTTCAACCACAGGTGACCTCCTTGGCATGGTCTCTATGCTTATGGATGGAGGAAGCATCAATGGCCAAACGTACTTCCGAACAGCCACACTCAGGAAATTTCTCTCCCGAAACGGCTATCCAAGAGCGCTGGGATGGGATTTACGCTCTCCGGATGGTCACTCTTCAGCGGGAGACTACTTTTCCGCATCCTCGTACGGCCATCTTGGCTACACGGGAACCAGCATCTGGATTGATCCCGAAAAGGAGCTTGCAGTCATTCTGCTCAGCAACAGGGTCTATCCCACATCAGAAAACATCAAAATCCGCACTTTTCGCCCCTTGCTTCACAACACCGTTGTGCAATGCCTGGGGGATTAGTACGTCAGGCAAATAAACCCTTCATCGGCACAATCGGAAGCGGAATCGGCTTCAGCGACTCCTGACGGAAGATCAGGTTGGCAGCCATGCGCCCGGTAAAAGCCGCAGCCTCCATAAGAAAAACCGGCGCATCAACCTTTACCCAGTCTCCGGCAAGAAAGAGATTTGAAAAAGGCGTTTCAATGCCGGGACGACGGGCATGATCACCCGGAGCCCACCTTGAAAAGTTGGACTGCAGCATAAAGAGTTCGTGCAAGAGCTTCGCTTCGCGGGTTTCCGGAAACATGGTATGCAATTCCTGAAGCATCGTTGCCTTGATCTCCTCTTCCGGTCTGATATCCTTTGGAGCAATGGCATAGGCGTGCAGTTCAACGACAGTGCCACCATGCTTTTTTGCCCACGAAATGAAGGGCTCCTGAAAATGCGAATAGAGAGATATCGAGTCGGTATAGGTATAACCCGAAACCGTATAAAAAGGAAACTCCGCAGAATCAATCTTCCGGTCAATCCAGAGGCGGTAGACCGCATAGGGATCCGCCTCCCCGAGCGAAGCAACCTTCGACTCAAATTCAGGACGAGCCAATTGCGAAGCATGAACCAGCCCTCGGGTACCCCGCACATCGGAAGCGATAACGCAATAATCACATGCGAGAAGTTCACCCTCTCCTCCACCAACTATTCCTTCGCGCTTCACAACCAGTTTCTCTCCCTCAGGAAGCACCGCAAGTCTTGCAAGTGGAGCCTCGGGCGGCCCACTGACCGGAATACCTGATGCGTCGTAACGACCTGCATGGCAGGGACAGTAAAAGCCCCCGGTAAGAGCATCGGGAGTAACCGGGCAACCCATATGCGTACAGCGCCCGTCGAAGGCAAGATAACCGTTCCCTTTACGCCCAACCATGACCGGCACACCATCAACTGTAACAAACGCAGCAAAACCCTCTTGCGGAACCGCAGCAGCATCAAGAATTAAATAGAGGGCGCTACCACTATCCGGCGAATCCACCACAACCCCCTCAACCCTCTTCCCCTCAACCTTCAGCCTCCCTGCCGAACATCCCTTCCGGAGCGTCACCCCAAGCTCCTTCAGTTTAGCCTCAAGGGGATTGATGAGGGCGGTCATACAATCACGATTGGTAATTTTAAAAGAGAGCCCTTCCGGACTGCCCATAAAATAAAAATGAAAATAGCGAAGAGCCTCCGCCGCCGACAACACCTCCATACGGTTCATGGTCGCATCCGCAAAAGGGTGCAGCACCGTATCAACAAAAGCGGGAAGAGTCTCACCTTGACGGCAAAAGGTCATAAAATCGATAGCGTCATACTTCTGAAAGCTCTTTTTATACTCGTACCGGAACAACTCTATGGTCGAGAGCAACCCTTTGGAATTTTTCAGAAAAGAGATCAGATCCAGTCGGCGGGACTGACCGATAATAGCAAATACATTAAGCGGAAATAATTTCGGTGTCTGACCAAAAATCTCTTCCGGAGAATTTTTAAAAATCACCGGATATCCGGGAGAGGCCAGAAAAACATCCGGCTTGATGCCAGCAGAGGCAAAAAGCTCATTGAGATTGTAATACTGGTCAAAAAAGCCATGAAAGCCGTGCTCCACCGGAAAGCGTTCACCAAGAGCCTCAAGATCCCAGCCGGTAAGCTTGCCGCCCAGAGAGGCAGAAGACTCCACAAGCGTCACCGCAAAACCCTTGCGGGCCAGCTCAAGGGAAGCGGTAATACCAGCCAGACCCCCGCCAATAACCACCACCTTTTTTGACAGCTCAAGCCTCTCCTTCCCCTCCGCTCCTTCAGCCGACTGGAGATAAAACTCCTTTCTCGGCTGATAATAGCCAACCAAACCTGCGGTACCTGCCACGGCAACACCAGCGCCAATACCAGTGCGCTGCAGCATTTTTTTTATAAACTCACGTCGTTCCATACAATAAAGAGAACGTTAAAGCGAAAGGGAAATCAATTTTCTAACCTGTATATTTATTTAACGATAAATAGTTGTTTAAGCAAGCCTGCAAACCTTTATCCCGTAATGGCAGACCCTTCCACCACGCTTGCCCGCCAGATCCGCAAAGAAGCGGCGCGACTTGGATTTGCGGCCATCGGGTTTTCCGCTCCTGTACGGCAACCCATTGCTATGCAGCATGTTACCGATATGGTCCGTGAAAAACGGCATGGGGAGATGGGCTACATGGAAAAGCAGATGGAGGAACGGAGCAATCCTTCCCTGCTGTTTACAGGGTTGCACACCATCATCTCTACTGCCATCTGTTATAATTATCCTCTCAGCCATGATGATGGCCTGCCGAAAATCTCGAAATATGCACTCATCGACGACTACCACAGGGTTGTCAGGAATAAACTGGAGGCGCTTGTTGCAGCAATACAATTGCTTGTGGAAGAGCCTCTCCAGGCAAGAATCACGGTTGACAGCGCGCCACTTCTTGAAAAAGCGTGGGCCGAAGAGGCCGCTATCGGAAAAACCGGAAAAAACACCCTTCTGAAGGTGCCCTCTGCCGGGTCGTATGTTTTTCTTGGAGAAATTCTTGTTGACCGGGAGATTATCTCTACAAAACTTTCCTTGCCCAACTACTGTGGCAGTTGCAGTAATTGTCTTGAGCGCTGCCCTACCGGGGCATTGCTTGAACCGGGAAAAATTGATGCCTCAAGGTGCATCTCCTATCTGACAGTGGAGCTGAAACGGGATTTTACGGCTGAAGAGGCGGCGATGATCGGCGACTGGTTGTTTGGATGCGATCTCTGCCAGGAGGTCTGCCCCTATAACCGGCAGGCAAGCATCACCGCAAATGAATCATTTGTGTTGCGGCAGAATCTCATCGGCATCACAACAGAGGAGATATTGAACCTGACCAAATCAAGCTTCCGCGAACTCTTTTATGGCACCCCGATTTTCCGCATCGGCCTCAGGCGTTTGAAACGTAACGCCCTGGCTGTTGCGGATAATCTGAAAAAGGCGAAAGAAGACACGATACCTACCAATTTCTGAACAAGTTGAGTTCGAAACTTGTCCAGAATGAAAACAAATAGAAAAAACTAATAACGAATATCCAAGCGCACAGTCATTCCATAATTTCAACTTATGGCATGAATCTTCAGTATCTTGCCTTATTTTCTATGGAATCTATTTTTATAGAGTACTTATAATGACTCTTGCCTGTATGAATAGGAGTTATATGTTATGGAATTATTTACTCGATTATTGCGACAAGATCCCTGATATTTGGCCGTTGCTTGTCCAGTTGAGATTGATTAACATTCACACTTTTTCCATTCACACTTATGAGACCAGCATTTAAAGACATTATTGGTATTCCGAGTGTACTTGATACCACTGAAGCAGTATTTGCATCCACTATCTCAAATTGAAACATATTTGTAAACGCACGGCGACTTTGTGGCACACCTGCAGATACAGGATGGACACAAAATCTATTGGAATTATGAAGCCATACGTTCCAGATTTCTTCGCCAATTTCCCGAACAACTTGCCCGAAAGCACTGGCGGATTTTACATACTGTGTGAGTCTGTTACCGATATAGCAATAAATTTGAGGTAACGCCATAGTAAATCGTAGCGAGTTATTGAAAAACTCTGATTGTTGTGTACCAGCCTGCCTTGTAATACCAAAGAGAAGCGCCAATACTGCCCGAACAGCTCGTTTTGAAGAACCATCCGCTGAAAACGGAACAAGTACTCTTTGAGCCGCCGACATGGCAAGTTCAGTATAAATTGAAAAGCTTGGATTACAATCAATAAATACCGTTACATCTGCTTGATCCCAAGAATTTTTAACGTCATTTATCAAGTCTGAAATCCAGGAATGGACAATACGCCACGCATCTGCCGGGCCCGGCTGAGTTGCACCATAGACACGAGACGCTTGAATTTCTAGGGTTTCGTCTCCTGCAATCAAAAAGAGATTTACAGGAATCGCACTGTTATACTGTGAGATCTGTGTTAAATATTGAGCCCCGGTATTGGGGTTAACATACGGACTGACAATACGATCTTCGATATATGTTGAAATTGTACGTGACGGACTTAACTCTGATAAAAGCCGTTCTCCGTTGATCATTCCACCAAGCAGCATACCTGATGCATTAGCTTGAGGGCATAAATCGATAACAAGGATTTTCTTGTCCGCATGAGTGCGAGCATATTCACATGCGACTTGAAAAGTCAGATAACTCTTTCCAACACCACCCTTGTTGTTCCAAAAAGCATATACCGCCATAGGTTCACCCCAATAGTCATTTTTTTCCCAAACCATTACTTCTCCGACTTTTTGCTTTCTCAATGCTTGAAGTGACGCATTCCGGTAAAGACCATCGCAAGGTTGTTGGCATCGGCTGCTTCAATCACCTCGTTATCGCGAATGGAGCCACCAGGCTGAATGACTGCGGTAACACCAGCTTCGGCAGCGGCAAGCAGGCCATCAGCGAAGGGGAAAAACGCATCCGAAGCAACAACCGATCCATGCAGGTCGAGACTAACTTCAGAGGCCTTCCAACGTGCAATTTTGGAGGAGTCAACGCGCGACATCTGTCCAGCGCCGACGCCGTATGTCTGACGATTCTTGACATAGAGAATGGTGTTCGACTTGATATGCTTGCAGATTTTCCAGGCAAACATCAGGTCGGCAATCTCCTCTTCTGTCGGCTGCCGTTTGGTTACAACCGTCAGATCCTCTTTTGCAACGATTTTGCTGTCACGTTCCTGAACAAGCATCCCGAACGGGGTTGACTTGAACTCCCAGCCACCTTTGGGCAAAGCGTTCGTCTGCAGCACCAGCCTGCGATCTTTTTTCTTCATCAGCATCTCAAGCACGCCATCCTCAAAAGCGGGAGCAATGAGAATCTCGGTGAAAATTTCATTGACCGCCTTTGCTGCCTCCATATCGAGAGGACGGTTAAAGGAGATAATTCCACCAAAAGGAGCCTGGGTATCGGTTGAAAATGCCCTGCGGTAGGCTTCGGCAAGGGTCGGGGCCTGAGCGACACCACAGGGGTTGGTGTGTTTGACAATGACCACTGTCGGCTCCTCTCCACGGAACTCCTCAATCAGGGAGACTGCTGCAGCGATGTCGAGCATATTATTGTAGGAGAGCTCCTTGCCATGCAGCTTCTCGAAAAAGTCGCCAAAGGAGCGTGTTCCGTTCTCATCGGTCAGGCGGTAAAGCCCTGCGCTCTGGTGCGGATTTTCACCGTAACGCATATCGAGCTCACGCTCAAGAGTGACCGTCATCTTTGAGGCCGCACCCTGCTGCTCTCCTGCGACTGCTCCGGCAAGGTAAGAGGCAATGGCACGGTCATAACGGGAGGTGAGTTCAAATACTTTCAGGGCAAGCGTCAGACGGGTCGTTCTTTTTGTCGCACCGTTATGCTCACGCATCTCCTGCAGCACAAGAGCGTAGTCGGCACTATCGGTTACCACCGTTACCGATTCGTTGTTCTTGGCTGCACTGCGCAGCATGGATGGACCACCAATATCAATATTCTCTATAGCATCCTCGAAGGTTACATCCGGCCTTGCCACTGTAGCCTCGAAAGGATAAAGGTTGACGACAACAAGATCAATGAAGCTGATACCGTTCTCCGTAGCCTGTTTGACATGCTCCGGATTCTCCCTTACGGCAAGCAGTCCACCATGTATTTTCGGGTGCAGGGTTTTGACCCGTCCATCCATGATTTCCGGAAATCCGGTAATGGTGGAGATGGAGGATGCGCTGACTCCTGAATCCTGAAGCGACTTCAAGGTACCCCCTGTTGAGAAAATTTCAACGCCCATGCCACTCAACTCCCGGCAAAATTCAACAATACCGGTTTTATCAGATACAGAGACCAGCGCCCGCTTGATGACAGGATCAGACATTTGCAGAAAATTTATTTATTGATCGTTCGTTTTAAAGCTCTTCGGTAAAGCGGGAATTTAAGAAAAAATCTCCAATTATTTGAGGGCGATCTGCTCCGGGAGAAGCCGAAACCGCACAGAGATGCTTTCATAAAAGACGGGAAAGCCAGAGGTTGAGAGCATCATATTACGGAGTAAAATTTCGTGCTATCGCTCCTCTTCAGTTGCACCATGCGTGTGATGCTTTCCCCCCCAGGCGATGAAACCCGTCAACGTCCGGGGAGGTGATGCAAGATTCACGGAACAGAAAGTAACCTATCCCGCAACGAAAGGGAGTCGAGGGAATAAAAACAGCGGCCTATGCGTAAATTGGCAAGTTACCAGCCACGCGGGTTCTCAACTCGGCCAGCATCTCCGACTCCTTCATTTTAGACGCCCAGGCAGGGCGAAGCTGAAAGTGCGGCTCATCGACAATTGTTTTCCAGTTTCCTCCCCACTCTAATCCGAGGTCTGTGCCAATAACACCCACAGCCTTGTACTTTGGTGAATCACCGAGATACTTGTTTCCCTCAAAAACCCCGATATCAAATGCAATGCCGAAGTTGTGATTTGAGAAGCCCCCTTTGGCGTTGGTAACTTTATTCCCCGGCACCGTTCGACCTTGCGCGTACAAGGCATCTTGTTCTGCATAGGTCCTGAAACCACAGATTATCTTTATGCTAATTCCGCTCAAAGCGGCTTTCTGGACAAGAGCACGCGCTAATGGTTGTACCTGGGGCAACAGTGTTGCGATGACCTTTTCACTTCTTTGATCGACTGGGGCTATATCGGGCACTGGCGGAGCATCAGGAAGTGTGGGAGTGACAATATTCTTGTAAATGGCACTCCAGGTTTCCGGTCCAGCCTTGCCATCGGCATCAACACCCAAAACTTTTTGTACCTCGGTGATCAGCTCTTCGATTTTCATCTTTCCTCCTGTAACAGTTATGGAAGTGGGAAATGGAAACTGTGAGCGCTTGCCCCATTGAAACCAATCCGTAGCCGGAATAGAAATGAAGACGCTCAGTTCATCAATAATACGGCACAAAACAGACAAATACTACATCACACCGTAAAACGGTCGAAAAGCTTGAGACGCCAACCCTGCTGCCAGAGCACATCGTAGCGCGCCCGCAAGTCGGCATACTCCCAACCATGAACCCATAGTTCCAGCTCCTTCGTCTGACGCCACACGGCCGTTATCTTCGTTCCACCTGAGTTGCAGGTCGAAATGAACTTGAGCCTCCAGCCACCTGACCAGAGCTCGTCGTAGCGTGCCTTGAACTGTGCAAATGTTGCTCCGTATATCTGGTATTCACCCTCCTTCGAAGGCTCCCAGGCGGCCGTATAACTGAGCGTACCGTTGACGTCGATGACATCAATCAGTTTTAACCGCCAGCCCTGCGGCCACAACTCATCATAGCGTGCGCGGTAACTCGCATAAGAGGCATCATAGATCTGATACTCGCCGCCCGTTTTGGGGGCCCAAACAGCCGTGTAGCGGATTTGTCCACCAATCACATATCGCGTCAGGAGCTTTAATCGCCACCCCTTTGCCCACAGTTCGTCATAGCGTTTGCGGTAACTTGCATAAGAGGCGTCATAAATCTGATATTCGCCGCCACTGCCCGGGCGCCAAACGGCTGTATAAAGCGGTACATCGTTCACAACGACGATGCTGAGGCTGTAAAGACGCCAACCCTGCGGCCACAACTCGTCGTACCGTGCACGGTACTTCGCATAGGGCACGTCATACATCTGATACTCACCGGTAGTATTCGGCGTCCACGCTGCTGTATAGCGAACGGGCGACTTTGGTACCGGATTCCTGACCCATTGGCCCTTCTTGAGGTAACCCCGGATAACATGATGCCAGGTTGCACCACTGTCATCAGAATACTCATAGTTACAGAAAGGAAAAGCGATTGTTACAAAGTGAGAACGATCTGCCGTATGCTCCCCGAGGTTCGTCACTGCCTGATGCAGGTGCGGAGAGCCCGTTCCCGACCTGCCAACCGTCGCCAGATCCGTGCCATAACTCACGTGCTCTCCACTCTTCACTCCGCAGCTATTCTGCTGAAGATGCAGGTAGTCGCAGAATTCGGTAGCGCCCTGTTGAATGGTCACAAAATTGGACGGGCCCTGACTCGTGTTTGGCCCACCTTCCCAGACGTGCGCAACCGTTCCCGGGGAGGAGGCCCTGAAGGTATGGCCATTGATATCACCATCAGGAAACATGAAGTCATAACAGAATGCCGCATAGCCGGAATGGCTGATTGTCGGATCGCCGAAAGCTTGCGAGATAGTGACAATACGCCCTTGTTCAAACGGCAGACGCATGTGGCTCACCAGGCTCAACGGCAACAGCTTGCTGTCGGCTGCGTTGTCACGGCTATTTGAGACCGTTACGTTATGAGCCCCCGGAACACAGGTTACAGGTCGCTTCAACGTCGCTGGAACCGGTTCGCTCACTCCGTCGCCAAAAATAAACCCTGCCAGCAAATTCACCTCTTTTCCCGTCAGCGTTTTTGCCGCTGCAAGCAGCGCAACCTGAGATGTCGTCAGTGCCGCAGTGAACACCGCCACATCGTCTATGAAGCCGTAAAACTGTTGATGAATCTCGTCACTTCTTCCCAGACGGAGTGTGCCACTTGGTTTATTGGACGAGGGAACCGCCAGGGTTCCTTTCGACACGCCGTCAAGGTAAATGGTGAAAGTCGAACCTTTTCGGACAACCGCGATATGATGCCAGCTCTCCTGAAAACTGGAGGCAACAGGAATATCGAGCAAACCTGTGCCGATGCGGATTGAGAGCTTATTGTTCCCGCCACGGCCATCACCATTACCAATGAAATAGAGCCCGCTGCCATGAACGGCAAGCAGAGGGCCATCATAGGCGTTGACAAACTGCATCATGAATCGTACAGCGACAGTGTGGTCACTGGCAAAAAACTCGGAAAAGGCAACAGACGTATCAGCGCAGCCACCCCACGTCAAACTCAGTGCCATAGTTCACCTCCCCATGATTTAGTATTGAAATAATCGGCCAGACTTCATTGTTGCAGATTCTCATATCACGTCATTCTCCACAACCAAAAGAGATCCTCTTCTTCATCTCTGAACCACCACCCTTGCCAATTAGTTTTGCTGTGATGGTTACTGGTGCACATCCGGTATCATCAATCAGAATGCCATAACAATTGGTTCGATTCTTTTCAAAAAATCCAGGCTTAAATCTCTTTTTTTGAATCGACCGACCATTCATAACGATAACATCCAGAGATAGAGCCTCCGCATTTGATTGCCCATTCCCTGAGGCATGTACAAATACCTTTACCAGGGTTTGATTCGATGGACCCTCTGCAGAACCCTCACCGATAACCACATTCCGCAAAACAAAATCGGGATTATCAACTATGTTACCGGAAAATGTCGCTTTGTCAGAATAAAAAAGAGCAGCCTCAATTTTTGAAACCTTGTAGATGATCCCGGATTGAGCATTACTTTGCCCAGAGAGAAAAACAAACAGCATTGCAAGAAAAAGCACTTTCATTTTCAATCTTACCAATTTTCAAACCGCTGATTCATGCTCATTCCCTTGTATCTTCCTGACCTTTCATCGTGCAGTTATACCGTTACAGGAAAAAAGTTAACTGAATTATTAACTCATTATGAGCACCCATTCATATTTTCAGAAAAGAAAACAAGTGCAGTTGTCACTTATTCATACTTATCTGGATTTTCCAGTCTCCCTCTTCCTTGATCAGATCAAATGCCCCATCTTCAACGGTCGCATCACTATAGGTGACCTTATATTTAACTTTTGCCAGATCACCGGTTATACTTTCTTCAGTATCGATGGATTTGATTCCACCCTTGTTTTTGATGATACCGACTTGATGAGCCATCATTGAAGGTAATTTCGAACCAAAAGACTGTACGGACTGTTTTGAAAAGAGCTTTGTAGCATTCTCGACCTCTCCCTTTTCAACATATTGAAAAAAATTCTTCACCACCTTCGAGGGGCTTGGCTTGAACAGGCTGCATCCCACCATTGAAAGCATTACGATGATCAACAAGAGAGCGGGCATTCGTGTTTTTTGCCTTGCGATATGCCCACCAGACAAGTTCCGTACAATAAAGCTTATCGTGGTTCGTATTATTCATATCGTAATCATAACGAATCCCTTGTTTGAAAAAAGAAACTGCACAATCGACAGCTCTGGATGAAATCTTATCCTTACTTTTTGATAATCGATACAAAGCAAAACCGGATGTTCTTTCCGGTGATAAAAAATCGCCAAGAAGTTCCATTTTTACAAGCCCATCTTTTGACTCATTACTCTCCGGCAAAATATGGATGACAAAAATATGGCCATGCGACTTACAAATAATACCAACATGGGAATAACCAGATTTCGAATCAACAGATACAACAAAAGAACTGGCAATATTGATTCCTCGCTGAAAAATGATATCTCCATTGCTGAATTCACGTTCTGCATATAATATTTTTTTATCAACAGCCCGCTCTTGCTGATAAACAGAACCATTACAAAAAAACAGGATAGTCAAAAGTAAAGCCGACAAGAATAGTGATCGGTAAATCATGTCATAAAATCAGCTTTTGGAGATTACTGACTACTTGTGATTGCAATACAATAAACGATGCATCTATCTTGAAAAAGATAGCGCATGGCATTGAAAAAGCTCTGTACAGCGAAAATCAGTTCGATCTTCGGTTATCTTCTTCACTTTACAGATGAATAGAAACTAATCACAACGTTTAAGGCAAGTTGTTTCAGCTTTCTCATAGGGATCGATATAAAGCAACAAGAATCGTAACAACAAGGCATGTCAGCCAGAAACGCATTGTTCGGCAACAAATTACGTTAAAGATATGAAGATTGCGGGCAATAATGAAAAGGCATCTTGCGAAATGGCGTATAATCACACATCATCCCGACTCATCAGTACCGGAGGGAAAAGTGCTGCTGCAGTATCGCAGGAATCTCTTCATGCTTGAGTGTCCACCCCTTTGTTTTGCCTTCTGACACGGACTGGAAGCGGTCACCAAAAAGCACCTCCTTACCTGAAGGGTTCTGCAGAACGACCATCAGCCACTGGACAAAAATCGAGTCCGGATGGGTCGAGTTCATATAATTGGCCGGTTCAAAATCCACCCACTCCTGCGGACTGAGATTGAACTCATAGAGATTTTTCGAAGCGCCATCGATAAATGACTGCAAGAGATAGTCCCCTTCCAAGCTTAAGGTCAGTTTGAACGTATCGCAATCCTGTCTGATTTCCCGGTCAATCCAGTTCAGATTAACCGGTTCGCGTATGCCGTAGCTGCCGAAACCCAGGTCACAGAGCCATTGTTCGCCCCCTATGGCAGCAACAATCGCCATATGCGTCTTCGGACGACGGACAGGATAGGTCATCGGACGGGCCGCGACAAATTGATAAGAAAATCCCAACGCGTCAAGAGCCATGGCAAAGAGGCCATTCACCTCATAGCAGTACCCTCCCCGCTGCCGTTCAACAATTTTACGATAAATCTCTTCTGGTACAAGAGAGACAACTTTCCCCTGCTGAACGTCGAGGTTTTCAAATGGCACCGAAAAGAGCTGGCAGCGCATCATGCGTTTCAGTGTAGCAAAATCCGCAGAGGCATCACACTGAAAACCGATTCTGGAGAAATATGCCTGAAGATCAAAATTTTGAGCTTTCATAACGAAAAAAGTCACGAGCCCGTTCGGCTATGATGAAATTGCGATCACAACAATTTCTGGAAAGATACGATTTCGGTACACGAATCGTTGACTCAACACTCCAAAGTTCAACTGTAGCATTATTTCTTCAGCTCGCCCGGCAAAAATCGGCAGAGATCCACCATTCCATCTCAATAGCAGTATCACCACTGTGAGGGATAATTCGCTGCCCACCCTGAACGAGGAAACCTATTGGCAGGTAGTGCGGTTGTAGTGCGTACCGGTAAACGAGACCTGAGTAGCGAGGGTTGTTTATCCGGAAATGGTCGTGAACTCGTAAAGCATCTTAACTCTCCACAAATCACCTTCACACTTATGAACTGGAAAGAGCTTCTTGAAACACAACTCGAATCCGCCTTCAAGGTGGCAGAACGACTTGTCAGGCTTCTTGACGAAAAGGATCTCGCATGGAAACCAACCGACGGCAGCAACTGGATGACGACCGGGCAACTGCTCCTCCATATGGGGAAATCCTGCGGCGTTCCCATCAAAGGATTCGCTACAGGAGATTGGGATATGCCAGCCCATAGTGAGATGGACGAGAAGAAAGCTGAAAGGAAAATGCCGCCTCCGGCTGAAGAACTTAAGAGCGTCAGTACCATCGAGGAGGCCCTTAAACTTCTCACTCTCGACAAAGCCATTGCCTTTGAGACACTGAACCATTGCAGCGAAGAAGAGCTGGAATCAAAACGAACGCCAGCCCCGTGGGATCCGACCCCGATAAACCTCGGCTTGCGCATACTGCAGATGATCGATCATTTGAACCAGCACAAAGCACAGCTCTTCTACTACCTGAAGCTGCAAGGCAAACCGGTCAACACCTTCCATCTTTACGGCAAGTAGCAATACTTGCCGGATGGCAAGCCTGCTACATATTCCTGAGCAGACGGTCATAGAGGTCATGAGCTTGAGGATTGATCTGCCATTGTTCATAAGCTCTGTCTGCACGACACTGTACCTCTTCCGGTAATGCGTCATAGAGTTTCCAGAACTGTGCAGTCGTGACTGATTTCATCCGGGCACAATACCGCCTTTATGATTGAATGACATTGGTCTTGTTTTACCTGCCCGATGTTCGGCCAAAGCTTCACCTGCCATTTTTTCCAGCAAAGCCTGCGATTCATCCGTTGCCATCAGTGCATCCCATTGCTCATTATCAGCTTCTATCTCCGTGAGACTTTCTTGTTTGATGAGATCCTCACTCAAAATCTGAGCTTCAAGAAAACGGGCAAAATCGACCAGTTGCTCTACCCGACTGGATGGTAAAACACGCGCAATCCTGATTAACATCTGCTCATAATCCCTGTGCGTAACTGTATTCATAATCTCTCCCTGGTGGGATGCTATCTGATTCGAATATTATTTATTATGGAAATCCCGTTTCTCTTTTTAGAATGCCCGGGAAAAACAACACATCACCACAATACAAAACCAAACACAAAACAGCAAGTATTCAGCACGTAATCGCCGCATGAGTCGTTGAAAACTGGTTAAGCCAACAAGCACGATCAACCTTGCCAAATGGAAGGAAATCCCCAACCCCATCTAAACACTTGGCTGGAAACCACTATTCCTGCATGCCCGGCACCCGTAATACCCGCTTTGGACAGCAACGATAGATGAGAGACTGAATCTTCATGACATCGAGACGACCTTCACGAAAAAGGAGGTATTAATTTGAGCAAATCACGTTTTTTAAAATTATGACCGATGACCCCGGCTAACAAGTTTGCCCGTGTTTGTTTTTTAGCCGCAAACCTCATGAGCGACTCCAGTAGAAACTCATTATTCAGCAAAGGCTGAAGAGCATACCCAAGAGTAAACTCGTGAAATGAAAACTCTTTTCGCCAGAGCTTCTCGTAATACATTGAAGCCCGAATTTCCTCTTCATCCAGAGCCCTTGCAGCGGCCTCTGCAGCATACCGGCCACTTTTCAACGCATAATATATCCCTTCACCATTCAGAGGATCTACAAAACTGCCAGCATCCCCGGTGAGCAGCACATTACCACGACCTCTTTTTCCCTGAAAAGAGCCAAAAGGAAGAGGCCACCCTTTGAGTGTTCCCGGCTCCATAACAGCATGTTTCAACTTTGCCGATGCAAACGCATTCTCACCAACAAACCGCTCAAACAACTGCTTGAGACCGCGCTGATCTTTGAAACGGGTCATAAGGCCCACCCCGACATTGGCTCTCTGATTACCTAAAGGAAATATCCAGCCATAACCAGGAACCATGGACTTGTCGTAATGGAGTTCTATGGAATCCGTCAACCCCTCAACCTTTGAGTAATAGGCACGAATGGCAAACCCCTGATGCTTTTTCTCCTTGTTTGCCAGATGCAACCGGGAAGCTATTGGAGAATAGGCCCCGTCGGCAGCAATGACAACACGACCGAACCAGTCACCTCCGGAACTTCTTACACCTCTCGCTCTGTCACCTTCCATGATGATATCGGTAACGGTCGTATTTTCGAGAAGGGTGATCGAAGAGTGCTCTTTCACGCAGGCAATAAGGCAGTCATCAAATTCTTTTCTTGGAATAACATAGGTCGCACCAGTCAAACTCCCGGTTTGCAAGATTCTCCCCTGCAAAACAGTCCCGGCAGGAGAAAAGATGGTAACGCCTTTACATACCATCAATGGGCCCAGCCGAAGGCGAAGACGATCCATAACGCCCATCTCTTCAAGAAGAGTCGAAGAAGCTGCAGTGATACCGTCTCCGCAAACCTTCTCTCTTGGAAACGTCGCCTTGTCGAGCAGCAAAACACGGCACCCTTTTTGGGCAAGAAACAACGCAGACGAACATCCCGCAGGACCAGCGCCTGATATAACAACATCATAGGATTTCATAACTCACCTGTCTTCAATTTTCACCATATAGCCGACCCAGCCGAGCCCAAAGCTCGATCAGTCCTGATATCGTGCGATGCTCCACAATACCTGCAAGATATTCATTCGTCAGGAACCTTCGACAAGACGAGCTACTTGATTACCACAAATTGCGCAGTTTCCTTTGAGACGCAGATCACCGCTCACAACTGAACCGGAATAATCAACGATTCTGACAGCGTCACGACAATGCGAACAAAAGACGTTATCAAGTATCTCCTCCTGGAACTCTACAGGAATTTCCTCCCATAGTTTGGCAGCTTCCGGCGAAAATTGGGGAAATTGGAATATGGTCATGGGAAATAGTTCTTTACGGTATAACATGGCGTTAACCTGTCTGTGTGTGGTTGAGCCCGCCCGCTCATAGCGAAACTCGACGTTGAGCCAAGCCCGATAAGGTTGAACGCTATGTTAACGCTCACTCAGTCCAATTGAAATTTGGCTTTCTGTGTGTCAATACACAATCTCTCAGATAGAGATTTATCAATGACTGATAGGGAAGGCCCATTTCATCAGAAAGTGACTTGAAGTAGTCAACAACATCTTCACCAAGACGGATTGTTACGGGTTTTTTCAATTTTGCAGCAAACGGGTTTTTTTTACGCTGCATCTTTGAGAGATCGTATTCTTCTTTCATCAGTTACCCCTGTAGAATCTGGTTTCGCTTTTGGTTGCTTTTCGAGCTGAGATGATTCTGATCACTTCATCAGATTCTCTGTAGCAGTGGCAGACCATCAAAACTCTGGAGTGAACACTTCTTCCAAGCAGAAGGAAGCGATCCTCTTCGCCGGAATTTTTTTGATCAAAAAATTGATCAGCAAATTCGTCATAGAACACTGTTTTTGCTTCTTGAAAAGTTATGCCATGTTTCTCAGAATTGATCCTGGCTTTGTTGTCATCCCATTGAAATTCGATAGACATAATTGTAAATATAAATTATGTACAGAGGAAAAACAAAGCAAAAGGGTGAACTGTATCAGCCGTTTTCGCCAGTAGAAAGCTTTTCTTTTTTGGGTAAGTAAATTATTTTATTACCACATTTGCGGTAAAATAATACCTGTTGGCGGATGAAAATGAACGTTTCAAGCTGGTCAGGGCCGATGCCATCCGGATTTTTGAAGTGTTCGAGCAATTAACTCACTTCCAGCAAAAAATGGGGAAATGGCGTATGGTCATGGAGAATAGTTCTTTAAGGTATAACGGCGCGTAGCCACCGAGCCATCAAAAAAATCAGCCGAAGCGTAGCGAGCTGGTGGATTGCTATTGTCAGGCTGTTAATTTTGTTGTCTGTGCTGCTTCTGCATGCAATTTCAAACCCAAGGCACTTATTACTTTAAGAATGGTATCGAACCCCGGACTTCTTTCCCCGGAAAGAGCCTTATACAGACTTTCCCGAGACAAACCAGCATCCCGTGCCACCTGTGTCATACCTTTTGCCCTTGCAATGTCCCCCAATGCCTTTGTAATAAACGCTGTATCACCATTTGCCTCTTCAATGCACACTTCCAGATAAGCGGCCATTTCTTGAGGAGTACGAAGATGCTCGGATACATCATATTTTATTGTAACGGTCTTTGCCATATTTCACTCCTATCAATTCCTTCACCCTAAGATTGCCCAGCCAGGCACTCAATTCTTGCCTGAATGCGTGCACGTGCCCGAATATCTTGCAAACTGTCGATCAATCAATTGCCAAGAGAGGTTGGTTTTCTGAATTTCAATACCCCAATGTAGCCTATAAACAACACCTTATAAACAAGATTATGATGGTAAATAATGCCCAACGTGAAAGTAACCGGCGCTGCGCAGCTTTACGCGCAGCATCCAGTTGACTATAAGGTTCTGCGTCATCGCGTCAGAATCTTGGCGGTGATAATGGCAGGGTCGTTTTCATACCCACGATCAGCAAGTGATGTGACCTTTTGCTTGATGTCTTCGGGCGACCAAAATAGCCACTTCCTCTTTTCCATGAATTCGCGGATTGGCTCACTCTTTCCTTGGTAGACCTTGCCAGCAGCAAGACCGAGGGAAATTGTTGTTTTTGAGTTGGCCATGCCGCAAGCGATGAGGTCTTGGTACAACCTTGACAGAACGATCTTGCGATAGCGCTCAGAAGTAAAGAGCTTGTATCGGCCCTGAGGTACTTCATGTTCCTCATTCAGTTGTGCAAGTTTAACGCCAGGCGAATCAAGGAATGACTTTGCTTCAAGGGCAACCACTTTATTATTGGAGAAATGAAGCGCGAGCAAGTCAATCTCAGGGCGCGGAATTGAATGCTTCCCGATTTGCCGCTTTTCTTCTTTTGTGACATTCACCTTAAACGACCTACGCACCCAGTAACCCTCGGCTTCAAGCAGCGTGGCAATGATGCTCTCAAAGTGATCCATCTACGACTCCGTGACGCATAACAATAATTAGATTGATCCGACTAAACCGCAGATTATTGAATTGCAATCCATATAAGACGCCTATCAATAACCTCTTGAAATACAGTTAATCTTATGATGATAAATTAGTTATAGCACTGAACATATTTTATTTCAAAATTTTATATGGATCAGCGTATAAACGTCGTTTTACAACCCGCCAACAGGGCTCTGAACATCAGTTTGGACACAGTTTGAAACATGATTGTTCATCTATCACTTCAGTCGTTTTCGCCAGTAGAAAGGTCGTCGTTTTTGGTGAGCGCACGCAAGGATCAAAATCCGATCACTTTCATGATATAGCAGCCCGCGCTCGAAGAAGAACTTCTTTATCCGGTATCTCAACGACAATACCTTGCTCCAACTCATCAAGGCGACACTCCGCCTCTTCAGCCCACAAAGCATCGGCCTCAGCTTGTGTCAGTTCATCGAGGCTCTCAACTATCCACTTCGCGAGAGAAGCACGTTCGTTCAATTCCAGCTTCTGAATCTCGACTTCGATCTCTTTGATACCCATATCCATGCCATTAAAAGTATTTATCTTTGGAATAAAACTTACAGCAAAGGTACGGATAATTCCAGCAATAATGAGAAATATGGACAACCAAACTGGAGAATTGAGAGAACATGCAGACACACAGCCTCGAAAAGCGGAAAAGCTTGGAAATGGATGGACGTTATGATAAAATCTATCCATGTGCTGAACAGTTGACGGTTAACACACGCCCGGTACACGCCAACCATGACAAGTTCTCAAAACAAAAACTTGATGCAGGAAAAAATTGGTGACATACGTAATGATTTGAGCGGATTTACTGCGCTTGCTGCTCTTTCGGAGAAAGCCAAAGGAGTGTCACTGGAAAAAGTCGATCTTGATTTTCAGTCATGTAACTTTTTTGAGGCAAACATGGCGGCACCGTTCTATGCTGTTATGACAAGGTACTATGAGCAGTAACATAACGTTTAGATTATAGATACACACACTGAAATGCGGACAATTCGAGCAACAAGAGAGACTGTGATAAAAAAAGTCCCCATAAAAGTTATTGACATAATCGGCACTGATCTCTGCATAGCATCAGAAGATGGGCAGAAGGTGTTCGATAAAACAGTACCGTTGCTGAAAGCAGGTAAACATGTTGTTGTCTCTTTTGATGGGGTATCAATGTTTATTCCGCTTTTCATGAACGTAGCAATAGGACAACTCTACAGCATGTTCAGTGAAGGGGAAATTCGGGCACAGCTTGAAGTCAGCGGATTGGCCAGTGACGATATGGAAATTCTGCAACGGGTAGTGGAAAACGCAAAGAGGTATTATGCCAACCCGAAAGCGTACGATAAGGCTTGGGCAGCAATAACAGATCATACCAGTGACGCAGAAAATAACATCAGAAAATAATACTACATCCACATGACTACCAATAAAACCCGTATTGCGGTTTTCTGCTCCGGCGGAGGAAGCAATTTTAAGTCGATTTACCGCTCAATTGCGGAAAAGCCGCTCAATGCGGAAATCGTGCTCTGTCTTTCGAACCGTTCGCAGTGCGGAGCGATGGAGTTTGCACACGAACAGGGCATTGCGACGGTGCATATCACGGAAAAACAGTTCGACTCATTTGACGAGTTTGCTGACGCGATGGTAACGCGTCTCAAGGATGCGCAGATCGACGTTGTTCTGCTTGCGGGCTATATGCGGAAGGTGCCGGACGCGGTCGTCAGGGCGTTTCCGGAGAGGATGCTCAATATCCATCCTGCCCTGCTGCCGAAGTTCGGGGGTGAGGGGATGTATGGCATCCATGTGCACAGTGCGGTGATTGCGGCTGGCGAAAAAGAGAGCGGTGCGACGGTGCACTTTGTCAACGAGGAGTATGACAAGGGGAAGATCCTGCTGCAAAGAGCGGTACCGGTTTTACAGGGCGACACGCCGGAGATTCTTGCGGCGAGAGTGCTTGCATGTGAACACCAGCTTTACCCGGATGCCCTTGAAAAACTACTTGCGGAACAGCGCTCATGAGCGCCGGAACGCTGAATATCAGTGAGATTTTTCACTCTATCCAGGGGGAGTCATCCTTTGCGGGATGGCCCTGCGCTTTCATACGGCTTGCGGGGTGCGGTCACGGCTGCATTGGCTGCGATACCGCCTATGCTGAGCATGACGGGATCAAGCTTGGGATAGAGGTGGTTGTGCAAAGAGCGCTCGCTTTTCGGGCGCCTTTGATTGAGGTTACCGGGGGTGAGCCGCTTTTGCAGCCCGCCGTGTACAGCCTCATGCGGCAACTCTGCGATCTGGAGCAGAAGGTGCTGCTGGAGACCGGCGGCTTTCTCTCTGTTGCCGAAGTTGACTGCCGGGTGCATAAAATTATTGACCTGAAACCGCCATCATCGGGGGTCTGCGATCAGAACAATCCTGAAAACATTGAGCTTGCGCTTGCCGCTGTGCTCCCCCACCGCCAGAACTTTGAGTTCAAGATTGTTGTTGCCAGCAGGGAAGATTATGAGTGGGCAAGGGCGCTTTTGCAGGAACACGGTTTGATGGATTCTTTTACCATTATGATGGGTGTTTCGTTTGGGAAACTTGATCCGGCTGAACTTGCCGAATGGATGCTGCGCGACCGGCTCCGGGCGAGGATGCAGCTCCAGTTGCATAAATATATCTGGGATCCTTGCAGGCGGGGGGTATAAACGAGATGCATTTGGCTTTGGGCGGTTTCATCCTTACTTTTGTTACTGTTCGTTGTGCTTAATGATGCGGGGCGGGGGGTGGCATCGGCCGTATGTGTTTATTGTTTACGAAGAGGGGCGGGGACACTGGCCGAGGGTTTTATGTTTGTTATGCACAGAGAGGGGGGCGGGATGACCCCGCCCCTACGGTTCATTTTCATTGTCAATTATCCATTTTCATTTGATTTCTTTGTCTGTTATTGTTCCGCTCTTTAATGAACGGGAATCGCTTCCTGAACTTGTCGGGCAACTGTATGCTGCTTTGGGTGAGAATGAGATGCGGACTCTCTTTCCTGCGCCGTTCGGTTTTGAAATCATTCTGGTTGATGATGGTTCTACGGATGATTCATGCGCACTGATCGGCAGTATGATTGCTGAACGGCCGGAATTGCGCCTGATCTCGTTTCAGAGAAACTTTGGCAAAACAGCGGCACTTTCGGCGGGCTTCATGGCTGCAACGGGCGATTATGTCTGCACCATTGATGCCGATCTGCAGGATGACCCTTTTGCCATCAAGGAGATGATCAAAAAAGTGCAGGAG
Source organism: Pelodictyon phaeoclathratiforme BU-1 (assembly GCF_000020645.1). GTDB lineage: Bacteria > Bacteroidota > Chlorobiia > Chlorobiales > Chlorobiaceae > Chlorobium > Chlorobium phaeoclathratiforme. Next base: position 2,359,070 of record NC_011060.1, read on the forward strand.
GGGTATGATCTGGTGAGTGGATGGAAACAGCAACGCAAGGATCCGCTCTCCAAAACCATCCCGTCGAAGCTTTTCAATACGGTAACGCGCCTTTTTACAGGGATCACCATTCACGATTTCAACTGCGGGTTGAAGGTTTACCGCAAAGAGGTGACCCGTCGGCTGGAGCTGCATGGCGATATGCACCGCTATATTCCGGTGCTGGCCAAATGGATGGGGTTCAGGATTGCCGAGCTGCCGGTAAGCCACCGTGCAAGAAAGTTCGGCACGACCAAATATGGCTCCTCACGCTTTTTTTCAGGGCTTTTCGACTTTTTATCGGTGCTTTTTATAACGCGCTATCTTCGCCGTCCCATGCATTTTTTTGGCATGGCGGGTCTCATAAGCTTTTTTTCCGGCTTTATCATCAGCCTCTACATTACGCTCGATAAAATCCTGCTGAACAAACCGGTCAGCAATCGCCCGATTCTTTTTCTCGGCATTTTGCTGCTCATTCTCGGGGTTCAGCTTTTTTCGACCGGGCTGCTTGGCGAGATGCTTTCAACATCCTCCTCCAGAGGGAGTTCATTCGCTGTCCGTGAAACCCTGAATCTCACTGCCGGACAGGCAAAAAAATTCGGCGCTGCCGACTAACTTTTCCTCATATTTTTTACTTCTGATTATGAAACGGGTTGGAGCACATGTCAGTACTGCCGGAGGGGTGGAAAATGCTCCCCTGCAGGCGACCAGCATCGGGGCAAAAGCTTTTGCACTCTTTACCAAAAATCAGCGGCAGTGGAAAGCACCGAAACTGACGACCTCCTCAATTGAGGCTTTCAAAAAAAACTGTGAGGCTGGAGGATTCCGCCCTGAACACATCCTGCCGCACGACAGCTATCTGATTAACCTCGGCAGCCCTGATCCTGAGAAGCTCCAGCGTGCACGTGAAGCTTTTATTGAGGAGATGCAACGGGCTGAAGAGCTTGGATTGCTGCTGCTGAACTTTCATCCGGGTAGCCATCTCAAGGAGATTGCGGAAGAGCGATGCCTGGAGCTGATTGCTGAATCCATCAACAGGGCGCTTGATGCAACCAAAACCGTTACTGCGGTGATTGAGAATACCGCCGGACAGGGCACCAATCTCGGCAACCGGTTTGAACAGTTGGCATTTCTTGTTGACCGGATTGAGGATAAAACGAGAGTTGGAGTCTGTCTCGACACCTGCCACCTCTTCGCCAGCGGCTACGACCTGCAAACAACCGCAGCAATTGAGTCAACCTTTATGGAGTTCGACCGGATTGTTGGCCTCCGCTACCTGCGCGGGATGCACCTGAATGACGCAATGCAGCCGCTCGGCAGCCGGATTGACCGTCATGCGGGTATCGGCAAGGGAACGATAGGGATGGATGCTTTCAGATGGATCATGAATAATCCTGCCTGTGAAGAGATTCCCCTGATCCTTGAAACACCGGATTCTGCCGCCTGGAGCGAAGAGATCAGCCTTCTCTACGCTCTTGAGCAGTAAGTTGTGGGCTATCGCTTTGAAGCTGCCCTGAGATATTTGTTCACCGAAAGTGCACTGCCAAAAATACCAAGGAGAAGGCCAAGCACGACCGTGGCGGGTAAAACGAGGAGCGCTGAGGGTTGCACCACCTCATACAGAAGAGGCTCATAGCGGAAGAGCAGTTGATCGGAGAGCAGCCAGAGCGCTCCTGCCGCAAGCAGTCCGGAAAGAAGACCCTGCAAAGCCCCTTCAATGATGTAGGGTGCGCCGATAAACCAGCCGGTTGCACCAACCAACCGCATGGTTCTGATCTTTTCCTGCCTTGAATACATGGCCAACCGGATGGTATAGCCGATAAGCACGATGGTTGCCAGTGCAATCAATATGCCTATGCCACCGGTCACAAGGGTAAAGAGGCGTGCATTCTGCTCGATCTGATCGAGGAATACCTGATTGTAGCGAATATCAACGTCTGGAGCTATTGCCTTGATTTCAGGCACAAGCAGCTTCAGACTGTCGGGACATGCATAGGCGGGCAAAAACTTCAGCCTGATGGAGCGCGGCAACGGGTTTGAGCCAAGAATCCTGACAATATCCTCGCCAAAATCATGAGCAAACGTTTTTGCGGCTTCATCCTTCGAGACATAAAAAGCCTCACTCACCCCCTTGACCATTTTTATCTGTCGAACAGCATCCATAGCCTGGGGATCGCTGATTGATTCACCGAGAAATATCTCAAGCTCTACACGACTCCTCAACTCCTGGATAACATCAAGAAAACTGAGAGAGACGGTACCGAACAGTGCGAGCAGCACAAGAGCAAAAAAACTAATCGTAACCGTAATAGCCGCAGGAAGTTTCGCCCTTCCAATACTCGAAAACCCTTCCCTGACGACAAACAAAAGTGACATAACAGTATATTTTGCATTGATAACAGTTTCCCATCAAAGAATCAGCAAAACAAGTTGCAAAAACAAGTTTTTTTTCTTTTAATTAGAGCTGGAAAAGGGGCTATAGCTCAGTTGGTAGAGCATTTGCATGGCATGCAAAGGGTCAGGAGTTCGAGTCTCCTTAGCTCCACATAAAGAAAACAGTTTAAGCGCAGTTATGATACTGCGCTTTTTTTGTTCTGGATCTCCCGCCAGCATCTTCAACTCTTCTTCCTGCCCACTTTCGCAATCAAAAAAATCAGACCCACAATCAGTGAAGCTGCAATACCTGCTGCAATATTGAAAAGAGCCGCAAGCAGCACAACCGGAATGGTAAAGCGAACCGCAAGACCAACAAAACCGGAAGTTGCAAGAAAAGTCAACGCAGTCAGCGTCGTAAAGAAAAAACTGGTCGCAAGGCTTCCGGCAAAAGAGATAAAGAGCTTCTCCCCCTTGCCTTCCGAAATATTCTGCCACCGCTCTATCTGTTTTTTACCTCCCGGTTCGAAGAGATTTTTTACCATCATGGCCACCAGGCCAAAAAGGATCAGCACAACAAACTGAATACCATACACCTGCCATTGTTCATTTTTCGACGGGTTGAATGGCCCCTCTCCAAGCCTGAATGAGGCAAGCTGGAGCATAAAAATTGATGTCCAGTAAAAAACGGTACCCCAAAGCAGGGTTACCGAAACCCATATTGCTACTCCTGGAGGAGTTGAAGACTTTTTTGTCGGTACTGCCATAACTGTTCCCTATTCAAATGAATTGTTTGAAAAGCCCCATCTTCCTTTGCTCGTTGTCGAAAATATAAACCTCTTCACGGATAAGACAATTCCCCAGGAAGAAAAACAAAAACAGATTAGTAACCTCTTTTTACTCCACGAGCAAAAGCTGATCAACGTTCAGAGCGGATTGAGCACAATGAAGCAGGAACAACTGCAACGAATATTTTCAATTTAGAGTTTGAATGGTTATGTTCATTCGCTATTGTGTACTTGTTGTTCTGCCAGTTTATTCAACGTCAAGATCCCATTGCTTATGTGTGGAGTTTTCGGTGTCTTTAATTCAAAAACTCCCGCGGAAGATACCTTCTATGGACTGTACTCACTGCAGCACAGGGGACAGGAAGCCGCAGGTATAGTCGTCGCAGAATACAATAAAATCAAAAAAAAGACCCTCTTCAAGCAGCACAAGGGGATGGGTCTGGTGGCAGAGGTTTTCAGGGATGAAACGGTGTTTGAACGGCTCGGAGGTTATGCCGCGATAGGTCATAACCGCTATTCGACCACTGGCTCGGCCTCATCGGCAAGCAACATTCAGCCCTTTTCCCTCACCTATCGCTCCGGAAGTCTCGCGATTGCCCATAACGGAAACCTCACCAACTCCCGCACACTGCGGCGTGAGCTGACGGAGCTCGGCGTTATCTTTCAGGCCTCTTCGGATACTGAAATCATCCCCCATCTGGCTGCACGAAGCCGTGAAAAAGAGCCGATACACCAGCTCTATGAGGCTTTGTTACAGGTGCAGGGCGCCTACTCGATGGTACTTTTGGCCAATAACCAGATGATCGCCGCCAGGGATCCCTATGGCTTCAGACCGCTCGCTCTCGGCAAAAAGGTTGATCCTCTCACCGGTGAGCTTGCCTATATTGTTGCCAGTGAAACCTGCGCCTTTGATATCATCCAGGCAGAATATATCCGGGATATTGAACCTGGCGAAATTCTCTTGATCGACCATCTGGCGGTCGCAAATGAAAAGCCAACCTCGCTTTTTCTTCCACCTTCAGAGCGCAAAGCCCGCTGTATTTTCGAATATGTTTACTTTGCCCGCCCAGACAGTTTTATTTTCAAGCATTCGGTTGACAAAATCAGACGCAATCTCGGAAAAAACCTTGCACGGGAATCCTCTATTCAGCACCAGCCCGGTGAAAAAGAACTGACCGTTGTCAGTGTTCCCGACTCATCCAATACCGCCGCACTCGGCTTTGTGCGGGAAAGCATTAAAATGGAACGACCGGCAAGGTTCGAGCACGGCCTTATCCGCAACCACTATGTCGGCAGAACCTTCATTCAGCCAGGTATTCACAGCCGTGACATCAAGGTGCGTTCCAAGTACAACATTGTGCGTGGCGTACTTCTCGACAGGCCAATCATTCTTGTCGATGACTCCATTGTACGCGGCACAACGGCAAAAATGCTCATCAAACTGATTCGTGAGGCCGACCCAAAGGCAATTCACCTGCACATCAGCTCCCCGCCTATCACCAATCCCTGCTTTTATGGTATGGATTTTCCGACCAAACGGCAGCTCCTCACCCACATGTTCGACAGTCTTGATAATGATGAGGAGGAGATTGAAAAAATCAGGGAATATATCGGCGTTGATTCGCTGAAATACCTTTCCATGCAGGGACTGATGAACAGCGTCCCTTCATTTGAGGGAGAAACCTGCAGCTACTGTACTGCATGTTTCAGTGGTGACTACCCTATCGAAGTCAGCGATGCGACAACCGATAAAGATGAGAACGACTGAGAGCTACTTTTTCCCCTGCTTGAACTCAATCCTCACCGAGGTATGCGGCACAGCCTCAAGCCTTTTTTTCGGAATAGGCTTGCCTGACTTGATACAGATACCATAGACCTTGTTCCGTATCCGGTCAAGAGCCTGGTCGATATAGCCAATGTATTTCTCATCCCGGGCAATAAACATGAAGCGCTGCTCACGATCCATGGTATCGGTACCGTGATCAGCCATGTGCATGGAATAGTTTGAATTTATGGAATCTTCAACGTTCTCGTCCGAGAGCGAGGAACGGAGAATATCCAGGTCACGAAGCACCTCTTCACGTCTTTTAAGCAACAACAGCCTGAAATGTTCGAGCTCTTCATCGGTTAAATAAGTTTTCGTCAGGACGGGTTCTTCCATAACCTCGTTGTCCTTTTTTGAAGCGCTATCGTTTTTCTTTGCCATAAGTAAACCTTGTTTAATGCTAACAGAATGCCTGCCAACAGAATGCCGTAAAAACAGTGCGTTAAATAATACTATTAACTATCATATTTTTCAAGCGATAACCAACAGATTTCACCATTGACCTTCTCCTCCTTCCCTTGAGGCAGAGAGAAAGGGTCAAATGCTGCAACAACAAGGGTTGTGGCAAGAGTTTCCGCCTTGATATAGGGTTCATTACCCTTCACCGCATCAAGTACTTTTTCCGAGCCCTGAAGAGAGAGCGCAATGCGGTCGGTAATGTCGAGGCCGCTCTCCTTGCGAAGCGCCTGGATTCGGCTGACCAGCTCTCGCGAAAGTCCCTGCATTTCAAGCTCTTCAGTCATCTCGGTATCCAGTGCGACCATAATGCCATTGGCTTCATCAGAGGCTACCAGCCACCCCTCGATATCTTCGTGCATGATCTCAACATCCTCACGCAGAAGTTCAAAAATCCTGCCATCAAGCTCAAGCGACAGTTGACCCTCTTTTTCAAGATGCGCAATCTGTTTATGGCTCATGACCCTGATCGCCTCGGCCAGCGCTTTCATCTCTTTGCCAAAACGGGGACCAAGGGTTTTGAAGTTGGGTTTTACCTTCTTGCTGATGACCGAGCCTTCCTCTTCGATATACTCTATCTTCTGGACATTGACCTCTTCCATGATGATAGCACCAACCAGTGCGTACTCTTCCCTTGCAGCAGCGTCACTGACTGCAAGCAGGATACGTTTGAGCGGCTGACGCACCTTGATCGAAGCCTTTTCGCGCATAGTCCGCACAAGCGAGGTGATAATCTGCGCTTTTTTCATGCGCTGTTCAAGCGGACGATCAATGGCCGAAAGATCAAGCAGCGGAAAATCGGCAAGATGAACAGACTCCGCAGAATCAAGTCCACTGACTCTGTTCAGGTTCAGGAAAATCCGCTCGGCAAGAAAGGGGGTAAAGGGAGCAAGCAATTTCGAAAGCGTCTCAAGAACACCGTAGAGCGTCTGATAGGCCGCAATCTTGTCTGGCCCCATGTCACTTTTCCAGAACCGTTTTCGTGAACGGCGGATATACCAGTTTGAAAGATCATCAACCGTAAAGTCGTTGATCAACCGCACTGCCCCGGTCAAATCATACTGCTCCATACGCATATGAACCGCATCAACAAGCGAGTTCAGGCAAGAGAGTACCCACCGGTCAAGCTCTGAACGCTCCTGAACGGGAATAATCGGCTCAGCGAAGGTAAAGCGATCAACATTGGCATAGAGCACAAAAAAATTATAGCTGTTGATGAAGGCGCGGAAAAACTTGCGCTGCTCCTCCTCAATCTCATCAGAATTAAACGATTTTGGCCTCCAGGGAGGGCTGGCCACAAGCAGGTACCAGCGAAGGGCATCGGCGCCATAGCGCTCCATCGTCTCAAAAGGATCAACCACATTCCCTTTCGACTTCGACATTTTCTGACCACTCTTGTCAAGAATATGGCCATTCACGATAAGATTTTTATACGCCGGTTTATCAAAAATCAGCGTTGCAATGGCGTGCAGGGTGTAGAACCACCCTCGGGTCTGATCGACCCCTTCAGCAATGAAATCAGCCGGAAAGGAGGCATCGAACTCTTCGCGATGCTCAAAAGGATAGTGCAGTTGAGCGAACGGCATGGAGCCGCTGTCGAACCAGACATCAACCAGCTCAGGCGTACGGTTGAAGCGTTTGCCATCCCTGATAAAATAAATCCTGTCCACAAAAGGCTTGTGCAGATCAAGCTCCACCGCTCCCCGATCGAGCGCATCTCCAAGCCTGCACTGTTCGTCCTCAATATCAATAAATCCCTCGCGCAGCTCTGCAACGGAACCAACAGCAAACATCTTGCCCGAAGCAGCATCGTCACCAATAGCAAAATCCTCCGAAACCCAGAGCGGCAGTGGCGACCCCCAGAAGCGCTCTCGTGAAAGCGCCCAGTCCTTGTTATCCTCAAGCCAGTTACCGAAACGCCCTGTACCAATCTCGGGAGGGCACCAGTTGATGGTTTTGTTGAGTTCCACCATACGGTTGGCAATGGCGGTCGTCCGGATATACCATGACTCCCGTGCATAATAGATCACCGGAACATCATAACGCCAGGAGTAAGGATAAGTGTGGGTGATCATCTCCTTGCGGTACAATTTTCCCGCATCCTTGAGCTGACGGATCACAAGCGGATCGGTATCCTTGAAAAACATGCCATCATAATCGCTCACCTCGGCCGTAAAGCAGCCGTTCCGGCCAACCGGCTGGAGCATCGGCAGATCATATTTTTTGGCAATCTCATAGTCATCAGCGCCGAAAGCCGGGGCAATATGCACAATACCGGTACCATCCTCGGTTGAAACAAAAGAACCTGAGGTAACGTACCAGCACTTTTTTTCAGGATGCATGTAGTCGAAAAGCGGCTCGTAGTCAAGCCCCTCCAGATCCCGACCTTTCAGTTCAGCAACAACCGTCCAGAGCGATTCTCCGGCATCATTCTTTTCGAGCAGCACCTGCAGGCGCGACTTGGCAAGAATCAGCGTCTCTCCGCTCTCACGATGGGAAACCTTTACATAATCAATATCGGAACCCACACAAAGGGCCACATTTGAAATCAATGTCCATGGTGTCGTTGTCCAGACCAGCAAGGAGTCAACAGAGTCCCTGAGCCTGAATTTTACATAAATGCTCGGATCAGTCACCTCTTTATAGCCAAGGGCAAGCTCATGAGAACTCAGCACCGTCTCCGACTTGGGATCCTGAGGAACAATTTTATAATCTTTGTAGATAAGTCCTTTATCGAAGATGGTTTTCAGCGCCCACCAGACCGACTCGATATAGTCATTGGTACAGGTAATATAAGGGTGCTCCATATCGACCCAGTAGCCCATCCGCTCGGTCAGCTTTCCCCACCCTTCGCGATTATCATCAATGTGATGGTAAACCAGCGCTTTAGCCTCAGCATTAAACTCGCCATCGCCATAGGCAACAACCTGCGCCTTATTCTTCAGGCCAAGCTTCTTCTCCACCGAAATCTCTACCGGCAATCCATGCGTATCCCAGCCAGCCTTGCGCGGCACCCGGTAACCCTGCATGGTTTTGTAGCGACAGACAACATCCTTTATGGTACGGCTGAATACATGGTGAACACCCGGCTTGCCGTTTACCGTTGGAGGACCTTCATAAAAAGAGTACAGCCGGTCTCCCGGTTTTTCTTCAAGGCACTTGTGAAAAATCCCGTGTTCATTCCAATATGCTAAAACCTCCGCCTCTACCGTACTGTAAGGCACATTTGAGGGATACTCGACAAATTTAACGTCCATAGTTCTTTCGAAATCATTCAATCAATAACCAGGCACAAGACCTGCAATTATATAAAAAAAAGTTACACGACAGGAAATGAGTATTAAAACAGCACAGGCAAGCCTTTCTGTAACGAAAAAGCTTGCCTGAAAACATGTATGAACAAAGCCCGGCGGCCAAACACTTTCAACGCCTACTTCTTGCCTCCAAGTGATGAATTTACACCTTCAAGAATCTGTTTTGCAACCAAAGTAAGAGAATCGAGGGCCTGAACAACAATCTTGCTCAGAGGATCAATTGTACTATCGATCAGGTTACCCACACCGACAAGGATCGTTGAAAGATCCCCTTTGACAACATCACCCTGACTCTGACCTGAATTTTTTGTTGGCTCAGCCATATACACTGATATTTAGGGTTACCGCAAACAAAACAATACTCTGAAAATGTAATATATTTAATCCTGCTTTCAAAGCAAATCAGGCAAAGCCCGGCAAATCATTCCCTGTGATTATTGCGACGTCAACAAAGCCAAAAGCCTCAGTTTACTGACGTCCATAGCGATCCTCAACCCGAACAATATCATCCTCTCCCAGATAGCTGCCCGACTGCACCTCGATCAATTCAAGCGGAATTTTTCCACTATTTTCAAGACGATGGAACTGTCCGATCGGAATATAGGTCGATTGATCCTCACAGAGCGTAATTTGTTTCTCCCCGATCGTTACCGTGGCGGTTCCCCTGACAACAATCCAGTGTTCTGCCCGATGATGATGTTTTTGCAACGACAGCGCCGCTCCAGGATTTACCGTAATGCGCTTGACCTTGAAGCGCTCTGAAAAATCAACAGTTTCATAGGTACCCCAGGGCCTGCAGACACGCCGGTGAATTTCAACCTCATCCCTCTCCCTTCTTTTCAGCTCTTCAACGAGTACCTTGACATCCTGGACACACTCCCTTGAAGCCACAAGCACGGCATCGGCTGTTTCAACAATGATATGACCATCAAGCCCGACGGCAGTAACCAGACGACTCGTAGCGTGGATATAGCAATTCTTCACATCATGTACCAGCACATCACCCCTTTTGACATTACCCGCATCATCACGCTCCTGCACATCCCAGAGTGCAGACCAGGCCCCTACATCATTCCATCCCGCATCAAGAGGCACAAGCGCAGCCCTCGTAGTTTTTTCCATCACCGCATAATCGATGGAGTCGGAAGGAGAGGCACAAAAAGCCTCGGCATCAAGCCTTAAAAAGTCAAGATCTGCAACCGCTTTCCCGAGCGCCTCCCTACATGCCGCAACAATGGCTGGCGCCTGCGCTTCAAGTTCGAGAAGATAGGCTTCAGCCTTGAAGAGAAAGATGCCACTGTTCCAGAAATAGTCACCCGAAGCCAGATAGTTTTCTGCCGTCTCCTTGTCAGGTTTTTCGACAAACTCATCAACAGCATAAACACCTTTTTCACCATCACTCTTCACAGAGGCCCTGATATAACCATAACCGGTTTCCGCTGAGAGCGGGAGAATACCAAAGGTGACCAGCTCCCCCTTTTCAGCAGCAACCTTACCGACAGAAACCGCGAGACCAAAGGCCTCCGAATCACGAATAACGTGATCCGCAGGCAAGAGCAGCATAATGGCTCCAGGATGTTTTTCAGCCACCAGCATTGCGGCTATGGCGGCTGCAGGAGCTGTATTTCTTCCTTTTGGTTCAAGAATAATCTCCCCGATATCAGTCTCTATTTCATGGAGTTGCTCGGCAACCAGAAAACGATGACTCTCATTGCAGATACAATAGACCGGCCCAATATCATCGGTTGCGGCAAGACGAAGCACCGTCTCCTGCAGCATGGTCTTCTCCCCGGCAAGTGAAAGGAGCTGTTTCGGGTATAATGCACGGGAAAGAGGCCACAATCTTGTACCCGATCCGCCACTGAGAATCACAGGAATAATCATGAAGAAAAAAGAGATTTGGATATTAACGGGTTACATACTTCTCATACATCTTCCACGTCGATGAAACAAGGGTATCGACATCGCTATACTTCGGCACCCAGCCGAGAAGCTCCAGAGCCTTGCCGGACGAGGCCACAAGCTCGGCTGGATCTCCAGGACGCCTCGGCGCCATCTCTGCAGGAACAGCGCTCCCGGTAATGGCACGGGCCCGTTCAACCATTTCAAGAACACTCACACCGATCTGGCTGCCAAGATTCACCGTCAGACTTTTGTCGTGCGTTCGAATATATTCAAAGGCCGTGACATGCGCCTCTGCCAGGTCACTCACATGCACATAGTCACGAATGCAGCTTCCGTCCCGTGTCGGGTAATCAGTGCCATAGATGGAGAGTTTCGGACGGATACCGGCAGCCACCTCCATCACAATCGGCAGAAGATTCTCCGGATTCAGCTCAAGTCCCTTGACCCGCCCCTCAACATCGTAACCAGCCGCATTGAAATAACGAATCGCAGCAAAACGCATCCCTTTAAGCTGGTCATACCAGCCAAGCAGACGCTCAATTTCAAGCTTGGTGAAGCCATAAAAATTTTCCGGCTCCTTTGGATGCACCTCATCAATCGGCAGATATTGGGGACTCCCATAGACAGCAGCCGAAGAGGAGAAGATAATCGGCGACAATCCCGCCTCAGAGGCCTGATTGAGGATATTGATCGTCCCGGCAATATTGGCTTCAGCATAGGCCTCCGGGTTCAGCATCGACTGACCGGCAGCTTTCAGGGCTGCAAGATGAACACATCCATCAAACCCTTCAGCCATCACAGCCCGCAACTGCTCGGGACGCATAATATCACCATAGACAAACCGGGCATCACCAAAAAGATTCTCCCTCAGTCCGCTCTGCAGATTATCAAACACCGTCACCTCATATCCGCGATCAAGAAAAGCTCTTGCAACATGGCTGCCAATATAGCCCGCGCCCCCGATAACCAGAATTCGCATAAAAAATACCCTTTCATTCAATGTTTATGGTGCAAACAACACTCAGCGGTTGCCATACATCTCTTCGTAATAACGCTGATACCCCCCTGAAGTCACATCGTCAAGCCACTCCGCATTCGAAAGATACCACTCAACCGTCAGTTCAAGCCCTTTTTCAAAGGAGATCGAAGGAACCCATCCCAATTCGCGCTGCAGTTTCGAGGAATCGATGGCATAGCGAAGATCATGGCCAGCCCGGTCAGTCACATAGGTAACAAGCTTTTCAGACTCTCCCGAAGGACGACCAAGCTTCCCATCCATAATCCGGCAAAGAAGCCTGATCAGGTCGATGTTGCTCCACTCGTTATGACCGCCGATATTGTAGGTTTCACCACTCTTCCCCTGATGAAATATAACATCAATCGCCTGCGCATGATCAACAACCCAGAGCCAGTCGCGAATGTTTTCACCCTTGCCATAAACCGGGAGGGGCTTGCGGTTGACGATATTATTGATAAAAAGCGGGATGAGCTTTTCCGGAAACTGGAATGAGCCGTAGTTGTTTGAACAGTTGCTGATCACCACCGGAATACCAAAAGTATCGTGATAGGCTCGTACAAAATGGTCGGAGGAGGCTTTCGAGGCAGAGTAGGGACTGTGGGGATCGTAAGAAGTCTCTTCGGTAAAGAGTCCCTCACTACCGAGAGAACCATAGACCTCATCGGTTGAAATGTGATAGAACCTCTTCCCCTCATAATCACTCTGCCAGGAGGCTCTGGCGGCATTGAGCAGATTGACCGTACCAAGCACATTGGTCACCACAAACTCCGTCGGATTGGCAATCGAGCGATCAACATGCGACTCGGCTGCAAGATGGATCACTCCATCAAACTGGTTCTCCTGAAACAACTGCAGCAGAAAATCGCCATCAGTGATATCCCCCCTGACAAACCGATAGTTCGGATTGCTCTCAACATCGCGAAGATTGGCAAGGTTTCCGGCATAAGTCAACTTGTCAAGATTGGTAATCGTATACGAGGGATAACTCTTCAGGAAATGGCGGACAACATGTGACCCGATAAAACCTGCCCCTCCTGTAATCAAAATATGCATAAGTGTAACTGTTTGGTTAGAGTTGCCAATCCCGCTCTCATCCTTTATTCGCTCCATGCTGCAACTTCTCAAGCATGGCAGCCAGCGATACCCGCCAGTACGGAATTTCAAGCTTCCACTCATCCTTTATAGCCGACTTGTTCAGAACGCTATAATGCGGTCTCTCGGCAATCTGGGGATACTGACTGCTTTCGACCGGCACCACCCTGCAGGGCAGTTCAGCCAACTCCATGATCGCCTGGGCAAAATCATACCAGGAGCAAACCCCTTCATTTGAATAATGATAGCGTCCTGCGTAGTGGTTATTCTTGTCGTACCGCTCAAGCATTGAAACAAGAGCGCCTGCAAGATCAGCCGCCCAGGTTGGCGTACCAATCTGGTCAGCCACAACGTTCAGCGTCGAACGCTCGGCGCCAAGACGCAACATCGTCTTGACAAAGTTGGCGCCATAGATCGAATAGAGCCATGAGGTACGGATAATCCAGTGAGAAGGCGCAATATCGCGGATACGCTCCTCCCCTTCCCATTTCGACACACCGTAAACACCAAGCGGAGTAGCGGGATCAGTTTCCCGATAAGGAATATGCGACTTGCCATTAAAAACATAATCAGTTGAAATGTGCACCAGAAGAGCATTGCGCTCCTTTGCACAGGCCGCAAGCACGGCAGCACCATCCCGGTTCACCCTGAATGCCGCATCAACATCCGACTCCGCCTTGTCCACAGCCGTATATGCCGCACAATTGATGATCACCTCTATCTCATGCTCACGGCAAAGCTCAGCAACACGCTCGGGAGAGGTAATATCGAGATCAGGAAGGTCATAGAAAAAAAAACGGTGGTTGTCAGAGCGGGTTGAGAGTTCCTGCAACTCAGAACCAAGCTGACCCCGACTGCCGGTAACAAGAATATTCATAAAAAAATGAAAGTTGAAGGTGACAATCAGAGCGCTGAAGCCTTGAGACAGCGTACTGTTACGAGTTCAACCCAAGACCGAGAATCAAGATATAAAAATGAGAGCGAAAAAGATACTCATTACTCCTTGGATATCGACCTCTTTCTCTGCCCTCCAGCTCCCTCATCAGCAGCGTAGCCATCGGTGATCTGGAACAAGAGAGGCGCTGAAGAGGCGAAGCGGATTGTTACGCTCTTCTGCAGTTGCGCACCAGTTCATGAACGCCACGCTTTCACGCCTGAGCACTATCCACATTGGCGGCCTCGCTTGCATCAGCAGAGCAACGAGATAGTAAAAGCGGTGCTCCACAATCACAAAAATATTAGCAGGAAAGAGTATTATTATCTTGTATTTATGCGTAACTTTAACTGTTATTTGACTCTATTGAGGAACAAAGGTCTGTACAGCTTAACGATGCCCATACTTTCAAAAAGAAAGATCCGGTTTGAATTGTCTTGTATGGTTTTAGGCTGATCGGTATAAATCGGGATGATACTGCCATTATATCTCATTTTAAAACAATTATTTAATTGGCTTATCGGAATAATTTTGAAGTCGTCTTATACAGAAAGGAGCGTCTGGTTTTTCCGAAATATGCTGATCGTCTCAACAATGTTAGACCACGATGAGGAAAATGTCACAAATGGATACAGAGAGCACACAAAACACTTCGCAGAACGAATCAAAGCACATGGAAACTCGCATTGAGGACTTGAAATGGGGTATTGGCTTGTTTGCAGGCGTATTGAGTTTGTTAGTCGCTGGTCTATCTATAATGGTCGGGTTGAATCTATCGTCTGAAAAGTCTTCTTTAGACACTTTGAAAAACGAACTCCGGACAGAGGTACGCGAATATCTTGGAAAATCCTCAAAACCAAATCTTGTTCTTATGGGAGTTGACGGACGGGAACTCCAAGGGGAAACGGTGGATGCATGGTTGGCGCCAAACGAAAAAGGTGCTCAGATACACTTTTCTTGGGTTATTAAAAACGTAGGCAAAGGACGTAGCGGTAAAATATTCGCGAGATTTTACTCTTCCAATGTGCTTTTTCCAGACCCAGATGTCGAAGGAACGGGGTACAAATTCTCCACATTTATTGAACCCAGTAAGTTCCAACCTTCCGAAGTGTTTGGAGGAGCTTCTGTTCTGTACACGGCAAATTTAGGTGTTGACGAATCGATGCAATCTCTTGATAGCAAACCAGAGATTCTTGTCAGGCTATTTTACGGTGATGGGCAGTCTGTTGATGCCAAATTCAGAGTAAGACAAAAGAAATGACTGTGTCTAACAAGGAAAATCCAACTGACGCGCAAAGACGGCTTAGCTTGGTCGTTAGAAGGAGTAAAAAGAAAGGTTCAATGGCGTAGCAGCTCTGCGTCTATCCCGGCAACAGCAGCAGCTTCTTCAGCACTCATTCCCTTTTCTACCAATCGGTTGGCAACTTCAAGTTTTCCTTCAATCCGTCCCTCCTCCTTGCCCTCCATCCGACCGAGACCATAGTTTGATTCTACAAGACTGGCCTCATAACGCAGGTCATCCTGATAACGGGCATAGGCTAACTGCTCTTCTTCCGGCATACTCATGAGGGAAAAAGATTGTTTTGCTTTCTGAATTCCCTTGGCTTTGAACTCATCCTTGATCTCTTCGTTTTTGAGAAAGTAGATCCACTCGTCAAGTGATGTTGTGGCCATCCGGTTAAAGTTATTGATCCTGATCAGGTAGTATTCAGGATAAATGTGGTTGATCTGACTCTTGCCGAACTGCTTCTGCTGGCTGATATTGAGTTGCAGTTTGTCATGGTCATGGGTCCCCGTGAAGCTGGTGGTACCATGATAGATGTAGTCGGTGCCGTGGCCGAGATCAAAGTAGAGGATATTGACAGAGATAACCTTGACCAGTTTGGCATAGGCTTCGCCCTCTTTTTGATGTTCAGTGATGACCCGTGAAGTGCCGTAAAGCATCCGCTGCAGATAATCAAGTTCCCGCTCAAACTGTACTTCAATAATGATAATTTCGCCCTTTCTGTTTTTTACCTTGAGGTCAACACGGTTGAATTTGTCGCTTCTCCTCTCCTTGTTGCTTTCGCTTTCGAGAATGTCAAGGACAAGAATGTCTTCGCCGAGAAGCTCGCTTAAAAAACCTTCAAGAATCTCAAAGTTGGCTTTGCTCCGCAGCAGGCGCTTCATTGCCCAGTCGAAAGTGATCAGTTTTCGGGATGATCGGGTACTCATGGCTTTACAGTTCACAGGTTACAAGTTGAGGAGAGGCGCATACCCCTCTCTTCTATAGTACGTTTTTTATTCTTGTACAAAAAAGCGTGTTCTCATTTATGCCATAGCAGCCGATGCTCCTGTTCTGCAGCGGAAGTTCCGTTTATCAAGAATGGAGTCCGGAATAGAAATCAACGGAAACCCTTAAAATAAAACAAGGTAGATCATTATGGCCGATACTGCTGCCTGAGGGAAGTTGCGACTGTTATGTGCATTGTCGATATTGAAGGCGGTGCACTCTCTGTTGCATTTGTTGAAGAGGCGGATGGTGACTTTTTCCTGATGACTCTGTTTTCAGAGAGAGAGCACAGAACGCACTTGAAAAAGAGACTCTTTGCCAGTCACTCATAGAATGAAATACTGCTGGATTGCCGTTATTGTTTCTGGAGCTGCGGCTGCGCGTCTATGGCTCCTTTTCAGCACTGAGCTGGTGCCGGGAATCAACGGAGCCTATTACCTCATACAGGTACGCGCATTACTGGAACGGCAAGAACTTGCGCTGCCTGATCTGCCACTCGTTTTTTACTTTGAGGCGCTCCTCGCCGGATTGCTGCAAAGGCTGACGGGTAATGGAATTAATGAAAGTGTACTTCTCGCGGTAAAACTTATCGATGGTATTCTCCCTGCGTTTGCAGCGTTACCGATCTTTTTCCTGCTTGAACGTTGGAACCTTAACGCTATGGCTCCACGCTGGATCTCCGCACTCGGGGCCTTGCTTGTGGTCATGTGCTTTCCTGCGCTAAGCGTGGTCGGAGATTTGCAGAAGCATTCACTCGCCCTTGCCTTGCTTGCCGCATTGCTCTGGCAGATTAATGCCTGGATGAAGAGGCCATCGGCAGCTCATCTCCTTGGAATTGGACTCTCTGGTGCACTGATTGCATTGACACATATTGCCGTATTTGGAGCAACAATGCTTTTGCTTGCAGGTATTTTTCTCGCATCCCTCTTCGTTCGAAAGCGATTTCCGTGGAAAGCACAGCATCCGCTGGTTGTTGCTGCCATCGTTGTTCTTGTCATGATTGTCGGGGCTGTTTGGTGGCGGTTCGATGCTCAACGTCTGTATCGCCTGTTCTCTGTGGTGTCTAACCTGGCAAACCTGGTGCAGAATGGGGCGTTCATGCCTGGGGCTACAGGCGTACCATCTCCAATAACCTCATACCTGCTCTGGTTTTTTGAGCTACTGGCGGCTTTTGGAATTGTGAGCATAATCTGGAGAAAACGCCAGCAGTTGCCGATTGAGGTTATCTCTATTGTTACAGGAGCCACGCTTTCCATCCTCGCTTTGACTATGCCGTTATTCTCTCAGGATATGGCTCTGCGGCTGGCGCTTATTGCTGTTTTGCCAGGTATACTGGTTCTCTGCTTCGCAATGCAACAGATCAGCAACCGCTGGTTACGTAACATTCTTGCGTTGGGAGTCGCACTTGTGCTTCTTCTGCCAAGTGGATCACTTGTAGTCAACGGCGGGCAGGCTATGCTCTCTTCAGCCGCTATGCAGGAACTGAAAAGCCTGTCGGCGCTTGTTCACTCACCGGCAAAAACATTGATCATTGCGCCCCACGGTCTTGAGTGGTGGACGGCATGGACATTAGGGACAAAAATCAGCAACCCTGACGCTGTTGAAATTTCAGACTGCCGCAACTATGCCGAAGTGTTCGTTATCGAACAAAAGCAATGGTTTCTCCACCGGATGCCACCACCACCACTCATCAGGAGTGCAAGGACAATACCTGCCGTCAGTGAGATTGTCCATGATGGAAAATATTTCAAACTTATCCGGGCGGATATAGCACACAACCTGACCCGGCAGGGCAAGGAATGACAAAGACAAAAAAAGAGGCCACTCATACCTTGCACTGCTTTTTTCGTGACCAGATTACCGGGCTGAAACCCCTGCGCTACTTCAAGGCCTTCAGCTTTGTGACCGCCATTTTTCCCGCCTCAATCAGCTTGTTCCGCACGGTTTCATTGTTGTTGTTGCCTGCTCCGATCTGGATGTAGTAACCATCGGCGAGAGTAGAGAGGCCACCGGTTGCAAAGAACGCTTCGTCTCCTACTCCCTCGACATCCTTTCTCATACCTTCGAAATTATCCTTCAGACTCTTGTAGATCGAAGCGGAAGTGATGCCCTGAGGCGGCATGAAGGCGTCCTGGGTCAGCACAACCTGCAGGAATTGCGTAGACTGGGTATCTACCGGGTTGTACAGGCAGAGTTTCTGGCCAACTACCTGATTGTCGGTTTTTTCTGCAGGCTTGACGGCCTCGCCGAGCATGGTTTCCGCATCCTTTGCTGTAATGAGATCACAGGGTTCGATGATTTTTGATGCCTGCTGCTGTACCGTGGCGTTTTCGCTGCCGGTTTCAGGTTGCCCGGGGGAATTGCCGCTGCATCCGGGCAACAGCAGGAACAGGCAGAGTGGAAGTATGCGGATGATGTGTGCAGGTCGCATGAGATCGAATAATAAAAAGTTTACGTAGTGGATGAACGAAAAACTGTTATGATATTATAAAATAATAGTTTATATTGTTATTTCATGGTCAAAGATATTTGACGGACCCTGAGCTAAAGCGTAATAATACCCCATTAGAAGCATTTTTGATAGAGAAAAGGTGTTGCAGGGTGCCCTCAAAGAGAAACAGACTCCAAACTTCGTTTTTTGAAATCCACTATGCGTAGCGTCATCAACCACCAAATGATGTTCGGTCGTACCGATATTTCTGCCATTGTTTTCGATCCGAAATCACGAGATGATATCCCAAAAATCTTGAGGGGCCTTCAGGGCATCTACACCGACGAGGAGTTGCGCAAGCGTGTTTTTGCCATCCTCGAAGAGGTTCGTCCTGAACGGAAAAAAGGAGAAGGAAAAGCTGACCCAAACACAGGGCGTCCCGGTATGGAGCAATGGGCAATTTTGGTACTGGGTGTCGTTCGACTGGGAATCAACGCTGATTACGATCGGCTTCATGAATTGGTCAATCACCACGATACGCTTCGCCAGATGCTTGGTCACAACGATTGGACTGATAAAACATCTTATGAACTCCAGACCATCAAAGATAATGTCCGACTGTTTACCCCCGAATTGCTTGATCGAATCAACCAGGAAATTGTCCGTGCAGGTCATACGTTAGTAAAAAAAAAGAGGAAGAAAATTTCCCTTTAATGGCCCGAGGTGATTCGTTTGTGGTGGAAACCAACGTTCACTTTCCTGCTGATACAAGCCAGTTGTTCGATGCCATTCGCAAAGCCATTGAGGTCTGTGCGAAATGGTCTTTTGATGAAGGATTAAGTCAATGGCGCCAATACGATCATAACATCCGGCATATCAAAAGAATGCGTCGTATTGTGCAACAGCTCAAGCACTCGACATCAAAAAAGCCGGAAAAGAAAGCTCTCAAAGATCAACAAATAAAGCAAGCACTCCTCGATTACCTTGCGGCAGTCGATTATCAGTTACAACGGGCAGTGCGTACCGGCGCAGAACTGGGTGGCTTAAATCCGTTGCGGCTCAGCCAGCTTAACGGCTATATTGCTCATGCTGAGGTACAAATGGGGCAAATTCGTCGTCGGATAAATGACGAGGTTATTCCGCATGCGGAGAAAGTCTTTTCAATTTTTCAGCCACACACCGAGTGGATCAGTAAAGGCAAGGCGGGAGTGCCGGTTGAGTTGGGATTACGGGTCTGTATTATCGAAGATCAGTATCGTTTTATCCTGCATCATCAGGTCATGGAAAAAGTTGTCGATAGCGACATCGCAGTGTCCATTATCGAAGAGACCAAGCAACGTTTTCCAAACTTGCGATCGATCAGCTACGACAAAGGCTTTCATAGCCCGGATAACCAACGCGACCTGAAAGCGCTTCTTGAAAAAGTTGTTATGCCGAAAAAAGGCAAGCTCTCAAAAATCGACAAAGCTCATGAATCCGAGCCGGAATTCAGGAGACTGCGACGGCAGCATTCGGCAGTTGAATCAGCAATCAACGCACTTGAGGTTCACGGCTTGGATATATGCCCTGATGATGGCATCAAAGGATTCAATCGCTATGTTGCCCTTGCAGTGCTGGCTCGCAACATTCATCGTTATGGAGCACTCTTGTACAAGCAGGATGCGAAGCGACATCGAGGGCCCTACAAAAAAGCTGCCTGAGTTCTCTCCCCAAAAAAAGAGTTTTTTACCAATTCGCAGGGAGAGATCCGTTCGTTATGACGCTTCCTGGAGCAAAATTCGGTAGTTTACCCATGGCGTGTCACGATCAGCACAAAAACGCCTTTTGTTGATCATTAAAAATGGTTTTTAATCCGGCGGGAGGTTGTCAAATTTTCAAAAAACAGGGGTTTTCTTTCTGGCACTACGTAACACTCCCCAATATCAAAACAGTTCAATATCCCGGTGCTTTTTTACAATGAGCAAGCGGTTTAAAAGTGGTTACAGGTTTTTGAAACGGATCCGAAAGCGTGTTATCATGTCCTTTGAGAACGCATTCAAACAGAAGAAATCGGCTATTGAAACCGTAACCTTCATGGCTGACAAAGAGCGAAAATGGTGTGGTTTCGTTCAGGCCTTACTGCACAGAGATATGATCCTTCTCTTTTGTGGCATCCTCAATAACCGGCACCCCGAAAAACATCTCTGTATCGCCAACACTTTTCGGCGCAATCACTTTATCCTTAAAATCAGCCCTTATTCTCATCATGAGGTCAGGATGAACCGTTATGGATACGGGCTCTTTGATGGTACGAAATCCATAAAAAATCGCCGCTATGATCTTTTCACGAAAAAAATCGCCGCTGCCCACCTCATAGCTCTTTCCCATTTTCCTCCCTGTTTTAATGCTGTAACGATTTTTAATTTACAAGTAAGCGGTCATACTCCATAACCAGCTCCGGGAAATATACCAAAAGCTGTTGGTTGCTAAGCTGAAATCAGACTGACTCCGAAAAGAGCATCTCTTCTCCCCTGACGGAGAAAGCTGGAATCTGCAAAAACTATTTCCGGGGATAGAGCTTGTCCTGCCGGAACGCTTCATACGCAAAGGTGTCAACTGAGGAGAAGGCAGGCTGTTCGGCATCTTTGCCAGAGACCCTGATCACTTCCGGCGGAAGCTGCCAGTCGACGGCGAGGGATGGATCGTTCCATCGAATACCGGCATCATGCGATGGCGTATAGTAGTTATCGCACTTGTAGGCAAAAACCGCCTCTTGGGAGAGCACAAGAAAGCCGTGGGCAAACCCTTTTGGAACCCAGAGCATTCGCTTCCGCTCGGTATCGAGCAGACAGGAGACGTGACGACCGTACCAGGGGGAACCAAGACGCAGATCGACAGCAACATCAAGCACACTGCCATAAAGGGCACGAACAAGCTTGGACTGCGTAAATGGCGGTTTCTGAAAATGAAGACCGCGAAGCACTCCGTACCCCGACTTCGACTCATTATCCTGCACAAAGGCAACATGACCGACATGCTGCTCAAAAAGATCCTGCCGGAACGATTCAAAAAAATAGCCCCGATCATCGCCAAAAACCTTCGGTTCAAATATCAGAACATCTGGTATGGCTGTTATAATCACTTGCATAAGCGCTTCAAAAAAAATTGAACCGGCAATCACACAAAAAATGTATCGGCAAAAGAGTCCTGTTTTTTTTCAGATAACAAATGAACGGCAGAAAAATACGAACCTGTATAGGAGCAAAGAAAGAACTCACTGTTTCTGAACAAGCAACTGCCGAAGATACTGGCCGTAATGACTTTTCATCAGAGGCTCGGATAACTGTAACAGCTCATCACCCGTTATCCAGCCATTTCGCCAGGCAATCTCTTCCGGACAGGCAATTTTAAGCCCCTGTCGTTTTTCAACGGTCTGGATAAAATTCCCTGCCTCCTGGAAAGATTCATGCGTGCCGGTATCCAGCCAGGCGAAACCGCGTCCCAGCATGGAGCACTTGAGCTCTTTCCGCCTCAGATACTCCTCATTGACCGAGGTGATTTCAAGCTCTCCCCGATCTGATGGACGTACCTGTTTTGCAATTTCAACGACATTGTTCGGATAAAAATAGAGTCCGACAACGGCATAATTTGATTTCGGCTTCTCCGGCTTTTCCTCCAGAGAGAGCACATTTCCTTCCGCATCAAGCTCCGCCACACCATAACGCTCCGGGTCACTGACATAGTAACCGAATATGGTTGCCTTTCGCTCTTGTTGTACGCTCTGAACCGCTGCCTCAAGCATGGGACTGAAAGCATAACCGAAAAAAATATTGTCTCCAAGGATCAGGGCGACGTCATTACTGCCAATAAAATCCTCACCAAGAATGAAGGCCTGGGCAAGTCCGTCAGGAGAGGGTTGCACAATATAGGAGAGCGAAATACCCCACTCATGACCATCTCCAAGCAGTTTCATGAACATCGACTGGTCTTCAGGAGTGGTGATAATGAGAATTTCCCTTATCCCCGACAGCATCAGTGTTGTCAGGGGATAATAGATCATCGGTTTGTCATAAACAGGAAGAAGCTGTTTTGATACTGCCCTGGTGACGGGATAGAGCCGTGTGCCAGAGCCCCCTGCGAGAATAATTCCTTTCATAACCGCCTTTTAGTGTTATAAGCCACCCAAGCACCTGCAACACAGATCAGTTGCAATCGAAGAAAAACAAGAGCTCTTTCCTGTCAAGAGTCTCAACTACAGGTCAGCAACATCCACTTACTCCTCATCCTCATCCAGAAGTTGTGTCTCCAGTCCTGTAATGAAGCCCATCATAAAGACTCTTTTAGCAATTTCAGGTATAATTTTGTCAAGATCATCAAGAGTAAACTGGTAATCAGCTTCAATGGCCTCATTCAGACTCTCCCTCGCATTTTCATACGTCTCTTCGGCCAATTCCCACAACCGCTCCACTGACTCGTTCTCGTCCATATCCCCTCCAGATAAAATCCCCCGAAGCGTGCAGCACTCCAGAGAGAATAACTGAACCTGTCAGCCAACGCTGCACTCGCCGACTCTCTTCAGTATAAATAAAATTCTTCGGATTAACTGTTTGAATTGTGCAATCATCCAGCCCAACATACCCAACCTGAAATAATTTTTTCCCCGGAAAACAGGCTTGGAGAGTTGAGTGGTGAATCATGGCGTTGCCCGGTTCAGCCTCCTTTGACAGATTCGGACGCCATGGCAGGGCTGGAAAGCGGGGCTCCGAAGAGGCGGTCGGTTAACTTTACATACCATGCCGCAGCCTGCACTTGAACGATATAGGCCAATGCAATCAACAGCGCAGCATCAGCGCCCTTTTCGCGGAACACACCAAGGGCAATCGCAAGCGCAATCGAGAGGTTCCTCATAACAGTACCATAAACAAAAGCAATGGCATCGCTTCGCTTGAACAGGCTCTTGCCAACGAGCGTACTGATGATAAAATTGATCGTATAGAGCAACACCAGCGGTAAAAGCAGATTCGGCAGCATTGCCGGGTTCGCAAAGATACTTTTTGCCTTGAGAGCTATGGATACAAACACAATACCGAGAACGCCCAACGTCGAAAAGGGAGGAAACTTTGGCTTGAAGCGCTGATTAAACTCCCGCTCTCCATAGCTCTTCACCAGCCAGCGTTGGGTAACGGTACCAAGCACCAACGGCAGGAAAACAATTAACCCGATTTGCATGAATACCTGTAACAGCGGGATTTCGACCACCGCACCCAGAAGCACATTGAGGTAGAGCGGCGCAAGCAGAGAACCTGCGATCAAACCAATCACCGTCATTTTGACCGCTGCAGGCACATTCCCTTTGGCAAAACCTGTCCAGGAGATGGTCATGCCGGAGGTAGGCAGCAGTGATGTCAGCAGCAGTGCAAGCCTGACCATGGGCTGATCGGCGAAAAACAACAGGCCAATTCCATAACCAATGGCGGGCATCACGAGAAAATTGAGAGCAAGCGTAACGCCCTGCAGTTTGTTGCCGCCAGGATTGAGAAGCTCT
Organism: Pelodictyon phaeoclathratiforme BU-1; assembly: GCF_000020645.1. Classification (GTDB taxonomy): domain Bacteria; phylum Bacteroidota; class Chlorobiia; order Chlorobiales; family Chlorobiaceae; genus Chlorobium; species Chlorobium phaeoclathratiforme. The sequence goes on from NC_011060.1 coordinate 2,383,020, forward strand.
CGCACATTCATCGTAACCATCATAGGATAGACCATGAGAAAGGTAAGCGGAAGAATGGTCCAGCGCAGAAAAGCCGCGTCGGTCGCTAATCCGAACAACAGCCCGGCCAGCATGGCGAGAGGAATGCTCCAAACCAGATGTTTCTGGAGCAAAGAAAGTAATTTCCACATAATCAATGTCCTTTCCGGAAAATGAGTTATTGGTGTGACCACAGCAGAGTCACCCTTCGCAAAAGAGTTGCACTATAATTATTGTCATATGCTCATTAATATAAAAAATTAAAGCCGGTTGTCAAGCTTCGGCCAGAGGAATTCACCTCCTGACCGTAATTACCGGGTAACCTATCTCTAACTTATTTCAGAATAATACGTTGCTGACTCTCGCTGATTTTGCTTGCTCAATGCCCTGAAACGGTCAGTGCAAGCCCGGTTTGCCAGGCTTGCACTGCAGGAGGGGTTGTGTGCCGAAAAAAAAAGATGCCTGAAAAAGGGACTTTCTGCCAAAATCAGCCCGGCTCCGGCAAAGGGTATACTTCGTGCAAAAAAAACAGTTTGCCTTACATCTGGCCGGTAGTAAGGTATCGCTGATGCCAGCTTAATGCTTCGTCAAGCAGATGGGGGGTATGTTTCCCGAAAGAGTGCTCAAGTGCGCGTTTGTGGTAGTCCCGCAATGCTGGCTTGAAATTCGGGTGAGCACAGTTTTCAATAATCACTTTTGCTCGCTGGGTTGGAGAGAGGCCACGCAGATCAGCAAGTCCCTGCTCGGTCACCAGGATCTGAACATCGTGTTCCGTATGGTCGACGTGGGATACCATGGGCACAATGCAGGAAACCTGACCATCCTTTGCCTGGGATGGTGTCATGAATATGGAGATATAGGCATTGCGTGCAAAATCACCTGAGCCACCAATGCCATTCATGATAGCGCTGCCCATCACATGGGTCGAATTGACATTACCGTAAATATCAGCCTCGATCATACCGTTCATGGCAATGACCCCCAATCGACGAATAATTTCAGGATGGTTGCTGATCTCCTGTGGTCGCAGGATAATCTTGTCCTTGTATTCATCAAGATGGGCGTAGAGTTGTACCAGAGCCTTATCGCTCAAGGAGAATGCCGTCGCTGAAGCAGAAACTAACTTGCCGGAATGAAGAAGTTCGAGCATACCATCCTGCAGCACTTCGGTATAAGCGGTCATGTTCTCAAACGGCCCATGGTTCAGACCAGCCATGACAGCATTGGCAATATTGCCAACACCCGACTGTAACGGCAGAAGGTTCTTTGGGAGGCGTCCACGCTTCACCTCATGTTCAAGAAATTCGAGGATATGACCGGCAATCAGGCGAGATTTTTCATCAGGTGCCGAGAAATCAGAATTTCGATCAGGACTATAGGTTTCGATGATAGCGATAACTTTGTCAGGATCGCAATGCAGGTAGGGGTCACCGATCCGGTCATGCGGGTGTACCATCGGGATCGGTTGACGATTCGGGGGCAGATTGGTACCATAATAAATGTCATGCATTCCCTCCAGACGAGAGTCTTGCCATGAGTTCACTTCAAGGATCACCTTGTCGGCCTGTTCCAGCCAGGTTTTGTTATTACCAATCGAACTCGAAGGTATGAGGCGCCCATCTTCGAGAATACCCGCAACTTCAACAACAGCAATATTCAGTTTTCCGAGAAAGCCGAACCAGACGAACTGGGCTACATGAGAGAGGTGAATATCGATATACTCCATCTCTCCGGCATTAATACGCTTCCGGCAAGTAGGGTCTGATTGATAAGGAAGTCGCATTTCCACACCATCTACCTTGGCCAACGCTCCATCCAGTTCGGGTGCGGTGGATGCGCCGGTCCAAACTCCGATCCTGAATTTCTCTCCGGCGCTGTTGGCCGTTTCAATACGTTTGGCGAGCGCTAAAGGCACCGCCTTGGGATAACCTGAGCCGGTAAACCCGCTCATACCAACGTTGTCTCCGGAAGAGATAAGGGCTGCGGCCTCTTCCGCCGTCATGATCTTGCTTTGTAAAGCTTTACAATGGATGCGGGATACTTTGTTCATTTTCTGCACAACTCCATTCAAAATTTGTGACCGACAATATTGCAACTCATAACTGCAACCCGCATGTTACCCTCAAGGGCGCTGACCGAAACAAAAGCTGAACAGAGCACCAACACGCACCGCAGATCAGCGCTGGATTTACAGATGTGGAGAACATACCATTTATTTTGGGCAATAAAAAAGTGCCCGCCCGCGGCCTCGCTGGCGACTTTGTTCTCTCTCTTCCGCTGTGTATCGTTTTTTCAGAGATCTCTTCTTTGCACCAATCTGAGAACATTTTTCGTCATTAACAGGAACGGCAGCCCGCTCATCACTGTCGTTCCAAAGAATATTGTCACCCTGCAGCAGTGAACATGGCTCCCGTGCTCTTTCAGTATCGGCGATTGACGAATAACGAAATACCTGATGAAATGATAACCTTGAACAACAGGGCAAGGCCTGCGATCATCATGACACAGCAGAGGAGCTGACCCATGGAAAAGTTGAGAAAAACGAAGCCGAGCTGAATATCGGGCTCACGAAAAAACTCGATAAAAAAGCGAACAAATCCATAGCCAAAAAGGTATATCCCGGAAAGCGAACCCGGCAACGGCAATTTTTTTCGGAGTGTCCAGAGAAGCACAAAGAGCAGGATTCCCTCAAAAAATGCTTCATAGAGCTGCGAAGGATGGCGAAGTTCACTGGTGGGTGCAGAGGGGAAATACATGCCAATGGCTGCCTCCGTTACTCTGCCATAGAGTTCACCGTTGATAAAGTTTCCGATCCTCCCAAAGGTATAACCAAGCGGAATGGAGGGAATAAAAAGGTCGAGCGTTTGCAGAAAAGCTCTTTTTTGTGACCTTGCAAACAACCACATGGAGAGCATGACTCCAAGAAGTCCGCCATGATAGGACATACCGGTTATACCTGTAAAACGATAACCCTCGGCAGTTGCGGCAAAAGGAAGAAGCGTGCCGACGGGATCGGCAAGAAAGCTGTGCAGTCCGTAAAACAAAATGTAGCCGATCTTGCCACCGAGAACGACACCGGCCATAGCCCAGGTGAGGGCATCGCCGATGAATGGGGGATCAAAAGGGAGTTTTTCCGAGGAAAGACGATAACGAGTAAGCAGAAAAACAACGCCAAAAGCAATGATGTACATCATTCCATACCAGCGAAGAGGGAAATTACCGAGTGAGAAGAGAACCGGATCCATTTGCGATGGCAAATGCTGCCACCAGACGGTAAAGTTATCCATATAAACGGTTTTGAGATAAACGTTAAGAGGTCGTGACAGCAATTTCGGTCAAGGGGATCAAGAGTGATCCTGTTCAGACACTGAGCAGCTTCCTGTACTCGGCATAGATTTCCTGATCAGCCGCTGTTACCCTGATCCCTTGCGGCATGTTCTGGTAATGCTCTTTAAAATCCCGGACACAGGCTGTTGAGGAAAAGTAGACCTCATCAATGAAGTCAAGATCCGGGATCTCATCCTGCAAGCCATGATGAACGGATAGCAGCGGACTCTCCCCGATGCTCTCTGCTCCCTCAACCGGCTTGCATGGAAAATGCACGACCAGATAGGCGTCACTCCCATACATGGCACAATCCCCGCCCATAACGAGCACTTTTTGCTTTTTGGAAAACCAGTTCTCCCGGACAAACTGGTTGATCGTCTCGCCAACAATAAGCAGTGCCGGTGAATAAACCGCCTTCTCACTTTTTCTCAATTCACCGAGAGTTCCCGTAACAACTTTCTGGTTGTAACGTGTTGCATTCTGAACAATGGCAACCATGGTACCCTCACTCCGGCCCTTTGCAGCGACAGCATCAAGCACATCATGCACGGTCGATGCTACCATGTAGTAAACAAGGGTATCAGCATCCGGAACCTGGATTTTATTGACCGGGTGACCCGTACAAAAAGCAACAGAAGAGGAGACCTTTCTCATGGTCAGTGGAATTTCAGTGTACGCACTTGCGCCATGTGCGGCTGTAATACCGGGAATGATTTCATAGCCTATTCCGTGTTGCCTTAATACGTCGATCTCTTCGCCTCCACGACCAAAAATAAAGGGATCTCCACCCTTTAATCGGCAGACTGTTTTGCCTTGCAGGGCATGATGAATGATCTCTGCATTAATGGCATCCTGCTCAAAATGATGGCAGTCCTTTCTTTTGCCTGTGTAAATTTTCAGGGCATCAAACAGGGCGACAAGTTCAATGCTCACCAGATCATCATAGAGAATGACATCTGCTGTATGGAGAACTCTCTCAGCCTTTATGGTCAGTAATTCCGGATCACCAGGACCCGCGCCAATGATGTAGACGTACCCTCTTTTTTGAGGTTCAGCAACAGTGATACTGCTCTCTTCTCTTGATTTCATTACCTCGCCCTTCTGTCGATTATGATTTGTTTACAAATGAGCCTGTTCCAGCATGGATTTTATGATCTCCCGCCATTCTACAGACTTTTTAACATTTTCTCCATTGGAAGAGATGGCAATGGTCATCTCATCTTTTTTAATGACCGCCGGGGAGATAAAATCAGACAACTCCCTGTTATCGACAACATTGACCAAAATTCCACATTCAGCGGCATCCTGCTTGATCACCCTGTTCAACTCAAGATTGTTCGTACATGCATAGACGAGAAAAAAACCGGCAAGATCCGATTTTTCATACTCTTTATAGATCTCTTCAAATCCTGAACCTTTTAAATCCTCATGAATTTCAGGAGCAACAAGCGTAATGTTCCGTGAATACTGTTCAACCGTCTTTATTTTGTGCATGGCGATTTTACCGCCTCCCACAAAAAGAATTTTCTTGTCATCAATCCTGACGTTAATCGGCAAAAAAACTTTCATGGTTCCTCATATTTGACTGCTTGAGAAAAAAGATACGAACAACTCTCCCTCAGGATGCCCGCCTGCACTCCTGCTTGACAAGGGCAAGCCCTGCATCATGTTCTTTGCGGAGAAAGGTTATGTTTCTTCGACTGGAGAGAGAAGAGTCAGAGAGAACGATGAAATCCCGTTCATCGTTCATTTACCGCTTTGACAGAAACAGTCACCTTGAGAAGCATGGTAAAAAGAAGCAGACCAAAAGAGCAGACTCCAAGCGTGATGGAAAGTTCTGTTGATGTGGGAGTATAGGCTGCGATTCCACCCATTGGCGCATGAAGCAGGGCGACACTTTTTTCCATCCAGATGGCCAGCACCACTCCCGCAGCGGCGGCAGCAAGCCAATTGGTGGAACTGATCAATTTTGGTGCCAGCAATACCGCAATCGACGCTATCCCCAAAAGGAGTGAGAGGAGGAGAATGGGGGCCGCCTGACTTGTGCAGATAAAACAATTGATGCCCGAAAAAAGGAAATTGAGCGATCCTGCATAGACAAGGAACAGAACAAGCTGACTGGTTACCTCCTTTCCCGCATCAAAGGCGGCTGTTCTTTTCAGAATCAGCACAATCAGCAACAGCAGCGCTGAGCCGGCGGCAAAGGCAGAGAGAAGAAAACGGGGTGCAAGTAACGAAAGTGTGCCGGAATCAACCGGAAACGTTGATGAGGAGAGTCCCGTAACAACAGGAATGCTGATTGCAAAAGGAATGGAGAGGTAATTGAGGGATTTGACCCAGGTCGCTGCCGGAACATCCTTTCGTTCAGCGCCAAGAGTGGCCCAACTGCTTGCAAGGTTGATGAAAAGAAAAGCATTCAACAGGAGAAAAGCCCAGGAATAGAGTGAATGCGGAGTTGCATAGCGCAACAGATCGAAGATAAGATGCGGCTTGCCCATGTCAACAAACAAAAAAAGGAGGGCGGTCGCCGCTGCTGAAACTGCAAGAAATTGGGCAATGACCGCAATTTTTCCCAGTGGCTTGTAATCATGGAGGAAAAAAGGCAGCATCACCAAAACAGAGGAGGCTGAGAGGGCCGCCATAAAGGAGTATTGCATGAAGGAGAGCCCCAAACTGGCATCCACTCCCAGCCCGGTTACAGAAAGACCGAGTCGCATCTGCTGAGCATAGGCGGAGATGCCAAATGCAATAACCGACAGAAGGGAGATAATCCATATCCAGTAAGGTCGGTTTCCTTTCAAGGCTTTCTCAATCATGGGAAGTCATTAGATGATGTAAAAAACTGAAGGGAGTGTTCCCAGTTCAGGTTTTCTTTGCATGGTCTGATTGCTTGCAAGAAGCTTGCGAATCCCGGACTCGGGATCATTAAGGTCACCAAAAATCAGTGTTTTTTCAGGACACGCTTCAACACAGGCGGGCAAAGCCCCCTTCAGCAGACGTTCGGAACAGAAGTTGCACTTTTCGGCAACCCCCATCTCCCTTGTTGGATAACTCTCACTGATTGCCTTGAGGGCTGGCCTCGGTTCTCTCCAGTTAAAGCTGACAGCTCCATAGGGGCAGGATGCCATACAGGAACGGCAACCAATACAACGGTGATAATCAAATGCGACAATACCATCATTGCGTTTGAATACTGCCTCGGTCGGACATGAACGGACACAGGGTGGCTCGGCACAATGATTGCAAAGCGATGGAATGGTTCTGTTGCCTCTCTCTTTATCGGCAAACTCCTGGGGAGCCGTTGGAAAGAGTGTGCTGTACGGGCTTTTCTCTATCCACTTGATTTCATGCCGTGAATGGCCGAAGTCGGGGACATTATGGCTTTTGTGGCAGGCATCAACACACTTTTGACACCCTTCCCTGCATGTTCGCATATCAATCAGCATACCCCAGCGGGTAGTGCCGGTGCTCTTCCTGTCAGAGAAAACGGACGCATCCGTCTGTTCCATCGGTATATGCAGAAAAAGACCTGAAGCAGCTCCAATGCCTGCAAGGATTCCTGCTCCGGTTTTCTTGATAAATCCTCTTCTCTCTTCGTTCATCACGGTTTTTCTAAAGGGGATTGATGACAATTCCAGCAATTCGGCTTGGCGTCGGCATACATATGGCAGCTTATGCAAAAATATCGGTTTGTTCCATGACAGCCAAGACAGGTATCCAGACTCTTCTGAAATTTTCTGCCGTCGGGGGTAACATAAGGATGACTATCCCGAGCGCCGGTACGACGCCAATTGTCAAGAACCTGCATGTGACTGTTCCGCATATACTCCGTTGGGGCAATACAGACGGTACTGTCGATCGGGGCCGATGCAACGGCGTGCACCGAAACATTTTCCGCGTTTACGGTTGGCCGGAAAATCCAGAGTGCCGCAAGAATGAAAAGGGCCAGCACGGCAAAAAGAACTCTCTGATCTCTATTCATCATCATCCTCCTCCCCTTCGAAACCTGCCATAGGACTCTCCCTCAGGTCACTGCTTCTCTTTTTCTCCCCTTCCATGACAAGGGCGTTGCCTACCAGTTCGTGAAGACCATATACCGAAACTCCGGGGTTCCAGTATTTCATCAGTGTGGGAAGGCTGGCCCGGTCAATGGCACAGATGGTAACCAGGGTGTTTACATTATATTTTTCCTTGACCTGTTTGACTGCGCTCGCTCTTGGAAAACCTCCCCGCATCCTGATATCCATGAACTCTTCTGCATTCAGGCCACTTCCGGAACCACAACAGAAGGTCTGTTCCCTGATGGTATTTTCAGCCATTTCATGAAAAGTATTGCAGACGTTCCGCAGAACAGAGCGAGGCTCTTCAAACATACCCATGCCTCTTGCGACATTGCAGGAATCATGAAAGGTTGTGCGAAGATGATCGTTACGTTTCGGATCGAGCTTGAGTTTTTTATGATGAATCAAGTCAGCGGTAAACTCAGCAATATGCACCATTTTGGTCGCTGCAGCATTATGGAATTTTGTACCGGTGATTGGCGAAACCGGCACCTGGAGAAAATCTGCCGGACCGTTCATGGTACCCATATATTGATGCACCACACGCCACATGTGACCGCATTCACCCCCAAGAATCCATTTAACACCAAGTCGCTTCGCCTCATGGTACATTTTTGCGTTCAGCTTTTTCATCATCTCGTTGGAGGCAAACATGCCGAAATTACCTCCCTCCGATGCGTAGGTGCTGATGGTATAGTCGAGCCCGATGTGATGAAAAAGAAGCAGGTAACCCATCATGGTATAGACGCCGGGATCGCCGAAAACATCGCCGGATGGTGTTACAAAGAGGACTTCTGCACCCTTGCGATTAAAGGTGGGGTTTACTTTAACACCCGTGAGATCCTCGATATCTTCGACGAGAGACTTGATATTCTGCACGAAGGTGTGCGGTTCAATGCCGAGATGGTTCCCTGTGCGATTGCAATTGGAAACGGGAGCAAGAAGCCAGTTGTTGTTGACGCCGATCAGGTTCAGAAGTTCACGGCCCATCATCGTGATTTCGGCTGTATCAATGCCCATGGGGCAAAAAACAGAACAACGGCGGCACTCGGTACACTGATTGAAATACATGTGCCACTCTTTGATCACCTCAACCGTAAGCTTTCTTGATCCGGAAAAACCTTTCAGGATTTTCTCGGCCAGCGGAAAATCGTTACGATAGACCGAACGAATAAGCTCAGCCCTTAAAACCGGCATGTTTTTGGGATCTCCGGTACCAAGAAAAAAATGGCACTTGTCGGCACAGGCCCCGCAACGCACACAGGTGTCAAGAAATAGCTTGAAGGAGCGGAAGCGCTTCAGACGGCTTTTCAGCCCATCCCTGACGGTCTTCTCCCATCCTATGGGCAATTTCCAGTCTTCGTCTGTTGCCGCCCATTTGCGCGGATTTGCAAAACCGAGATCTTCGAGTATCTCCGGCTTGGCAGCAAAGCACCAGTTCCCGTCACGGAACTCAACGGGCAAATCCCACCACTCCTTGCCGGAATAGTCCTCCTTGAGAAGGGCTGGTTTTTTCTTTTCAAACTCCTGCTTGAGTTCGGACTGTTTTGTGACGTATTTAGACATAGTTATTGCTTTTCAACCGGTAGACCCGCTTTTTTCATTTTGTCCCGGAACTCATCCTCATACTCGGAATAGCTCCTGAATTTAATGTCAGGATTCCATGGATTGATGTGCCTTTTCTCCCTGCTGTTGTTACAGAGGTTGCGTGTCGGGCTTAAAAAGATTCCTCCCATATGCATGAGCTTGCTGAACGGAAAATAGATCGCCAGCATACACACCAGAAAAAGGTGCACTGAAAAGAGCATCCCGGTTTCACCAGGAAGAGTAAAATCAAAATCCATGAGCAACAACATCTGATCCTTTACCGGCATCACGTTAATTTTGGTAACATAGCGCATGAGCATCCCTGCAAGCGCAATGGCCATGATCAAAAAGAGCGGGAAAAAATCAGTCGGCAGCGAAATCAGACGCAGCTTGGCATCGCTCAACCTGCGGAAAACAAGAAACGTGATGGCGGCAAGAACAAGTGCATCAGTGAGATAAAATGCCGGAAGCGTAATATCGAAGAATCGATCAGCATTTTCAAGAACATCAGCAAACCCCGGAATGGTAGCAAAAAAGAACTTGGTATGCCGCAGAACAATAACCAGCAGCGACCAGTGAAACAACAGGCCTCCAAGCCATAACCATTTGGTTGAACCATAGGCAAGTTTCGGTCCTGCGTGCAGTTCTGCTTTCGTGTTCCTGAAAAGGGAGCGAAAAAGCAGCACTTCACCCAATACCCTGACAACTACCTGCCAAAGGTGTGACGGACTTTCAAATTTCTCCTGCCTGATCCAGTCAAGGGATTTTTCCTGTCCGCAGGTTGTGGGAATACGAAAAGGAACAGGCCTTATAAACCAGTTAACCAGGCGCAGAAGGAAACCGCCGATCAGTATCGTCAGAGAGGCAAGAGGAATGACAACAGCGAAAAGATATGCCTGTCCTAAATATTTGATACCGACATAGGGAATGAGGCAAAGAACGCCGACCATGACGAGGGGCATAATTACTTTTTTCATCCTTCAGCCCTCCGTAACTGCATAAAATGGTGACGTTTGTTCTCATCGACCTTAAGCTGTGCAATTTTTTCACGATGCATCATATAACAGTCAAATGCCTGAAGGGTGATCTCTTCAAGGCGGCACTGCAATGCATCCAGCTCACCCTGTTTCAACGATTTTTTCTGACCTCCTCTCACAGAGATCTCCTGAATCATTCTTTTCAGTTCAAAAAAAAGCGACAACGACCTTGAAGGCGGCAAATCCTGAACGGCAAGAATCCTTGAAACCTGTACCAGAGCTTCCGTGAGGAGCTCGCTGTTTTTTTCACAATGATCGAGAACCATCTCAAGAGCTTCCGAAAAAGCCTCCGCAACGGGTGAATGCGGAGCCATTTTTCCGGAAAATAACAGCAACTCACGCTTCACCCAGCCGTCAAGAATCTCCTTCCTGTTTTCCTGAAGCAGTTTAGCCCATTCTATAGTCATAAGGCACGGTAATAACGGTTTTCAAAGCTTGCCATACCCGCTTGTCAGAGCCAGTTGTTTACCTGGTGTTCCTCAACCAGTCCAACAAAACCCTCATAATCGATTAAGCCAATCCCACTGATAACATCCTCAATACCCCTTGCACTCAGGTCTGGCTGAAGGGCAAAGAGTGGATTATTTTTCTGAATCGTTTCAATCATCGGAGAAAACCTGTTGCCTGCCTGAACGGCATAAACAGCATCCTCAATGAAAAGAACAGGATCACCCGGCGCAAGAAACCTGAAGCAGGTCTCCATCGTGCAGGTTTCAAAAGGAGATTTGTTAATGGTATGTAGCATAGTAACGGATAATGTTTTATAAGTTCAGGGAGTGTTCAGTGATGAATAATGACATCCTGTTCTTTCATCAACATGCCGATCTCTTCAGCATTCATCACCTCGACATCAACAAGCAGGTCATCTTCACTCAGTCCCCTCTCTTCAAGTGAGTGCTGATCGACATAGAGTTTTTCTACATCATATCCATCAAGAGCCATGAAGGTGCGCGAAAAACCCTTGATACCGATAGCCGTTGTATCCTGACCTTTTTTAAGGGCATAGACCCCGTCACCAATGAAGACAACCGAGAGGTCTTGCTCATAGGCGGCCATGATCAGAATCATCTCCAGTCCCTCATACGTATAGATCGTGCCATGTGGCGCATGACGCAACACATGCATGATTTTTTTTACATTCTCGTTTCCCTCTAATTCCATGCTTCCCATAATTTTAGTCTCCAAAGGTTACCAGGCGGTCGTTACGGATGGCAATGTCGGTGAGCGTTCCAAGTCCGGTAATTAATCCTCCCTTAATGAGAAGATCATCATTTATTCCCCGACGTTTTGATGCCGCTATACAGGCAAGGATCTCGACGCCATGCTCCAGGCTTAATGCACTCCAGCGGGCGGCAATATTACGGTCATCCTGGGGTGGATCCATAAGCTTCGTAACATTGGTGACCCCATCATTGTAGAGAAATACAGCATCAACTGTATGTCCTTTTTTTATGGCTGCAGCGGCAAACTTGTACGCTGTATCTGATGCCTGATGGTTGTATGGCCCTTCTTTGAGCAGGATTCCTATTTTCACCCTATCTCCTTTCTTTTTTTAATGTTATAAACAAGTAACGACGCTGGTCACACAACCTGTTTCTCCGCCATGTCCTGCTTCAGGGCTTCATACAAAGGAGCCCAGGTAGCGGAGCTGGCAGCAAAAGGTTTCTCGATATACTGCGACAGATAGAGCGCATCGGCAGCGGCCTGCAGATTACCCTCTTTCAGGGCTGCCAATGCCTTTCTGCCGGCAACAGCAGTATCGTTTCCTGTCAGCAGAACCTGTTGCCAGTAATTCACAGCCTCATCGCGGTAAACAAAATTCCGGGGAAGAGCCTGGGCCTGTTTGAGAGTTGAAACCTCAATATTGTTTGGTCCAAACGTAACAGGCCACCCCTTCTCTGCCCAACTTCCGGAGTATGCAATTGCTTCCTGCACCTGATGGATTAAATCATCGTACATAACGTTGTTGCCTCCTTGATTTTCATGATTGTCTCTCACAAAAAGAGTCAAAGACCTTCTCCCATTCCCATCTGAATGTAACCGGAGGGACACACCAGTGCACAGATATGGCACCCGACACATTTTGAATAATTGGTATAGACCACCTCGCCAACAGGGTTATCCCTGAAACGGGTGACCGCCTCCTGGGGACAGAAAGAGAGACACTGTTTACAGTCAAAACAGAGTCCACAACTCATGCAACGCGCAGATTCCTGCTCGGCCTGCTCCTTTGTCAAAGCCTGAAGCAGCTCATCATGGTTGCCAACGACCTCTTCAAGTTCAACACTCTCTCTTTTGAGTTGATCAGAATGTTCAAAGTAAAGAATATCCTGTTTCTGTACCTTTGTCACCTCCTGATACCCCTGGTCGGAAAGCGCTTCACCTTTCAGGAAGGCATCAATCGAATTTGCAGCCTTGCGCCCATGACCGACCGCCGTCGTAATCAAATCAACGCGTATGGCATCGCCTCCACCAAAAACTTTTTCCTTTCCGGAAAGACGAAAATAACGATCAACCTTGAGCCAGGGACGGCCCTCTGTAACGCTTTCAAAACCTCGCATATCGGTTGTCTGTCCAATTGCAGCAACAACCATATCGGCCTCAAGCTGGAAGCTCTCTTCGGTATTGCGATAACGGAAAAAAGGTATCGGTGAATTCCATCCCTCCTCCCCTTTTACCTTTTTGATCATTCTGGAGCAAAACAACCCGCTCACGGCGTTGTCGGCAACAAGAACTTCGAGTGCGCCTGTTGTATAGTGAATTTGGGCGCCTTCCCTCACGGCATCATCAAACTCATCTGAAAAACAGGCCATCTCCTCCCTTGGCACTCCTGAAATCACAATGGCTTCCGAACCAAGACGGAGGGCCAGGCGGGCCACATCCATGGCTACGTTACCGTCACCGATAACAACCACCTTTTTACCAATTGAGATTGCATCTCCCTCGACCTCATATTTGGTCAGAAAGTCAATAGCGTTTGTCGCTCCCGCAGTATCGGCAAATCCTGGTATCGGCAATCCACGACCGACCTGGGCGCCAACTCCCATGAAAACGGCATCGTACTCTTTTTCCAGCTCCTCAAAAGAGATATCTCTTCCGACGCGAACCCCCATTTTTGTTTCGACACCAAGCTTTATGATGCGCTGTATCTCGGTTTCAAGAACTTTCCTGTCGACGCGATAGCCCATAATACCGTAGAGAACCATGCCACCAAGTTTTTCATTAGCATCGTAAATCGTTACGGCATGACCTTTTCGACGCAACTGATAGGCTGCGGAAAGCCCTGCAGGACCACCTCCGATAACCGCAACCCGTTTGCCGGTGTCGGACCCTGGAGCGGGAAGTTCAAGACCCGTTTCAATACCATAATTACCAATTGCCTGCTCAACAGCATTGATTCCAACACTTTCATCATGGTACTGACGATTACAGGCGCTTTCACAGGGATGCGGGCATATCCGGCCCATAACAGCAGGGAATGGATTGGCCTGAACCAACAGTTCCCATGCCGCTTTCCACGCATCATCAGATTTGTCAACACCCTTAAGCAGACGGTGATAGCCACGGATATCCTCTCCTGCCGGGCATTCAGCCGTGCATGGAGGAAGTTGCCGGACATACACAGGGCATTTATGACTATGATCTCCAAAAGCGACAATCTTGTCAACTCCCGTCAGTTCACTGAACGCAGGAAATTGGTAATTTATCGCAAAATCAAGATATGGATTTGATTCTACCTTCATGAATTTCTCCTTTATCTAAAAGCGAACATGAGCCGACTGATTGAACGTGCTTCTTGCATGACGGTAACTGTCAATCATGTCCTCATCAAAGGTAAGCCCGGTCTCTTCAAAAAAACGTTTCCAGCCAATCCGGTTAATCCATTCACCCACTCTTTCCCAGGGACGCCCGCCCTCTTTGTAAGCAGAAAGAATTTTACCGACCGCCTCAGTGACCTCAGGCCAACGGGGTGGATTATTCGGCAGATTATGGGCAACTATACTCATTGTTGATGGCTTTGATCGGGCATTGCTGTTTTTCCCGCCGACCCAGATTGCAAATTTGGAATGTTCCGGGTGGTTGATCTCCATGGAAGGACAGGCGCCAAAGCAGGCTCCGCAGCAAATACACTTGGCCTCATCAACCATCAGTGAGCGTTTGCCATTGACCATGGTCGGGCGTATGGCTGCAACCGGACAACGGGTAACGGCTTTTGGCAACTCACAAATCATCGACAGGTTATCGTGATTAATACGCGGCGGACGCGTGTGCTTCACAACGACCGCAATATCTGCCTGGCCACCACAGTTTATCGAACAGCAGGAGGTAGAGAGACGCACCTTGTTAGGCATCTCCATATGGCGGAACTCATGATAGAGAGAGTCCATCATTGATTTGACGACACCGGATGCATCGGTTGCCGGAATATCGCAATGAAGCCAACCTTGTGTATGAGAAACAGAAGAGACGCATGAGCCGGTTCCCCCAACAGGAAAACCCATCTCTTCAAGTTCCTTGATCATCAACTCAACATTTTCTTGCCGGGGTGTGAGGAACTCAACATTGTTCCGTATCGTGAAACGGAAATAGCCATCACAATATTTATCGGCAATATCACAAAGCCTGCGAACCATATCGACGGTATCCTGACGGGGAGTTCCCGCCCGAACGGTATAGATGGCATCGCCGCTTTCGGCCACATGCTTCAAAACGCCGGGTTTTGGAATTTCATGATATTTCCACTTTCCGTAGTTTTTCCGAACAACGGGATGGAGTGCCTCCTCATAACTGTGAGGCCCCGACTCAACGGTTTTCCACTTTTTTTCAGGACTGCTCATAAAATAGTATCCTTCCTTTGGGGCAGTTTACTGCCTTTTTATAGAGAATTGAATTTTTCGGCGCTTCAGCCGCAGCCAACCGGAATTATCAGTATTTCGCCTTGAAGTATGGATTATCACGCGGCCTTGTCACCATATTGATATCCACATCCATGCCCACACCCTCAAGAAACTGCTTGAGACCGACACGCTCAATGGTTTCACCAATTCTTTCGTGATCCAGTCCGTTATCATCCCACCAGTCGATAATTTGCTCTGTCAGCTCTGTAAACGCTTCAAGATCCTCTTCGCTCTCCATTTTCATGAACGGGACAATCATCGACCCCATATTGACACCGACCTTGAGGGTATTTTTGCCACCCATCAAAAGAGAGATACCCCGCTCCTTGCCGGGAGAAAGCGCTTTTGGCATAGCATTCAGGCAATGCATGCAACGCACGCAATCCCTGCTGTCGATAACCATCTCACCCTCTTTGAGCGCGATTGCCTTGGTTGGACAGAGATTGATAACCTGGTTAACAAGAGCGTCGATACCTTTCTCTGCAATCCATGCCTTTACCTCATCAGGCTCAACCTGAATGGCATCTTTCCATGTACCAATGACAGCCAGATCGGAACGCATGATCGAATTTGTGCAATCATTGGGGCATCCGGAGAACTTGAATTTGATTTTATAGTTCCACTCAGGACGATGAAGGGCTCCAACGAAATGCTTCAGAAGTTTCAAATGCACTTCAAGGTTGTTATAACAGGCATTTTCACAACGGGCTTGACCAATACAGGAAACCGCTGTACGCATACCCGCACCAGCGCCACCAAGATCCCATCCTGCCTGGTTCAGCTCATCGAAGCAAGCCTGAACCTTGTCCTGTTCAATTCCCTGCAGCATGATATCACCGGTCTGACCATGCAAGGCTATCACACCACTGCCATACTTCTCCCAGATATCACAAAGCTGACGCATCATGGTTGTGTTGTAGTGCAACCCTGGCGCAGGCTGAATACGCATGGTATGGAATTCGGTAGCCTCCGGAAATTTGTCTTTAATCATTGAATAACGAGTGATGACACCGGCGCCATATCCATCAACAGTAACAAGACCGCCTTTCCAGTAGCCCATCTTGGTGTTGTAGGAGTATTCAAGCTGATCCATCACACCCCGGAGCATTGGCTTCCGGGTTCTTTCGGCAAGTTCCTTGAAACCGCTGATAAAACTCGGCCAAGGACCTTTTTCCAATTCGTCAAGCATGGGTGTCGGGTGCAGAAATTGTTCATTCCCTGCCAGACCGGCATCATTGCCATTATTTACCTCTTGTGAAGCAGCATCTTTAGCACCTTCCATTAGTAACCTCCTTTGATTCACAGTAAATTCGGGTCAGCAACAAGCTTTCCGTCTCTTAAACGCAACCCGTGGGCTTTGGTAGTCCTGCAACCTTACAAGCCTGCAGACCCGGACCTTTCGGAAAGAGGCCATAGAGGAATTCAGAAGCAGCTTTTTTGTCCATATTATTTTCAGCAGCAATAGCCTTGGTAAGCACCTTGACAGCAGGAGCGATCTGATACTCATCATAATAACGACGGAGAAACCTTACAATATTCCAATGCTCTTCGGTCATGTCGATCTCCTCTCCTTCTGCCAATATCTTCGCGAGATCCTCCGACCAATCATCAAGGTTAATCAGATAACCGTTCTCATCAGTTTCATAACAGACGCCATTAAACTCAATTCCCATGGTTCTCTCCTTCAGTGATATTTTATAAAAAAACTATTTTCCCCTTCTCTTGATCACGAACAACAAAAAGCGTGCTTCGTGTAAAACAAGCACTTAACGCAACGGTATGGGTACATGATCATATAGTGATGTATGCTAACAGTTTGTCACTAATTTTCCAAACGAAGCAAGAATATTTCGGGATAAAAATCCGTTTTTTTTATGCTGATTTTGAGGTGGCCTTCACCCCTCTCAACGGCCGCTCTCCTTGAATGCTGATGCCAGAGAGAGAAACGTTTCAGCCCACTCCGGATTACCGATAACATGCAGGTGCGCAAACGATGCAAAAAGATTACGATAAAGAACCCCGTCACTCTCTCCGGTTATTCCGCTTCCCCGCGTAACATCAAACTGATAGGAACAGCCAGCGGGCGGCATAACAGGCCTTGCATAATGAAACTCATGAGCCCTGATCTGCGTACCCTTTCGAAACCAGGGGGAGTCCGTCCTGCTCCTGAGATCAAGATATCCATGCCCTGCAGGATGACGGGCAAAACCGATATCAATGGGCAGAATACCGGCAAGGGAGACCGTTTTCCCTCCATAAGAGGCATTCCGGCAAAGATAGATCAACCCTCCACACTCTGCATAAAGCGGCATACCAGCTTCCACCCGTTCGCGCACATCCCTCAAAAGTCCCCTGTTGGCGCTTAAAACATCAAAAAAAAGTTCCGGGAAGCCTCCCCCCAGATAGAGCGCATCAAGATCCGGCAAAGAACGCTCCTCCAGAGAGTTGATAAAAACCAGATCCGCTCCATTGTTCTTCAGTGCATCAAGGTTGTCAGGATAGTAAAATGAGAAGGCTGCGTCCAGGAATACGCCTATCCTCGCTCTTCCTGTACACCTCTTCCCAAAACAGTCAACCTTCCCCATCAGCATCGGTGGCGCCTGATAAAAAAGCGATTGAATTGCCTTCATGTCACAATAATGCGCTATCCGATCTGCTGCACCCCGAATAAACCTTTCGGCATCAGTAATCTCTCCGACTGTTGTCAGTCCAAGATGGCGTTCAGGAATAACCAGTTCCTTGTCATATGGAAGTGCACCCAACACGGGTACGTTGCAGTACTGCTCAATCGCTGCTTTCTGTTTTTCACCCTGACGTGAACTTGTTACCTGATTCAAGATCACACCGGCAATATGCACCTTCGGCGGCATTGCCTGCATACCCAGAACAAGCGCGGCGATCCCCCTGTTCATTTTTCTGCTGTCAACGACAAGCAAGACCGGTGTATCAAGCAATTGGGCAAGCCCGGCGCTACTGTCGGAACCATCGAGAGAGAGACCATCATGCAACCCATGATTACCTTCAACAAGAGCAAGGCAGTTCTCCCCAATACAACTCTTCCCCTGAAAAGAGGCAAGGCACCCGGCCCTCCCCATCAGGTAGGGATCAAGATTATAGCATTCGTTGCCGGAAGCAAGTTTATGCCACATTGGATCGATATAGTCCGGCCCCTTCTTGAAACTCCTGACAGAGACTCCCTGCGCTGAGAGATACGACGAAATACCGAGGCTGAGCATGGTCTTGCCGGCACTCTTGTGTGGAGCCGAAATCATCAAACGTGGCAAGTTTTCCAAATGCATTTCATCCCCTTGCGGCCCTCTAAAGAAGGACTCATGTTTAACCAGCTTCTTTATAAGACAGAACCAATCAACAAAACAAGAGAGTTACGCTCTTCTCATCCTCAGCTTATTTCTTCCTGATCATGAAGGTATGCACATTTGAGGCCTCGGTATGAGAAACAAGCTCATGACCGGTACGCTTTGCCCATGAAGCCATATCATTGACTGAACCAGGATCGGTAGCGGTCATTTTCAGTATCTCGCCACTGTTCAGTGAATCAATAGCTTTTTTTGTTTTCAGAATCGGCAGGGGACAATTCAGCCCTTCGCAATTCAGCTCGATGTTTGCAGTTTCACTCATATCAATGCTCCTGATTCTATATTGTTAGATCTCTTTTATTCCAATGCAAAACACACTTCTAAACCCCTGGTGACCGTTGATCGGCGCGAAGCTTTGCCATAAAGTAATCGTCTGCTTCTGCAGGCTCAACCATGCTCCCGGCACTGCTCCAGAGAGGTTCTTCATAATCATTCCACCCCCTCAATCCCGTCCGCAACGAAACCGCATGTTCATAACCAAGCAACTGCATGGAGTGCACCGCAAGAACACTGCGATACCCTGAACGGCAAACCACGATAATCTCCCGCATTCTGGCTTTAACCAGTTCCGGCACAGTTTCCTCATAATCCCATTCACAGGCAGATTCAAGAATACCCCTCGGAACATTTACAGACTCTCTGATATGCAGAAGAGCAAACTCATAAGGCTCACGTACATCAAGAATCAGCAAATCAGGATTCTCTCCAATGCGCTCAACCAGATCCCAGGGCATAATCTCTTTGACCCCAGGCAAACAGTTCCGAACAAGATCAAGATAACGCAACATATCTTTCTGTGGTCAGTTACCGTTACTCACTGCGGAGAGGCGTTTGGCGATTCAACACGCTGCGCACCGCCTTGACAGAATGCGTTCCTTTTTTTTCAGATAAAAAGCGAGATATTGGCATCGGCAGCATACTCGAGAAAAGTGGCCGCTCCACCATACTCAACACCATCAATAAACTGCTCCTTTTCAAATCCAAAAACCTCCATGGTCATCTGGCAGGCAATGAATCGAACACCAAACTCCTGACACATGCCCCTGAGTTGCTCAATTGTGGCAACACCTTTCTTTTTGAAGGTCTCCTTCATCAGCATGGTCGCCATGTTATCAAAACCGGGAACATTACCGGAAATGATGTTCGGCACCGGCCAGTTAAAAGACTGAAACTCCTTGCTGCCGAAGGGCATTTTCATGGGCATGGCAGGATTACTGTGAGGAGAGACCTTGGCGTCGATCTCTTTTTTCAGCAACGGCAGCCCATAAAAGGTAAAGAAAATAACCGCTTCCATATCCATGGCCGCAGCAGTTGAAGCAAGAATGAAGGGAGGATATGCCCAGTCAAGTGAGCCCTGTGATGCAATGATTGCAAGTTTTTTTGTGTCAGCCATGCTTATTCTCCTTGATTACGCTTTCCTGAAATTAATTACCTGTATTTAGCGAGATCTCTTCTTTGGAACCCGACAGAAGAACTATATATCCATATAACCATACAGTTGCAAAAAAAACTCATAAAAACATACAAAGCAAAGTCGAACCCTGTGCGAGGTCAATGACCCCCGGAGATTATCCCCGTAGCAGCAAAAACAAGAACCAATACCTGCAGCAGCGCAATCAAAGTATAAATACGATCTTTTTCCCTGAAAAACAGCGGTATAATGACGACAAGGCAGAGCATCGTTACCGATGAAAGGTAGATGATTGAGAGATAACTGAGAACATCACCCCGGCCCAATTGTGTAACCCAGTCCCATCCAGATGGCACCGGTACCGCTTTGTGCAATTCTGCCGCCCGAAGATGCCAGTTCATGGCTATTTCGGCAGGAGAAACGGCGGAAGGAAGCAATTGAAAAACATAGATCACATAACCCGCTGCAACAAAAATCATTCCCAAGGTCGAAGTCCATGAGAGGACATTGGCATAGGTCAACTGAATCCGGTTTGCGTGAAGTTGTTCTTTCATGGTAATAATTAATCGTCGTCAGATTCCGAATCCTTTTAAAAGCGCTCTCAATCCCGCTGCTGCAAGCAAAGTAATAACAAGGCGTCTGACAACACGGGTATGCACCTTTGTCAAAAGCTTTGCCCCAATTTTTGTGCCGATCATCATGCCGGCAACCGATGGAATTGCGATAAGAGGAAGTACCGCTCCCTTGTGCAGATAGACCCATGCTGCAGCGGTATCATTGATAGAAAGCACAAAAATACTGGTAGCAACCGAAACTCTCAGCGGAACGCCAAGAACAAGATTGAAGACCGGTACATTCGCCCATCCGGCACCCAGCCCGAACATTCCTGCCATAAATCCAATCACAACAAAAAGAAAGAGACCAATTGGCGTACGATGGATCTGCCAACTGACATCCTTACCAAGCTGTTCATCGTAATAGATGCCATAGATATGCAATATTTTGGACAGGTTATCCGGCTCTGTGATCTCAGGATATGCTGAATTTTTTGAAAGAAGCATGATTACTGAAATACCGAGAATTGCCGCTCCAAGAGACAATTGGACAATATTTTCCGGCATGGCCAAGCCAACCATCGCACCGGCTATTGAACTGATTGAAGCAATCAATGCCATGGAAAGAGCCAATTTGAGATTGGCAAGCCCTTTCTTGAGCAAGGGAGCCCCGGCTGAAAGAGCTCCGGAAAGCGCCACAAGCAATCCCGCACCCCGAACAAAGTCAATATGAAACGGGAAAAAACTGCTTACAATAGGAACAAACAGCACTCCCCCTCCAACGCCTCCAATAACGGCAACGATACCGAGAAAAAAAGAAAAGATAAACAGCGCGATCTCCCAAACCCACCATGCGGTCTCCACAACAGGCTCAGGTGGCACGGCAAAAACTGCTGTCGGAAAAAAGAGCAGCATCCCTGTCAGCATGACCGGTAATAAAAGAGAGGTGATTGATGAATGACCTTTTTGAATCATGGCTGTACACTCAATTTTTGAACGATAAACGTTTTTTTCATCAGATCACGCCAAAACGAAGGAAGATGGCCGAAAAAACACCAATTAAGTTACTGTATTGTTATATAATTGAAGATTGTTATTTTAAGAAAAGAAATTTGCTCTTCAAAAAAGAAAATGAGAACAAGAGCAAATCTCCTCTCTTTGCTGGTCAACATTCGTGCCGGATGGTGCAGAGCAGAAAGCTGCCCGGAACAACCCCTGGAACAACCCACTTACCGGGTGGAAAAGTATGCCCTCTCCTTGTTGAGAGAATAACCCCAAGGCAAACCCGCATTCTTCCATCCGTTTACCAGGCGGCGACCTTTGTTCACTCCCTCTTTTGCCATATCGCCCTCAAAACCATCATAGACAGAATAGACATTGGTATAACCAGCCTGACTCAGGAGATTGGCTGCGCCTGCACTGCGATCACCAGAGCGACAGATCAGAACAACAGCATCAGAATTTTTCAAGCCCCGCACTTGCAATGCCTCGGCAACCTTCAGGGTAAAGCTGGAGTTGGGATTCATCAGAAAGCGCTCTTTTTTACTGTCCCATGTTGAGTAGTCATCCTGCATGAAGGGAATATTGATATCTACCTGATCAGCAATGCCAACATATTCGGTTTCTGCTGCTGTACGTACATCAACAAATAAAACAGTGGCGGGGTTGTTGCCCTTCATCTCAAGAGCCTCTTTTGCCGAGAGATATTTACCCGATACAGTTTGCTTGGTTACCGGCAATTTGGCGGGATCAAAGGTATCCGCCTGGACTGCAGAACAGGAAAGCAAAAAAAGTGTTGCGAAGAGCAGCGTAATTTTTCTCATAATACAAGTTGAATTATTGTTAAACAATCTGTTGCCTTATCTGAAAATCTTCGTTTTGCTCCTTCCTGGAGCAGAAAGATGAGCACCCCTCCCCACCGTTACAATTGGTGTGCATAGTTCAGCGACCAGTTCATCTGGCTGTGACTGATGACCAGACCATCGGCATTGGTTGCCGTTACTTCCGGGACAAACACAAGTGCGGCGGAAACTGTTGATTTATCCGTCAACTTATAACCGAAACCACCGGTATAATGATTTTCGGTAATCGCAGGAAACATCGGATTAAGATAGCTGTCCGGAACAGGATTGGTCGAAAAACTTGCCCCTGCACGAAGTGCAAGCCGCTCCGATGCCTTATACTGCACACCGATTGAATAAATCCACTGATCATCCCAATTCTGGGTCATATCCACATCAAGTGTCTGTCCCTGAAACGGGCCGTTCGATGCAGAATTGTCGGCAATAAAAGTGGTGCTGAATTTGCTCATTGCCCATGACCAGTCCAGATATTTGACATCACCGACAATCATCCAGCGCTTTGCCGGATAGAGGGCAAGACCTGCCGCCCAGGTTTCCGGCCACCCAAAATTCTTGACCTTGATGGTGCCACTGACCGATACCGGATCGGATTGAGTGAATGCCGGCCCTGCTCCTGAAAAAGAGAGCGTCGCCCTTGAACTCTTCATATCAGAGAGCGCTATCCTTGAGTGATAAGTGGCCCCGATGGTCAGAAGATTGCTGAACTTGTGTGTAAATCCCGTCTTGAACCCCGATCCATACCCGACCGCCTCACCCATAAATGGAGTGCCATTGGAAAAGTCAAAACGAACATAATTAACGTCAGTAATCGCGCCAGAACTGATGAATGAACCGAGTGTATTAAACATGGAGCCACTGACCGAGCCACCCTGGCCCTGCATTGCCATCCCGGCAAAATGAGCGCCATCCATATCCATCTGCAGATCCATGCTTCCCCAGATAAGATCGAGTGATGCACCAATGGTCGTATTTGGAGTGAGATTCCAGGCAAGAGGAAACATCAGGCGACCGATACCAACTTCTGATCGAATAGCCTCGCCACTCAGAGGAACTGCTCCACTCATAGACATGGGCATCCCGTACTGGAAAAGGGGGGAATTTTTGCCATACTCCGTTCCCATCCCACCCTGGGCAAGAACAGCCACACCCCAGGCAATGCTGCCATCTTTTCTCATATAGGAAAGAGAGGGCATGTAGTATGCTGTTCCTTCAGACTTGTCTGACAAAGAGCCATACCCGACCGACACATCTGGGTGAAGCCCCCTGATACCAAGGCCAATCTCTTCCTGGCCATTTTTCATCATCCCAAGTGTCGCCGGATTATTCATCACGGCAGAGT
This sequence comes from Pelodictyon phaeoclathratiforme BU-1, assembly GCF_000020645.1. Lineage (GTDB taxonomy): Bacteria > Bacteroidota > Chlorobiia > Chlorobiales > Chlorobiaceae > Chlorobium > Chlorobium phaeoclathratiforme. Next base: position 2,406,491 of record NC_011060.1, read on the forward strand.
TACCCGTATCAAAGGCCATACCAGCTCCACCGAGAGCATGTGATTTGGCGCCATACCCCTCAAGGTTCATGCCGTTCGTAGCAAATGCTGTTGATGACTCCAGGAGCGCGACCAGAAGAGTCGCACATACTACAAATTTTCTGGTCATATTACTTCTGATTGAGGGTTATGGCATACCCGACTTCATAGCAGCAAATAACCCGTAACGATACCATTGTCCGTAAAAAACGGCGAAGAACCGATAGCAGCCTGCAGAACTCAAATCTGGCAGGAAGGCAATCGTTTCGGGTTATAAAGGGAACAAAAGAAGTCGAGAATAACCTGGAATTAACTATATAGCCGTAAAAGCATATGACTATATAGTTAATTTAACCGGCTTTTTCAAGCACTGTTTTTCCAGGAAAAAAAAGGTGGCGCCGGGTTACCTGATGGCTCTTCCCCCTCTTACTGAACCAATTCAGCCAGTTCGGAACTCACACGCATCGACTTGCGGGCAGCCTCAATAGCCGTGATACCCTCCTCTTCATGAAAGAGCGCCCAGGGAAGCTGGTATGACGACTCGTTGCCATACCTCGCCAGCATCTTTTCATGGGAATCATATTTTTCAAAATCAGGCAAAATCTGTTCAATCAAGGCAGCAACCTCTTTGGTGACCGTACCTTCCATTATCAGTTGTGATAAATGCTTGCCCGGCTTATGGGTCAACGGTGAGACACCAAAAAGCATTAATACAGCAAGACCGGTATTTTCAAGAACAAGTATGGAGCCCGAAACACAGGCACGCCAGCGCCCGAGAGCGTAATCCTGCTCCGCCTCCTGCAAGAACCCGCGGGCGAGTTCAAGCCGATAGTCAATATCCTTATGCAATCCCATAAACAACCTCCCTTAATGATTCCTGACAACTGCAGGAGTTACTTGACAGGTAACGATTCAGACAGATCACCAGCCGGAAACCACCCTGTCAAAAATCTCATCAATAATCTGGTCAACACAAAATCGGAGCGCCTCCTGCTGGCCGACAGGGTCACCAGTACGATAATCGGAAAATCCGACAAATGATTGGGTAAACATCGCTGTTTTTTTCACCCGATCAACCATTGTAACCTGTACAACAAGCGTAACCCGATTCGTCATCGCCCGCTCGGTTATGCTCGAAAGCTGGCTCGGAGCATCAGAAAAGGAGATAAGGGCACCTTCCAGCAACGCATCGGCACGAGCCAGAGAGGGAGTAACGCGAAGAGGGCTTTGCGACTCGATTCGATTGACAAGAGAGCCGGTCAACTCCCCCCTGAGCTGCGCGATACCGGCTGCGCTGCGATCTTCAAACACCGGAATGGCAATCGTTTTCAGATGTGCAGGCAGCGATGAACCTGCAAAGCTGTAACAGCCCTGAAGGGTTGCCAGAACAAGAACAAACAGCGTGATTATCGGTGCAGCAGCTTTCAGCATGACGATCCTCAATATTAATAGGTTCGGCGGTCAATCCTGTTCATCATTTTACGGAAGGGATAGGTGAGGAGCAACCATTTTTTTCTTCTTCCACGAAGAGCGGAAAGATAGATACCGGTTTTGGAGTCGCTCCAGTCAGAAGCCAACTGTACCGCAAGCTTTGCGGCGACCGACGGCGACTGGGCAAAAATATCAAGAATGGTACTGAAGGTGGCCAACTGCCGGGAAAGTTCAGGTGTCGGGTTATCGGAACTGACCATCCCGGTACGCACCAGACCAGGATGGAGCAGCATGACAGAGATCCCGGTATGTTTATACTCCGCAGCAACCGCATAGGTAAAACGGGCTATGGCAGCCTTGGTGGAACCGTAGGCACTCATCCACGGTGTGTTTGAGCCACTGTCTGTGCCCGAACCAGCCATATTGATAATCTTGCCTGGAATATCTTCCCTGAGAAAATAGCTGATTGCCGCACGACAGCCATTATAGGTACCCTTAAGATTGGTATCAATAACCCTTCCCCATCGCTCAGGATCACTCTCTGTAATGTTCATGAAGGGATCAGAGATTCCCGCATTATTGATAAAACAGTCTATCCGGCCAAACCTCTTTGTCGCCGCATCAATCAGGCGCTCCATATCAGCAGCCGAAACAACATCACAGACACAGCCGAAGGCGCTGCCCGGAGGAAACTCCGCAACAGCCGCCTGAACATTGGCATTCGAAGAAGAGGTTATAACCACCTTTGCGCCCTGGCGCACAAACTCATGAGCTATCGCTTTACCGATTCCTCTGGTTGAACCGGTAATGACGGCAACCTTCTCATCCAGTCTCCCCATGAGCAGACCTCTTCTTTTTACTGATACTTACTTTTTTCTGTTTATCCCATCGACCATCACCTCAAGCTCAGGGCGGCCAACAGCATAAGTTTCAAGAGAGATACCCTGCTCAATAGCCTCCCATGCCTGACGGATACTCATGGCTCCGGCTCTGGGGCCCATAGGATGGCCAAAAATCCCCCGACCCGGTACAAAACCAAAATCGACACTCCCCACTTTCCGGTAGACGGTTTCAAGCGTAAGCGCTGAATCACTGCCTCCTGGAACGGGAAGCGAACGCCTGATATGACCAAACTCCTGCAGACACTCGGCAATATTGTCCTTTACCTCCTCTTCAGGGGTCATCATCCTGCTGCCAAAACCGGGCATAATAATCGAATCAAGACCGGCAAGGCGCTGAAGTTTGGTCATAACCCTTGAATGGACACCATATTTTTCCATCCTGCTGAAAGCCGCAATAAAGGGAAAATGGCCAATAAGTGGCACCTTCGTATGCCGGGCAAGCATTCTGACAGCGCTGAGTCCAACCGGCAGAGCATTGATCAGCAAAGCATTCGCTCCATTGCTGACGGCAATGTCGTGCTGCTCAAGAAGTCGGTCAACCTCATCCGTAACATTTGCAAGATAAATTTTTGGCTCTCCGGTCTCCTTTTCCGCCCGAGCTCTTGCCTCTCCCAGTACTCGGGATCGCTCAATCAGGGAAGACCAGTCAACATCGGCAAGCATTTCGTCATCCTTGGCAATATCAAGCCCTCCAAGCCAGCTCTGATAGGCAATCTCGGCAAAATTGGCTGGACTGAGTCCGATATTTGGCTTCACTACTCCGAAAAAAATCGGGCGGTCATAGGCCTGAAGAAGATCACGAATACCATCAATACCA